>NZ_WYCT01000002.1 GCF_011008945.1 Streptomyces harenosi
GCCGCCCCCACCGTCCGGTGGAGCCACTGGGCCATGCGGCGCACTCTTGAGCGGCTGACCTCCCCCCTCGGCGCACCGCACGCGGGCGGCGAGGACCCGGCGGACGCGGAACCCGACGCCGCCTGGCTCGATGACGCCCCGTGGCAGACCCTCGCCCACCAGCTCTCGGTGCTGGCCGCCCTCGCGCTGCCCGGTCAGGACAGCGCCGTGGCCCGCGCGGCCCGCCGCCGGCCGGTCGACGTCGCCCGGGGCTTCGTCCGGGCGGTGCGCCGCCGGGACTGGGCACAGGCGGCCGGCGTGGGCCGCTGGCTGACCCTGCTCGACGGAGTCCCCGACACGCTGGGACTGGAGGCCGGCCTGGACTTCGTGGACCTCATGGGCGGCAGCGACCCGCGGGTGGCGCTCCAGGTGCGGGCGGCCGCCCTGCTGCGGACCGGCTCCCCGGCGGGACGGCCGTGAACGCCGCGGAGATCCGGCAGGTGGCGAGCCGGGCACTCTCCTGGGTCCGCGCGCACCGCGACGCATTCGCCCTGGACGACGAGGCGCTGGCGGCCGACGGCCGAGTCGACCGCACCTGGAAGCCGCTGGGCGAACTCGCCCAGGTGTGCGCCACCCTGACCCGCCGCCTCCCCCCGGCGGACCCGCTGCACACGTGTGCCCGCGAGCTGCTGGCGTTCGCGTGGCGGCAGACCGGCGAGGGCGAGCTGTTCCTCCGGCTCCAGCGCGCCGAACCCTTCGCCACCTACCCCCTGGAGGTGTACGGGGCCTTCGCCGCCGCGGGCCTGCGCCACCCCGGGTACGAGGCGCGCGCCGCCACGGTGGTCCGCACCCGCGGCTGGCGGCTCACCGAACAGGGCCCCACCCGCCGCCTGGGCGTGCTCGCCGCCGAGCGGCGCGGCGGCCTCGACGGGACCGTGCCCGCCGGGCAGGCCGAGCGCGTCCTGCGCGAGACCTGGCTGGGCGGACTGCCCGAACCGTGGACCTTCGAGACCGCCTCCGGATACGCCCTCACCCACGTCGTCTTCCACCTCACCGACTGGGGGCGCGCCGCCGACGGCCTCCCGGCGGACCTCGTCGCCTATCTGACGCACTGGCTGCCGCCCTGGCTCGACACCTGCGGGGAGGCCCGGATGTGGGACCTGACGTGCGAGCTGCTCGTCGTGGCGGCGAGCCTGCCGGGACGACCGGGCGCGGCGCCCGGACCGGACGCACGGGAGGCATGGCGCCGGGTGGCGGCGGCCCAGGACCCCGCGGGCGCCATCCCCGAGGTCGGACCGGCCCCGCACGAGAGGGCCGGCGCGACCGGCGGCGGCCCCGCGGCGACGGGCCCGGCCGAGGACTTCGCCGACAGCTACCACTCCACCCTGATGGCCGCCTTCGCCGCGGCCGTGACCCTCGGGCGCGGCGGCCCGGCCCGGACGGACGGAGCCGGACCGGACCTCCCCCACGGCCGTGTCCGGCGCCCGGCGGCGACGCGGTACCGGTACGGCGGACAAGGAGCGCTGGGATGACCGACACGCGCCTGATCCACACCGTCGGGCTCCGCGCCCTGGAATGGCTGTGGGCCCACCACGACGGCTTCCGGCTGGAACCCGACGTCGACCCCGAGGTCGGCTTCCTGGAGCGGTTCAAACCCATCGGTGAACTGGGCCTCATCTGCGAGGTGCTGCTGCGCGAGGGCGTGGCCGGGGCACGCCAGGCCCAGCTTGCCCGTCAACTGGTCGACCGCACCTGGCGGGAGACGCTGGACGGCGGCCGCATGCTGGTGCGCGGGCAGCGTACGGAACCCATCTCGCCCGTCCCGTTCGAGGTGTACCTGCCGTACCGGGAACTGGGCTACCGCCAGCCGGAGATGGAACGGGCGGTCCGCCTCAACCACCGTCTCGAGAGCTGGGCCGCCTTCGAGGTGGTGCCGAACCGGAGGCTCGGCCTGGCCACCTTCCAGCGCCGCTTCGGCCTGGCACCGGTGCGGCCGCCCGAGGACGAGGCACTGACCGCGACCTGGCTGGCCCGCACACCCGAACCGTGGACGGTGGAGGGCCACATCGCCTACGACGTCACCCACACGGTGTTCCACCTGACCGGCTGGGGACAGAACCCGGACGGCCTGCCGCCCCGCATCGCCGGCTACCTCGCCACCTGGCTGCCGGTCTGGATCGACGACTGGCTGGACCTGAAGCGCTGGGACCTGCTCGGTGAACTGCTCGTGGTCGACGCCTGTCTGCCCCGCCCGGCCCTCGACGAGCGGGCCTGGGAGGCGTTCGCCGCCGCGCAGCAGCCGGACGGCGCCATGCCCGCCATACGGTCGATGCCCGAGGGCGACCCCGACGAGGTGTTCGACATCGTCTACCACCCGACGCTGGTCGCCGCCTTCGCCTCGGCACTGGCCACCTCCCGCACCTTCTCCGAGCTGGCGCAGGCCGCCTCGTGACGGCCTCCGCCGCGCCCTGGCCGGGCGATCCGCTCGACGACGACGGCGCCGGCCCCGTACCGCCGGAGGCGCACGACGACGCGGAGCTGCGGGAGCGGCTCGCCGCCGCCGTCGCCGCGGCCGACGCCCCCGACGTCGTCGTCGCCGTCTCCCGGCACGGCCGCCGTATCGTCCACAGCGGCGGCACCGCCCCGCCCCCCGAGGTCCTCCGGCCGGACCTGCGCTACGAGATCGGGTCGGCCAGCAAGACGTTCACCGGGCTGCTGCTGGCCCACCTCGTCCGGCGCGGGACGCTCACCGGGGGAGAGCCCGCCGCCGCCTGCCTGGACCCGGACCGGCCGGCTGGCCCCGACCCGGTGACCCTCGCCCACCTCGTCACCCACACCGCCGGACTGCCCGCCCTGCCGCGCGACTTCTACGCCCGGGCCCTGCCCGCCTGGCAGACCAACCCCTTCGCCCGCTATCCGGCCGCCCGCGTCACCGCCGCGTTCCTGCGCCACCGCCCCCGCCACCGCCCCGGCACCCGCTGGCGCTACTCCAACTTCGGCGTCGCCGTGCTCGGCCATGCCCTCGCGTCGGTGACCGGCACCTCGTGGGAGGAGCTGCTGACCGCGCACGTCCTGCGCCCGCTCGGCCTCAGCGGCACGGCCCTGCGCGCCGAGGACCCCGCGACCGACGCGACCGGGCACCGCGGCGACGGCCGCACGGCCGTCGCCGCCTTCGACGCGGGCGGCTTCCAGGCGGCCGGGGCGGTCCGGGCCACCCCGCAGGACCTGCTGGGCTTCCTGGAGGCCCACCTCCGCCCGGACGGCTCCCCCCTGGCCGGTGCCCTGCGGGCGGTGCGCACCCCCGTGGTCCGGCGCGGGCTCGGCCACCGGCACGTGCACACGGTGGCGTGGTTCCGGCACCCCACCGACGGCGGGCCGATGTACTTCCACGCCGGAGCGACCCCCGGACAGCAGGCGTTCCTGGGCTTCCGGCCCGACACGGACACCGCCCTGGCCGCCGTGTGCACCCGCCGGGTCCGCGGATCGCACGACCCGTTCGTGTCCGGCGCCTACGCGCTCCTCGCCGAGGACCGGAGCCCGTCCCGCTGAGGGAACACCCCGCGGGGAGCGCGGGTGCGGGAGCGGGGCCCCCGCACCGGTGGACGTGTGCTCAGATCCGCTGCCACAGGGCCGGTGTGGCGTCGGGCGCCCACACGCCCTGCGCCTGGTGCTCCTGCAGGCACTGGTAGCGCACACCGCCGTGCGTGACGGTGGTGCCGGCCTCGTAGACGCGGCCCGCCGCCCACGCGTCCGACGCCGCGCCGTTCTGCGGGGCGGGCAGCGTGGACTGGGCGGCCGTGGTCTTCAGGGTGAGGCCGAAATCGGCGAGCAACGGATTGATCGGCTGGTAGAAGGTGGTGCCTCCGCTCGTGCAGTCGCCGGAGCCGCCGGAGGTGATCCCCTGCGCCTGGGCGCCGGCGACGAACGGGCCGCCGGAGTCCCCGGGCTCGGCGCACACCGTCGTCTCGGTCAGCCCGTCGACGGTGCCCTGCGGATAGCTGACGCTGGTGTCGTGCCGCTCGATGACACCGCACCGCCAGCCCGTGGTGGAGCCCGAACGGCAGACCGACGCCCCGACGAGCGCCTGGACCGAGCCGGCGACCTGGGCGCGCCGGCCCCCCTCCGCCCTGATGTCCGGCGTGGCGGTCCACCCGCTGTTGACACCGACCCAGGCCATGTCCTTGCCGGGGAAGACGGACGCCTGGAAGGTGCCCTGGTCCACCATGTTGTAGCCGGTGGTCCTCGCGCCCGGCCTGCCGCAGTGGCCGGCCGTGGCGAAGCCCTGCTGCTGGTCCTTGGTGACGGAGAACCCGACCGAGCAGCGGACCCTGTCGTCGATGTAGTAGGGGTCACCGCCGACGATGTCGTCCAGCACCCGCGGCCGGTGCGCCGACACGCGGACGCCCACGTCCCGGCCGCGCAGGCCCGCGGCCTCGGTGAACGCCGCCGCGGCCGGTTCGCTCACCGCCTGGACGACGACCCGGTTGGTCCGCACGTCGACGTACCAGACCGGCGTGTCGGGGGTCCTGACCCGCCGGGAGGTGGCGTCCAGCCGTGCCTTCACGGCCCGCAGCTCGCTCAGCGCCCGGCCGACGACGGCCGCCTTCGCGCCCTGGGCCTCGATGGCGGGCACGTCCCCGGAGTCGGTGGTGGCGACGGTGAGCCGGGAGGAGGTCGTGCCGCTCACCCAGGCCCCGGCGTAGCGCTCGCCCAGCATGTTCCGCAACCGGCCGGCACGGGTGCCCGCCTCCGCCTCGTTGACCAGGCGGGCGGCGGCCTGACGCGGGGTCAGTTTCAGATCGCGCTGCAAGGCGCGCAGCAGTGGGGCGGAGGGTGCGTCGGCGCCGAGCGTCCGGGCGGCGCCGGGCAGGGGGCCCGGCGCGGGCGGCGGCGCGGCGGTGGCCGCGGCGGGGGCCGCGGTCAGGACGAGGGTGCCGAGGGCGGTCAGGGCGGCGGCGCGGCGCCGCCCTGGGGCAAGTCTGCCGACCATGCGAAGCAACTCCTTCTCATCAAGGCTCATCGGGGCTCATCGGGGCTCAGGGGGTGAGACTGCGGCGAGGTCCTGAGGTCTGTCGTCCGGACCCGGCCCGGCCGGAACGAGAGGCCCTAGGGGACTTGCCGGAAAGGTGCGCGCCGATGCCCGAGAGCGCCCGCATTCGCGCTATGGGGGACGCGGGGGGTGCCATGTGCAGTACGCCGGGCGGCCCGCGCCGCGGGCCGCCCGGCGGTTCACGCGGGCTGCAGTCCGGGCGCACCCGCCTCGGTGACGAAGGACGCCGCGGTGGTCACGGGGGCGCCGGGGGTGGTCACCGCGGACACCGTGCGGAAGTCGATCCTGGCCGCCTCCTGGCCGAGCTCCACCCGCGCGTAGCCGCGTCTGCCGTCGTAGAACTTCATGTGCGGGTTGGCCGTCATGTACGTGTCCCAGTTGGCGGGCCGCTCCACGCCGTCCTTGCCGCTGGACACCGAGGTGGAGGTGATCTCCGTGCCGAGGGTCTTCGACTGCGGGTCGTCGAAGTCGTCCTTGATGTCGAAGGCGTAGGCCACGTGGACGTCGCCGGTCAGGACCATCCAGTTGGCGACACCGGCCTCCTTCGCGCCGGCGACGATCCGGTCGCGCGAGGCCCGGTAGCCGTCCCAGGCGTCCATGGACATGTTGGCGTCGGCGGTCGTGTCGAGCTTGCGCTGCGAGAAGCACACCTGCTGCGGCATCACGTTCCACAGCGCCGTCGAGGCCCGCCACCCGTCGATCAGCCACCGCTCCTGGGCGTCCCCGGTCATGGTGCGAGCGGGGTCGTCCGACTCCGGCCCCGGCGGGTGCGGACGGTCGGAGTAGGCCTGGTCGGAGCGGTACTGGCGGGTGTCGAGGATGTCGAACTGGGCGAGCGTGCCCCAGTGCAGACGGCGGTAGAGCTGGGCGTCGGGACCCTGGGGAAGCTGTGCGGCGCGCAGCGGCTGGTTCTCCCAGTACGCGCGGTAGGCGGCGGCCCGGCGCACCAGGAACTCCTCCGGCGGCACGGTGTTCTCGGGGATGCTCCCGGCGTAGTTGTTCTCGGTCTCGTGGTCGTCCCAGGCGACGACGAAGGGGTGCGCGGCGTGGGCGGCCTGCAGGTCCGGGTCGCTCTTGTAGAGGGAGTAGCGCAGCCGGTAGTCCGTGAGGGTCATGGTCTCGCGGTTGAACACGTCCGGGAGCGTGACGTCGGTGTAGCGGCGCTCGCCGCCGACGGAGTTCACGGCGTACTCGTACAGGTAGTCGCCGAGGTGGAAGACGAGGTCGACGTCGTCCTGCGCCAGGTGCCGGTGGACCGTGTAGTAGCCGTCCTGGTACGCCTGGCAGGCGACGGCGGCCAGCCGGAGCGCCGAGGTGCCGTCGCCGGCCGAGGGCGCGGTGAGGGTGCGGCCCGCCGGGCTGATCCAGGTCCCGGTACGGAAGCGGTAGTAGTACCGGGTGGCGGGCTCCAGGCCCCGGACGTCGACGTGCACGCTGTGGGCGTACTCGGGGTGGGCCTCGGCGGTGCCCCGCTGGGTGACCAGGCCGAAGGACTCGTCCTCGGCTACCTCCCACTCCACGGCGACTCGCTCCTCGCCCAGCCCGCCGTCGGCCTCGAACGGCTCGGGGGCCAGCCGGGTCCACAGCACCACGGAGTCGGGCAGCGGGTCGCCCGAGGCGACGCCCAGGGTGAACGGGTCCTTGTCGATGCGGGCCGCGTCGCGCCGGGGGGCGGCGACGGCACCCCGGGCCGGCAGGTTGGTGGTGAAGGCGAGCGCGGCGGCCGCCGCGGTGACGGTGAGGAAGCGCCGGCGGCCGATGTGCCGGGCTGCCGCGCGCAGCACGGCGTCGTGCGGGGGGAAGCCGTGCTCGGCCAGTGCTCTGTGACGGCCCGTGGGCGCCATCTGGTGTCCTCTCGTACGGGGCAGGACGCGGATCATGCATGCTAGGCAGAGAAAATCCGCGAATCGGATAAGACGTGCGGAGAGGTCACACAAGAGGCGGTACGGGGAGGAACTCCGTCAAGCGCTCCCGGTCCGTGTGTGGCGGCCGTCCCGGAGGGGCACCCGGGCCCTGGAACGGACGAAGGAGAGGATGGTCGGGGAGCCGATGGCCAGGACGCGGCGGTACGAGGTGGCGGCCTCCGGTCGCTGGTGGGACGAGGAGGACGGGCGGTGGCTGCCCGCCGGTGAGGTGCACGCCTGGGAGCGCGGCATGAACCAGACCGTGTGCGGCCTGGCGCTGCACCGCTCGCAACTGTCCCGGTTCCCGGCCGTGCCCTGGCCCGAGATCCTGCCCGAGACGGGCGGCGCGGCCGACGCCGTCCAGCGGGTCTGCCCCCGCTGCGCCGCCGCGGCGGGCCGCCGGGGCACGGACGCCCGCCCCGCCTGGCGACGCACCAACCCCCGGCCCTGAACCGGCTCCGGCGCCACGCTGACCGTCGCGGGGCCGGAGGTGCGGGAAGCGGCGGCCTGGTGGCCGCCGTGAAGGCCGAGATGCCCATCGGTGTGCGGCGGCCCCGTTCCCTCGGCGCACCGAGGTCACCGTCCCAGGCAGGGGCACCGGGAGAAGGCGTGGAGCGATCGGCTACCAACCGCCCGGAGTCGGAGGACTACGAGTTGCCGAACCATCCGGGCACGTCGAGCAGGAACGGCTCCGCGGGCGTCACGCTGCGCAGGTCGGCCTCCAGTGCGCGAAGACGGTCTTCGCCAAGGGTCTGAGCCCACTCGGCCCGGAGCTGCTCGAAGATGCGTGCCGACAAGGCCAGGCAGTCTGTGCCGCGGTCGGTGAGTCGGACGATCTTGCGACGTGCGTCGCCCGGATCCGTGTCGCGCTCCACGTAACCGAGGCGCTCAAGCGTGTCGATCGTCTTGCCGGCGGCCTGTTTGGAGATTCCCAGCCGGCGGCCGAGGTCCGCGGCGGTCGTGCCGTCCGGGCCGATCGCCTGGAAGACGTAGCCGTGCATCGGCCGGACGTCGGGGTGCCCTCGGTGCGTGAGCTCGTCGTGCAGGGCGTCGATGAGGACGCGAAAGGCGAGGAAGAGTCGCAGCGGCAGCTCGAAGCCAGGGGAGTCACTTGACACGATCGACAACCAGGTTCACCATTTCGACAACCATGTTGTCGAGTTTAAGGGTTGCCGCGATGCCTGTCATCCGCCATGCCGAGAGCCGCCGGACCGAGACGCCCAACGCCGTCATGACCACGCTTGCCTCGCCGACGCTGGGTGGCGCCGGACAGGCTCTGTGGCGCGTCGACATGCGACCCGGTGCCGCGGGCCCCCTCCACGCCTTCGATGCCGAGCAGGTGTGGACAGTGCTGGAGGGTGGCGCGACCGTCGAACTCGAGGGCGAGAAGCTCATCGTCGTGCCGGGCGACACGGTCGTCATCCCCGCCGCAGCGCCGCGGCGCGTGTGCGCCGACCCGGAGGCGGGCTTCGCCGCCATCGTCACGGCCGCTCCGGGCGCGTGCGCCTCTGCTCCCGACGGCACGGGCAAGACGGTGCCCTCCTGGACCATTTAGACCGTGTCCTACGGGGTGAGGTGCCGGCGCTGATGAGTCCGGGCCCGACCGGCAAGGGTCGGCACCGCTGGACGATGTGCTGCAAGGCGCCACTGGACGTCTACCAGATCGCCTTCGACGGCCGACGCTCCCGCCACCCGCTGACCCTTCGACTCAGTCCGCAACGTGGATCCGGCGGCGCAGAAGGCCGAAGCCGGTGCGCCCGTGCCTCTTGATCCGTGGCTCGGCACCGGCACCCGGCGGCTGCCGCAGGCAGCCGCCGGCACGCGGCGTCCGAGTCGCGACGGATGCGCGTCCCGCTGGTGGGCTACGGGCAGCGGGCAACCTTGTAGGACAGGGCGCGGGGATAGTCGTGGCGGTCGAGGCGGACGTGGACGAGCAGGGGCCCGGCGTTGACCGGGTCGGTGGGGTCGGCGAGCGCGGTGAGCAGGTCGTCGAGTTGCCGGGCGGTGGTGACGGTCAGTCCGGTGGCCGGGGTCTTGGTGCCGGAGAAGACCTCGGCGAGCTTGTGGTACTTCCAGGGGTGCAGTTCGTTGTAGAAGTCGGCGCCGTCGGAGCCGGGCGGGTGGTTGTCGCTGTAGTAGCAGGGGGCGACGAGCATCTGCTCGATGCCGTAGAAGTTCTGGTTGTTCAGCACGAAGATCACGGACGGCAGTCCGAGCCGGGTGTGGGTGGAGACTTCCTGGCAGGTCTCCTGGAAGGAACCGTCGCCGACGAAGACCATGGGGCGGGTGTTGCGGCGTTCGGGTGCCAGTGCGGCGCCGGCGGCCGCGCCGACGGACCAGCCGATGGACAGCCAGATGTTCTGGGCCAGGTAGCCGCCCGCGGGCAGGGTGAGGTTCATCGAGCCGATGAGCGAGAAGGCCGCGTCGGAGATGACGGTCCACCGCTCTTGTGTCTCGTCGTTGAGGAAGTGGTTGATGCGGGTGAACAGGCCGTCGTAGGTCAGGTGCTCGGTCAGCGGGGCCAGCGGTCCGGCGGTGCTGAGTGTGGCGCGGAAGGCGGCCAGGCCGCCCGGGACCGCCCGGCCCGCGGCGCCTGCTTCGGCGTAGTAGTCGGCGGCCAGGCCGCCGGGACCGTAGCGTGCCACCAGGACGTCACGCAGTGCGGGGATGAGCTGGGCGAGCTGGACGTCGGGGAAGTAGGCGGTGCCGACGCTGATGCCGCCGTGGGAGGCCATCACCCAGTCGGTGCCGATGTACCGGTCGCCTTGGAGGTTCTTCGACGTCGACCAGGCGCCCAGGCCGATCCGGCAGGTGGACCACTGCTTGAAGACTTTGTGCACCACCGGGTCGCTGGCGTCGCCGTTGTAGACGCCGTGATAGCGGGGGTGGTGCTCACTGACGACGGCCTTGGCTCCGATGGTGGTGCAGAACGGGATGCCGGTGGCGTCGACCAGGTCCAGCAGCGGCCCGCCGAGGCCGAAGCGGTCGATCTCCTCACCTGCCCACAGGATGGGGCGCGGCCTGCCGTCCTCGGCGGGGTGATCGTCGATCAGTTGCAGCACCGCCTGGACCGCGGCGTCCAGCATGTGCTGATTCTTCTCGGTGAACGGGCGCGGCCGGGCCGTGATCTCGCCGACTGGTTCGGGGCACGGTGCGTCCCACAGGTCTTCCATGACCTCCAGGTACACCGGTCGGCGTTCCGACAGGCAGGCGGTGAGCGCACGGTCGATCTGTCCGGGCGCGAGGCCGGGGTTGGACACGCACTGGGCGTCGACGGTGACCTGCCGGTAGACCTCGAGGTTGCTCTCCGGCCGCTGGCTCATGTGCGAGGTGATCAGGCCGATGGCCCGGAAGTTCTGCCACTGCTCGTAGGGCGGCGAGGCGTTGATCGCGATCAGCGGCACGTTCTCGGCGTAGGCGCCTCCGCAGGCGTTGAGCAGGTTGAAGGCGCCGACGCTGTAGGTGACCGCCGCGGCTCCGGCACCGTGGACGCGGGCGTAGGCGTCCGCTGCCTGACCCGCTCCGCCCTCCGTGGGGGTGCCCACCCACTCGATGTGCCCCTCGGCGCGCAGCGCCTCCAGGAAGGGGCCGAGGTGGTTGCCGGGAACACCGAACAGATGGGTGATGCCCAACTGATGGAGCCGGCGGGCCAGGTACCGGGCCACGGTGCACGGGCGCGGCGCGGCGGTGGCAGACCTCCCGGTGGACGCCGGTGTGGTGCTCGCGGATCCAGAACTCATTCGATCTCCTTCGAATAGCGGTGGTGCGGGGCCGAGGGGGGCTCGTCCCGCCGGCCAGTGGTGCCGGCGGGACTGGCTGGTCGATGTCGGGCGGAGTGGCGAGGGAGCAAGGACAGGCGAGTCGGGCGGTTGCGCGCGGCGAACACAGGGCCGGCCGGGCCGTCGCGCGCGACATCGCCGGACGTGCCGGATTCTTTGCGGGGTTCGCTCAGGATGGCAGCCGGGGCGGGGAGGAAGAAATGCTTCCGGTAATAAAAAGGGGAAATCCGCGCAGGCAATGGCATTAATCGAAAATTCGAACCGGGCTTATTCGTCGGTTCGAATACGGGGTGCCGGTATTCGCCGTGGTGGCCGTGAGCCGGCCGGACTCGGCGCCCGCTGGGGAAGGCCGCGTTCCGGCCGTCACCGCCGGGCACGTGGCCGGGATGGCGGTCCGCACCCCGGAGGCCGCCGGCCCGCCGTCCCTCTCATCGGCGTGACGCAAACGACCGCGGGAGGATGCGAACCCGGCCTCGTGCCCGCCGGCTGAATCCTGGGCACCGCCACCACCTGCGAAAAGACATGCACGCGGGGGATGGTCGGACAGGCGGTACGGGCCGTCGGGCCGTCCGGCCGCGGTGTTCGAAGTGCTGCTGCGTTGCTGGTCGCCGGGACGCAGGCCCCGCAGCACGATCTCGGCGTCGCACGGCAGGGGTCGGTCCAACTCGACAAAGCCTGTGACGGTACCGCGGTAGTGGGGGCAGGGGAATCGAGCGTGTGTGCATCTCTTCGTCGCCGGACGGATGGGTCTGCCCGCGGCCTTTTCGCGGACGCGCTGGATCGGGGTGGTGAGCAGCCTCCAGGCCGAGCGAAACGAAGATCGGGCCGCCGACTTGGATAATCCATCCGAGTAACAACGTTCACCCACAAGGGGCGATTATCCCGCCGAGCCGTTACCGCTGGACGTTGCCCGCCGTCACCGTTCTCCCGGTCTGTGTCCATCAGGAAGAAAACATATCTACGGCGCGGCCGCCCGCCCGAGCACGACGTGTCAGCGGGGGAGCGTGCCGGTGGGCGCCCGGATGCTCTCAGGTGGGGGTCTCGTTGGCGGTTCGTGGCTCCTGGCTGACAGGCTGTGGCCATGAATCCCGGGACCGGCGGCGTGCCCCGCACTTCTCGGCCGGGTGACCCGATCGCGCCGCCTCGCGCGGGTCCGCCCCGCGACGAGCCCACCGACGACCCCTACGCCCCCGCTGGAGGACACACGTGCCGACTTCCGTACCGCCGGTCACCCTCGACGACGTCCGCGACGCCGCCGCCCGTCTGAAAGGGATCGTCCACCGCACCCCCGTCCTGCGCTCCCGGACCCTCGACGCGCTGGCCGGTGCCGAGGTCCTGCTGAAGTGTGAGAACTTCCAGCGCGTCGGTGCCTTCAAGTTCCGCGGCGCCTACCACGCCGCCGGCCGCCTCACGCCCGGGCAACTGGCCCGGGGCATCGCCGCCTACTCCTCCGGCAACCACGCCCAGGCCGTCGCGCTCGCCGCCCGCGAACTCGGCACCACCGCGGTGATCGTCATGCCGCAGGACGCCCCGCCCTCCAAGCGGGAGGCCACCGCCGGCTACGGCGCCGAGATCGTCACCTACGACCGCTACACCGGCGACCGCGTGGCCCTCGCCGAGGCCCTGGCCGCCGAGCGGGGACTCGCCCTGATCCCGCCCTACGAGCACCCGGACGTCATCGCCGGCCAGGGCACCGCCGCGCTGGAACTCATCGAGGAGACCGGACCCCTGGACGCGCTGATCGCGCCCGTCGGCGGGGGCGGGCTGATCGCCGGGAGCGCCACCGCCGCCAAGGGGCTGCATCCCGGCACCCGGGTGATCGGCGTCGAGCCCGAGGCCGGCGACGACACCAGGCGCTCCCTGGAGGCGGGCCGGCGCGTCGCCGTCCCCGTCCCGCGCACCATCGCCGACGGGCAGGCCCTGACCACCCCCGGTGAACTGACCTTCTCCCTCAACCGGCGGCTGCTGGACGGGATCGTGCTGGTCGGCGACGACGAGATCCGGGACGCCATGCGGTTCGCCTTCGAACGGCTGAAGATCGTCCTGGAACCCAGCGGAGCCACCCCCCTGGCCGCCCTGCTGACCGGCCGCGCGGGCCCGCTTCCGGGTCGCGTCGGAGTGATCCTGTCCGGCGGCAACATCGACGCCGGCCGGTTCGCCCGGCTGTGCGGCGCCGGGAGCTGACGGCGCCGGCGCCGCCCGGATGGTGCCCCCGGCTCGACGGATGGACGATGAGGTGGTGGGGGCCGGCCCCGCCCGTGCCGCCCGCGGAGGATGCCGTGGCAGACGGAGGCCGGCCCCGGCCGCTGACGGACGCGGCCGGAAAGGAGGAGCGTCATGTTCGAGGTCAAGACGCTCGACAAGCCGGACGAGCGGCGCGACTTCCCGCGCGGACACCTCGAGGCCGTTCACCTCACGGGGCTCGACTTCGCCGTGGCCACCTTCGAGCCCGGCTGGCGCTGGTCGGAGTCGGTGGGGCCGATAGCGGGCACCGAGAGCTGCCAGATCCACCACAACGGCTACGTCGTGCAGGGACGGATGCGCATCCGCATGGACGACGGCGCCGAGAGCGAGGTGGGTCCCGGTGACGTCTTCGTGTGCGCGCCCGGGCACGACGCCTGGGTCGTCGGCGACGAGCAGTGCGTCGTCCACGACTTCGCGGGTGCCATGGCCCAGCAGTACGCCAAGGCCGGGTAGCACGAAGGTCCCGGCCGCCCGCCGGGCGAGCTAGGCCGTGCTCCGCTCGGGCGCGGCGAGCACCCGAGCGGCACGCCCCGCATGTGCCCCCGGCCTCAGTCGACCAGGACCACCTCCAGCGTCCGCGGCCCGTGCACCCCCTCCACCCGGTCCAGCTCGATGTCGCTGGTCGCCGACGGGCCGGAGATCCAGGTCAGCGGGCGCGCCGGGTCCAGGCGCCGCAGGGCCCGGGGCACGGAGGAGACGACCTGGCCGGGGACCCGCACCACGCAGATGTGGTGGTCGGGGATCAGTGTGATACGGCGGCGGCCCTGGTCGGGGCCGCCGTCCAGCACGATGGTGCCGGTCTCGGCGATCGCCACCGCGCACCCGGTGATCACGCTGTCGACGCGGTCGAGCTCGTGCGGGGTGCTGCCGGCGCGGTCGGGGACGCGGGTGGCGTCCACCGCCGCGAGCCAGTGCGGCGGCAGCCCCGGCGGGACGAGCACGCTGCGCGAGCCCCGTCCGGCCAGCAGCCGCGCCAGCAGTTCCGGCAGCTCCGCGTCCGCGCAGCGGTGCACGACCGCCCGGTAGTCCGCCAGGTTCTCGGCGAGCAGCGCCACCGTCTCCTCGGTGGACCGCTCGCCGTGCTCCCGCAGATAATCGCGCGGCACCGCCCGGTCGTAGGGGGTGTCGTCGCGCGGGACGTCGGCGAGTGCCCGCCGCACCCGGCCCAGGATCCGTTCCCTGCTGCTCACTCGGCGCCGTCCTCTCCGCCGCGCGTACGCTGCCACCAGTCGCGGAACGGCTCCGCGGGGACGGCCGGCAGGTCCCGGCTGCCGGTCCAGGCCCGGCCCGGGCCGGGCAGTGTCCGCGGATGGAAGCGGCGGGTGCGCGAGGCCAGCCGCTGCCCCGTGCGCAGCAGACCCGGATGTGCGAACGCCCACTGCGCGGCGCGCATCGCCGCACGCTCGGCGGCATGTCCCCTGGCCGGTTTCAGCAGGACCTTGTTGCCCCGGCGGGTCGCCGGGCCGCCCTGCACCACCCGCTCGCGCAGGTGCACCAGCACCTCCGGGATGTCGATGGCGACCGGGCACACCTCGTAGCAGGCGCCGCACAGCGAGGACGCGTAGGGCAGGGAGGCGTCGATGTCGCTGCCGGTGCCCCTGAGCTGCGGGCTGAGGATGGCGCCGATCGGGCCCGGGTAGACCGAGCCGTAGGCGTGGCCGCCGGCCCGCTCGTACACCGGGCACACGTTCAGGCAGGCCGAGCAGCGGATGCAGCGCAGCGCCTGGCGGCCGACCTCGTCGGCGAGGGTGTCGGTGCGGCCGTTGTCCAGCAGCACCAGGTGGAAGGTGCGCGGGCCGTCCTCGTCGGTGGTGCCGGTCCACATCGAGGTGTACGGGTTCATCCGCTCGGCCGTGGAGGAGCGGGGGAGGGTCTGGAGGAACACCTCCAGGTCCCGCCAGGTCGGCACGATCTTCTCGATGCCGACCACCGAGATCAGCGTCTCCGGCAGGGTCAGGCACATCCGCCCGTTGCCCTCGGACTCCACCACGACCAGCGTGCCGGTCTCGGCGACGACGAAGTTGGCGCCGGAGACGCCGACCTTGGCCCGCAGGAACTTCTCCCGCAGATGCAGGCGGGCGGCCTCGGCGAGTTCGGCGGGGGTGTCGGTCAGCCCCTCGGGGGCCGGGCGGCCCCACTCGCTCATCTCGGCGCGGAAGATGTCCCGGATCTCGCCCCGGTTGCGGTGGATGGCGGGGACCAGGATGTGCGAGGGCCGGTCCTTGCCCAACTGCACGATCAGCTCGGCCAGATCGGTCTCGTAGGCCCGGATGCCCTCCGCCTCCAGGGCCTCGTTGAGGCCGATCTCCTGCGTGGCCATCGACTTGACCTTGACGACCTCCGACTCGCCGGTCTCCTTGACCAGGGCGGTCACGATCCGGTTCGCCTCGTCCGCGTCGGCGGCCCAGTGCACCGTGCCGCCCGCGGCCGTCACCGCCTCCTCCACCTGCACCAGATAGCGGTCCAGGTGCCGCAGCGTGTGGTCCTTGATCCGCCTGCCCGCCTCGCGCAGCTCCGCCCAGTCGGAGACCTCCGTGACGGCCTTCGCCCGCTTGGCGCGGATGGTGTGCGTGGCATGGCGCAGGTTGCCGCGCAGCCTCCGGTCGCGCACGGCGTCGCGCGCCGCCTGCGGGAAGGCCGGCATGCCCAGATACGTGCCGCTCATACGGCCGCCCCTTCCTCCGTGCTCGCCAGGATCTCCGCGATGTGCACCGGCCGCATGCCCACCCGCAGCCGGGACATCGTCCCGCCGATGTGCATCAGGCAGGAGTTGTCCGCCGCGCACAGCACCTCGGCGCCGGTCGACTCGGCGTTGCGCACCTTGTCCGTCCCCATCGCCGCCGACACGTCGGCGTTCTTCACCGCGAAGGTCCCGCCGAAGCCGCAGCACTCCTCGGCGCCCGGCAGCTCGACCAGCTCCAGCCCCTTCACGGCCCGCAGCAGCTTCAGCGGCCTGTCGCCCAGGCCCAGGGCGCGCAGCCCGTGGCAGGTCGGGTGGTACGTCACCGTGTGCGGGTAGCAGGCCCCGACGTCCGTCACCCCCAGCACGTCCACCAGGAACTCCGTCAGTTCGTACGTCTTGGGCACCACCGGCGCCACGGTGGCCGCGAGGGTGCTCCCACGGCCCTCGGCCCGGGCCCGCTCGCCCATGCGCGGATACAGCTCCCGCACCATCGCCCCGCACGACCCCGACGGCGTCACGATCGCCTCGTACTCCCCGAAGACCTCGGCGAAGTGCCGGGCCAGCGGCTCCGCCTCGTGCCGGTAGCCGGTGTTGTAGTGCGCCTGCCCGCAACAGGTCTGGGCCGCGGGGAAGTCCACCTCCACGCCCAGCCGCGTCAGCAGTCTCACCACCGCGCGGCCGGTGTCCGGATAGAGCGTGTCGTTGACGCAGGTCAGGAACAGGGCGACACGCATCGCGGCTCCTTGTGGGTCGATCATCGGACGAGTGCAGGGTAATCGGCGGGCCGGGACCGGGGCAGGCCCCCGTCACCGGTCGGCGAGTCGGGCCTCGGCCGCCCGCCAGCGCGCCGTGCCGCCGCGCGGCGCGTACCGGGTCAGCGGCTGGGTGCGCACCAGCAGTTCGCGCATCCGGGCCAGATCGCCCGCCGTGCCGTGGGCCCGGGCCTGGACGAGGACGTTCCCGAGGGCCGCCGCCTCCGTCGGCCCCGCCACCACCGGCAGCCCGCAGGCGTCGGCGGTCAACTGGCACAGCAGGGCGTTGCGGGTGCCGCCACCCACGACGTGCACCACGTCGACCGGGTGGCCGGCGAGCCGCTGCGCGTCCTGGACGGCCCGGCGATGGGCCAGGGCCAGGGAGTCGAGGATGCAGCGGGTGACCTCGGCGGGCGAGGCGGGCACCGGCTGCCCCGAGGCGCGGCACGCCTGCGCGATCCGCTCCGGCATCCGGCCCGGCGCGAGGAACGCCGCGTCACCCGCATCCACCACCGACCGCAGCGCCGGCACCTTGGCCGCCTCCCGCAGCAGCCCGCCCAGATCCGGGTCGCCCCAGGCCCGTACGCACTCCTGGAGCAGCCACAGCCCCATGATGTTGCGCAGGTAGCGGACCGTGCCGTCGAGCCCCAGCTCGTTGGTGAAGTTGGCGGCGCGGCTCTCCTCCGTCAGCACCGGCGCGGCCAGCTCCAGACCCGCCAGCGACCAGGTGCCCGTGCAGATGTACGCGAACCGCTCGCCGGTGGCCGGTACGGCGGCCACCGCGGAGGCGGTGTCGTGCGAGGCCACCGCCGACACCGGCACCGGCCCGGCCAGCCCCGTCTCCTCCAGCACCTCCGGACGCAGCAGGCCCGCCGGGTCGCCGGGGTGCCGCAGCGGCGGGAAGAGGCCGAGGTCGACGCCGAGCCGGTCCGCGACGCCCCGCGCCCAGTCACGGGTGCGCGGATCGATCAACTGGGTGGTGGAGGCGTTGGTCAGCTCCGTGCCCTGCTCACCGGTGAGCCAGTACGCCAGCAGGTCCGGCATCAGCAACACGCGCCGGGCCTGTGCCAGTTGGGCCGTGGAGCGGGCGGCGGTGAGCTGGTACAGGGTGTTGAAGGGGGCGTGCTGCAACCCGGTCGCCGCGTACAGCTCGTCGGCGGGAACGCTCGTCCACACCTTCTCCGCGACGCCCTCGGTGCGGCCGTCGCGGTAGTGCACGGGGTTGCCGAGCAGCGCCCCGTCCGCGTCCAGCAGGCCGTAGTCCACGGCCCAGCCGTCGATGCCGACGGAGTCGATCCGGCCCCCGCAGCGGGAACCGGCCGCCCGCAGCCCGTCCAGGACGCCCGCGTACAGGGCGAGGACGTCCCAGCGCAGCCCCTCGGGCACGCGGACCGGCCGGTTGGGGAAGCGGTGCGCCTCGGCCAGCTCCAGCGTGTCGGGCCCGGCGCGGCCGACCATGACCCGCCCGCTGGACGCGCCGAGGTCGACCGCGGCGTACGACTTCACGCGCGCGCTCACCGCAGGAAGGCGGCGGCGACGCCGGCGTCGACCGGGACGTGCAGGCCGGTGGTGTGGGTCAGGTCGCCGCCGGTCAGCGCGAAGACGGCGTTCGCGACGTGCTCCGGCAGCACCTCCCGCTTGAGCAGCGTCCGCTGCGCGTAGAACTCGCCCAGCTTCTCCTCCGGCACCCCGTACACCGCCGCCCGCTGCGCGCCCCAGCCGCCCGCGAAGATCCCCGATCCGCGCACCACACCGTCCGGGTTGACCCCGTTGACGCGGATGCCGTGCTCGCCGAGCTCGGCGGCGAGCAGACGCACCTGATGGGCCTGGTCGGCCTTGGTGGCGGAGTAGGCGATGTTGTTCGGGCCGGCGAAGACGGCGTTCTTCGAGGCGATGTAGACGATGTCGCCGCCGAGCCGCTGCGCGATCATCACCCGGGCCGCCTCGCGGGAGACCAGGAACGAGCCGCGGGCCATGATGTCGTGCTGGAGGTCCCAGTCCTGCGCCGAGGTCTCCAGCAGCGGCTTGGAGATGGAGATGCCCGCGTTGTTGACCACCAGGTCGACGCCGCCGAAGGCCAGCACCGCGGCCCGGAACGCCTCGGCGATCTGCTCCTCGGAGGTGACGTCCACGGTCACCGCGACGGCCCGGTCCGGACCGCCGAGCTCCCGGGCGACGGCGGCCGCGTTCTCCCCGTTCAGATCGGCGACGACGACACAGGCGCCCTCGGCGGCCAGCCGGTGCGCGATCGCCTTGCCGATGCCGCTGCCCCCGCCCGTCACCAGCGCCACCCGCGTCGCCAGCGGCTTGGGCCGCGGCATCCGCCGGAGCTTGGCCTCCTCCAGCGCCCAGTACTCGATGCGGAACTTCTCCGACTCCTCGATCGGCGCGTACGACGAGACCGCCTCCGCGCCGCGCATCACGTTGACGGCGTTGACGTAGAACTCGCCGGCCACCCGCGCGGTCTGCTTGTCCTTGCCGAAGCTGAACATGCCCACGCCCGGCACCAGCACGATCGCCGGGTCGGCGCCGCGCATGGCGGGGGAGTCCGCCTCGGCGTGCCGGCGGTAGTAGGCGGCGTACTCCTCGCGGTAGGCGGCGTGCAGCTCCTTCAGCCGGGCCACGGCCTCGTCCAGCGGAGCGGCCGGCGGCAGGTCCAGCACGAGCGGCCGGACCTTGGTGCGCAGGAAGTGGTCGGGGCAGGAGGTGCCCAGCGCGGCCAGGCGCGGGTGCTCGGCGCGGGAGAGGAAGTCCAGCACCGCCTCGGAGTCGGTGAAGTGGCCGACCTGCGGGCGGTCCTGGGAGGCGATCGCCCGGACGTAGGGGGCCAGCGCCGCCGCCCGCGCCCGCCGCTCCGCCTCGGGCAGCGGCTCGTACCCCTCGATCACCGGGCCGAACGGCTCCGGCCTGCCCCGCTCGGCGAGGAACCTCTCGGCGGTGCGGATGATGTGCAGGGAGTTGCGCTCGCACTCCTCGCTGGTGTCGCCCCAGGCCGTGATCCCGTGCCCGCCCAGGACGCAGCCGATCGCCCGCGGGTTGGCCTCCCTGACCGCCGCGATGTCCAGGCCGAGCTGGAAGCCGGGCCGCCGCCAGGGCACCCACACCACCGTGTCGCCGAAACACTCCGCGGTCAGCTTCTCCCCGTCGGCGGCGCAGGCCAGCGCGATCCCGGAGTCGGGGTGGAGGTGGTCGACGTGCGCGGCCTCCACCAGGCCGTGCATCGCCGTGTCGATGGAGGGCGCGGCGCCGCTCTTGCCGTGCAGGCAGTAGTCGAACGCGGCGACCATCTCGTCCTCGCGCTCGACGCCCGGGTAGACGTCCTTCAGGGCCCGCAGCCGGTCCAGGCGCAGGACGGCGAGGCCGGCCTCGGTCAGCGTGCCGAGGTCGCCGCCGGAGCCCTTGACCCACATCAGTTCCACGTCACCGCCGGTGACGGGGTCGGTGGCGGTGCCCTTGGCGGAGGCGTTGCCCCCGGCGTAGTTGGTGTTGCGGGGGTCGGCGCCGAGCCGGTGGGAGCGGGCGAGCAGCGCGTCGGCTTCGGGGTGGGATGCCATGTCCGGTCAGTTCCTTTTCGACGAGGTGGGGCGGCGAGGCGCCCGGAAGGGGCGCGAGGCCGTTTCGGCACACGGCTGTGCCGCGGGGGCGCGGCCGGTCGTGCCGGGGCCGCGGCCGTGCGGGGCGCGGGCCCGGCACGCGCTCACGCCCCCCACCCGGCCTGACGGCCGCCGACCCGCTCGGCCACGATCTTCTCGGCCCACCCGCAGGCCCGGTAGGCGGCGATCGGGTCGGGGTCCAGCCCCATCTCCTCCCGCACCTCCCGCAGCAGCGGGCGCACGTCCGTGTGGTAGGCGTCCATCAGGACGGCGTTGGCCTCCAGCACGTCCCCCGCCCGCTGGGCGGCGGCGAGCGCCTCCCGGTCCACCAGCAGGGCCTTGGCCGTCGCCTCCTGCACGTTCATCACCGACCGGATGATCGCCGGGATCTTGGCCTCGATGTTGTGGCACTGGTCGAGCATGAACGCGACCTCGGAGGTGAAGCCGCCCCCGCGCACCACCTCGTACATGATCCGGAAGAGCTGGAAGGGATCGGCCGCCCCGACCATCAGGTCGTCGTCCGCGTAGAACCGCGAGTTGAAGTCGAACCCGCCGAGCCTGCCCTCGCGCAGCAGCGTCGCCACGATGAACTCGATGTTGGTACCGGGCGCGTGGTGCCCGGTGTCGACCACGACCTGCGCCTTCGGGCCGAGCCTGAGGCAGTGGGCGTAGGCGGTGCCCCAGTCCGGCACGTCGGTGGTGTAGAAGGCCGGCTCGAACAGCTTGTACTCCAGCAGCATCCGCTGCCCGTCGCCGAGGCGTCCGTACACCTCGGCCAGCGCCTGAGCCAGCCGGTCCTGCCGCGCGCGCACGTCGTCCTGCCCGGGGTAGTTGGTGCCGTCGGCGAACCACAGCTTCAGGTCGCGGGACCCGGTCGCGTCCATGATGTCGACGCACTCCAGCAGATGGTCCACCGCCTTGCGGCGCACCGCCGCGTCCGGGTGGCAGACGCTGCCCAGCTTGTAGTCGTCGTCCTGGAAGGTGTTGGAGTTGATCGCCCCCAGCTTCACCCCGCGCTCCCCGGCGTGCCTGGCCAGGGCGGCGTAGTCCTCGACCCTGTCCCACGGGATGTGCAGGGCCACGGTCGGCGCGACGCCGGTGAACTCGTGCACCTTGGCCGCGTCGTCCAGCTTCTCGAACGGAGTGCGCGGCACGCCCGCCTGCGCGAACACCTTGAACCGGGTGCCCGAGTTCCCGTACGCCCACGACGGCGTCTCGACTGCCTGGGTCTTCAGCGCGGCCTTCACCGCGGCGAGCTCGGTCACTGGGGGCTCCTGTGGCATCGGGTCGCCGGACCCCCGGGGCACGGCGACGGGAACAAGCGCGAGAACGCGCGCGGGCCAGCGTGAGGACACGCGTGGGACAAGCGTGAGGTCACGTTGGAGTGAAACGATTCAGACGCTGAAGCTATGAGGCACCCGAGGGGGTGTCAACCCCTCGGCGCCTCCTCCGCTCGCCCTGTCCCTTCCCAACTCCTCGCTCGTCGGAAGTTTTCCGAGCCGGACCCATTGACGCGCCACGCCGACCTTGCCTAACGTCCCGGGCACCTGTTTGAAACCTTTCACGACGTCGTGAGGGACGTCCCGCCGACGTCGCCGAGGAGCCCCCATGACCCACCCGTCCGACACGGGTCCGGCACCGGTCCTGGCGCTCCGGGACGTCTCCAAGTCCTTCGGCGCGGTCCGTGCCCTGCGCGACGTCCGGCTGGAGCTGCTCCCCGGCGAGGTGCACGCGCTCGCCGGGGAGAACGGCGCCGGCAAGTCCACCCTCATCAAGACCCTCGCCGGGGTGCACCGGCCGGACACCGGCCAGGTGCTGCTCGACGGCCGCCCCGTCGTCTTCCACGGCCCCGGCGACGCCCGGGACGCCGGCATCGCCGTCATCTACCAGGAGCCGACCCTCTTTCCCGACCTGACCGTCGCCGAGAACATCTTCATGGGGCGTCAGCCGCGGCGGTCCCTCGGCCGCATCGACCACAGGGCCACCCGCGCCGCAACGGCAGAGCTGATGCGGCGCCTCGGCGTCGACCTCGGCCCGGACCGGCCCGCACGCGGCCTGTCCATCGCCGACCAGCAGATCGTCGAGATCGCCAAGGCGCTCTCCTTCGACGCCCGCGTCCTGATCATGGACGAGCCGACCGCCGCCCTCACCGGCCCCGAGGTCGCCCGCCTCTTCGAGGTCGTCCGCTCCCTGCGCGAACAGGGCGCCGCCGTGCTGTTCGTCTCCCACCGCCTGGAGGAGATCTTCCGGGTCTGCCAGCGCGTCACGACCCTGCGCGACGGCGCCTGGATCGCCACCGAGCCGCTGGCGGGCATGACCGAGGACGATCTGGTGCGCCGCATGGTCGGCCGCGACCTCGACGAGCTCTACCCCAGGCAGGACGTCACGCCGGGCGAGGTCGCCCTCAGCGTGCGCCGGCTCACCCGGGAGGGCGTCTTCACCGACGTCTCCTTCGAGGTGCGGCGCGGCGAGATCGTCGGCCTGGCCGGCCTGGTCGGCGCCGGACGCACCGAGGTGGCCCGGGCGGTGTTCGGCATCGACCGATGGGACGCCGGTGAGGTGGAAGTCGGCGGCCGGCCCCTGGTCAGCGGCGCGCCGTCGGCCGCCATGGCCGCCGGGCTGGCCCTCGTCCCGGAGGACCGGCGCGCCCAGGGCCTGGTGATGGACCTGTCCATCGAACGCAACATCGGCCTGACCGGGCTCCGTACGACCGTCAGGGCGGGGCTGATGGACCGGCGTGCCGAGCGCGGCCGCGCCCGCGACTGGGCCGTCAGGCTCCAGGTGAAGTACGCCCGCCTCGCCGACGCCGTCTCCACCCTGTCCGGCGGCAACCAGCAGAAGGTCGTCCTCGCCAAGTGGCTCGCCACCCGCCCCGAGGTGCTGATCGTCGACGAACCGACGCGCGGCATCGACGTCGGCACCAAGGCCGAGGTGCACCGGCTGCTCAGCACCCTCGCGGCCGACGGCGTGGCGGTCCTGATGATCTCCTCCGACCTGCCCGAGGTCCTCGGCATGGCCGACCGGGTGCTCGTCATGCACGAGGGCCGCCTGACCGCCGAGATCGACCGCGCCGACGCCACCGAGGAGACGGTGCTGGCGGCGGCCACCGGGAGGGCCGCGTGAGCGACGAACGCACCGGGGCCGCCCGCGCGCGGTACGGCCGGCCGCCGCGGGCGGCGGGCGACGGGCACGGCGCCGGGCGGCGCACGGCCGCCCCGCCCGCGGCACCGCCCCGCGCCGCAGCGGAAGCCGACCCCCGGAGGGCAGCATGACGGCGACCACGACCGACCCGACCCCCGCCACCGGCGCGCCCCCGCCCCGGGCCGCACGGCTGGCAGAGCGCGTCCTGCGGGTGCGTGAACTGGCCGTCCTGGCCGTCTTCGTGGTGATGATCGGCCTCACCCAGGCCGGCAACAGCGCCTTCCTGTCCCAGCAGGGCGTCAAGGACCTGCTGCTGAACGCCACCATCCTGGTCCTGGTCGCCACCGGCCAGTCCCTGGTGGTCATCACCCGCAACGTCGACCTGTCGGTCGGCTCCACCCTCGGCATCAGCGCGTTCGCCGCCGGCACCCACCTCCAGGGCGGCGGTGCCCCCCTCGTCGCCGTCGGGCTGGCGGTGCTGCTGGGCGTGGGTCTCGGCCTGCTCAACGGCCTGCTCGTCAGCCTCGGCCAGGTGCCCGCCCTGGTGGTCACCCTCGGCACCCTGTACATCATCCGCGGCATCGACTCGATCTGGGTCGGCTCACGCCAGATCACGGCGGCCGATCTGCCGGACGCCTTCACCGGTTTCGGCTCCGGCGGCGTCCTCGCGGTGCCGTGGCAGGCGCTGATCGCGCTCGCCGTGCTGGTGTCGACGGCCTGCTTCCTCAAGCACTTCCGTGCCGGACGCGAACTGTACGCGCTCGGCTCCAGCCCCGAGGCCGCCCGCCTCGCCGGCATCCCGGTGCGCAAGCGGATCCTCACCGCGTACACCGCCTGCGGCGCGCTGGCCGGGCTCGCCGGCGCGCTCTACCTCGCCCGCTTCGGCAACGTCGACTCCGGGACCGGCACCGGCTACGAACTCACCGTGGTCAGCGCCGTGGTGGTGGGCGGGGTGGTCTTCACCGGCGGCTCCGGCAGCGTCTACGGCGCCGCGCTCGGCGCGCTGCTGCTGACCTCCGTCAACAGCGCGCTGCCCGCCCTCGGCGTCAGCTCCGTCTGGGTGCTCGCCGTCAACGGCCTCCTGCTGCTCCTCGCCATCACGGCCGACCGGGTCGTCGCACTGCGCCTGGCGACCGCACTGAAGAAGAGGAACGCCCGCCATGGCTGACGCCTCCCTCGCCCGCGCCGTCCGCTGGGACACCGCCGTCGGAGTCCTGCTGCTCGTCGTCCTGCTGCTCTCCTTCGGCTTCGTCGACGGTTTCGGCAACGCCCTGAACCTGTCCTTCCTCCTCGGCAACACGCTGCCCGTCGCGCTGATCGCCCTGCCGATGACCCTGCTGGTGGTCACCGGCGAGATCGACCTCTCGGTGGCCTCCACGGCCGGACTGTCCGGCGCGGTGATGGGCGCCCTGTGGAACCAGGGCCTGGCCATCGAGACGATCATCCCGCTCTGTCTGCTGCTCGGCGCGGTCTGCGGACTGGTCAACGGCCTGCTGGTGACCCGTCTCGGGCTGCCCTCCCTCGCCGTCACCATCGGCACCCTCGCCGCCTACCGGGGCATCGCGCAGATCGTGCTCGGCTCCGACGCGGTGACCGACTTCCCCGCGGCCTACCTGGAGTTCGCGGCCGGACGGATCGACGGCACCTTCGTCCCGTACGCCTTCGTGCCCTTCCTCGCGCTGCTCGCCCTCGCCGTGATCGCGCTGCACGCCACGCCGTTCGGCCGGTCGCTGTTCGCGATCGGAGCGGGGGAGGAGGCCGCGCGGTTCGCCGGCATCCGCGTCCGGCGGCAGAAGCTGATCCTGTTCACGGTGACCGGCCTGATGGCCTCCCTCACCGGCGTCTTCTGGGCCCTGCACTACGCCAGCGCCCGCTACGACAACGCCACCGGCCTGGAACTGTCCGTCGTGGCCGCCGTGCTGCTTGGCGGGATCGACTTCGACGGCGGCAGGGGCACCCTCGGCGGCGCGGTCGCGGGGGTCTTCCTGCTCGGCACCCTGCAGAACGTGATGAGCCTGCTCGACGTCTCCGCGCAGTCGCAGACCGTCGTCACCGGCGCCCTGCTCGTCGTCTCCGTGCTCGGTCCCCGCCTCGCCCGGCAGATCTCCGCCGCGCGGGCCGGGCGGCGCGCCGGCCCGCCGCCGCCCGCACCCGTGCCCTGAGCCCCCAGCCCCTTCCGCCCATCCCGTGAGGACGATCCGCCATGCGCAAGCCGCCGATCCGCCGCACCGGCGCGGCCCTCGCCGCCGCCACCTGTCTCGCCCTGGCCGCCACCGCCTGCGGCGGCACCACGAAGGAGGACGTGCGAAGGGAGGGCGGAACCGCCGCCGGTGCCAGGACGGCCGACCCGGGCGCCGCACTCGAGAAGGGCCTGACCGTCGGCTTCCTGCCCAAGCAGGTCAACAACCCCTACTTCACCGTCGCCGACAAGGGCGGGGAGAAGGCCCTGAAGGAACTCGGGTCGCACTACAAGGAGACCGGGCCCTCCAGCGCCACCGACACCTCCGGACAGGTCTCCTACGTCAACACCCTCACCCAGCAGCAGGTCGACGCCATGGCCGTCTCCGCGCAGGACCCCGGCGCCCTGTGCACCGCGCTCGAGCAGGCCATGCGGAACGGCATCGAGGTCGTCACCTACGACTCCGACACCCGGCCCGAATGCCGCAACGCCTTCGTCTCCCAGGCATCCGCCGAGGACCTGGGACGCACCCAGGTCCAGCTCCTCGCCGGCCAGATCGGCCACAAGGGCGAGATCGCCATCCTGTCCGCCGCCCAGACGGCGACGAACCAGAACACCTGGATCGGCTATATGAAGGACGAGCTGAAAAAGCCCGCGTACAGGGACATGGAACTGGTCGAGATCGCCTACGGCAACGACGACGCACAGCAGTCCTTCCAGCAGACCCAGGGCCTGCTCCAGGAGCACCCGGACCTGAAGGGGATCATCTCCCCGACCACCGTCGGCATCAAGGCCGCCGCCCAGTACCTGTCCGGCTCCCGCTACAAGGGCAAGGTCGCCCTGACCGGTCTCGGCACCCCCGACGACATGCGCACCTACGTCAAGAACGGCACGGTCGAGGCCTTCGAACTGTGGGACCCGGCCAGGCTCGGCGAACTGGCCGCGCGCACCGCCGTCGCACTCGCCTCCGGGCAGATCACCGGCAAGGAGGGCGAGACCTTCGAGGCCGGCGCGATGGGCAGGTACACCCTCGGCGAGGACGGCGTGATCGTCCTGGGCAGGCCGACCGTGTTCGACGCCGGGAACATCGACCGGTTCCACTTCTAGCCATCGGACGGTACGTCATGCAGCGTGTCTGTTTCCTCCTCAAGGTCCGCCGGGACCGGATCGCCGAGTACCGGGCCCGGCACGCCGCCGTGTGGCCCGAGATGTGCGCGGCGCTCACCGCCACCGGCTGGCACAACTACTCGCTCTTCCTGCGTGAGGACGGGCTGCTCGTCGGCTACCTGGAGACCGAGGACTTCGAGGCCGCCAAGGCCGGCATGGAGGCCACCGAGGTGAACGCCCGCTGGCAGGCCGAGATGGCCCCGTTCTTCGAAGCCCTCGACGGCGCCCGCCCCGACGAGGCGATGAAGCCCCTCACCGAGGTCTTCCACCTCGCCTGACCCGCGGCACCCTCCGGGGCGGGAGAAGGCGTGAACCGCGGCCGGCGGGGCCGGCGTGCCGCGCCCCGCCTACCGCGCCGGGAAGAACCCGGCGCCGCCGGGTCGCACGACGCAGGACTACCCCGGCCTCCAGATCACCCCCTCGTCGGGAGCCAGCACCGGCGAGTCGCCGCCGGCGGAGGCCGCGGGGGCGGTGGAGAGCAGACGCTCCCAGCGGCAGTCGCCGAGGATCCGGTCGATGCGTACCCTGCGACCGGTCAGGTTGAGCGTGACCAGGAGGCTCTCGGCCGCCGGCTCGCCGGAGCGGGTGTAGGCCAGCACCCCGGCGGAGCCCTCGACGAACTCGATCACGCCGGGTCCGAGCGCCGCATGCCCGCGGCGCAGGGCCAGCAGCGCCTGGGTCAGCCTGAGCAGGGACCCGGGATCGCCCTGCTGCGCCTCTGCCGTGCCGCCCGGGGGCAGCGCCAGGGGGAGCCATGGTTTCACGCCCGGCTCGGTGAACCCGGCTGTCGGCCCGTCCGTCCAGGGCATGGGGGAGCGGGCGGGATCGCGGCTCAGACCGGGAGTGCGCAGGCCCCAGGGATCGCGGATGTCTTCGGGACGGATGTCCGCGTCCGGCAGGCCGAGTTCGTCACCGTTGTACAGGATGGCCGTGCCGGGCAGGGTGAGCAGCAGCATCATCGCGTTGGGTGCCTGGGCCGTCCCGACGCGGGAGGCGACCCGCGGATCGTCGTGGCTCCCCATGACCCAGGCCGGTACCGCCGTGGCGGGGAGCGCCCGGGTGACCGCGCGGAGAAGGTCCCTCGTGGCCCCGGCCTGCCACGGGGTCTGGAGCAGGCCGAAGTTGATGGGGAGGTGGATTTCATCCAGATCGCGGCCGAAGTAGCTGCTCCAGACCGGCCAGTCGTATTCGTGCACCTCCCCCAGGCATACGCGCTCGCCCGGATTCTCCCCGTAGAAGTCGAGCAGCTCGCGGAATTCCCGGTAGATTCCGTGGACATCGGGGTGGCCCTGGTCGTTGATGTGCCGCTGGCTGTCGTAGCCACCCATGGGGCGGTGATGGGCCGTGGCGCCCGGCGGCATCGGGGGGTTGTCCCGCAGTCCGGGGTCCTTGGCCACCAGCGGGGCGCAGTCCACGCGGAAACCGTCGACGCCGCGGTCGAGCCAGAAGCGTGCCACGTCGAACATGGCCGCCTTGACCGCCGGGTTGCGCCAATCGAGGTCGGGCATGGACGGCAGAAAGGAGTGCAGATAGTACTGGCCGCTGTCACTGTCCAGGGTCCATGCAGGCTCCCCGAACAAGGTGATCCAATTGTTGGGCGGTCCGCCCGCGGGTGCCGGATCCCGCCATATGTACCAGTCGCGCCGGTGACTGTCCGGCCCCGTGCGCGATGCGCGGAACCACGGGTGTTCGCTGGATGTGTGATTGGGCACGTAGTCGATCAGTACCCGCAGCCCGCTGCCGTGCGCCGTGCGGATGAGAGCGTCGAAGTCCGCCAGATTCCCGAAAAGGGGATCGATGGCGGTGTGGTCACGGATGTCGTACCCGAAATCGTCCATGGGGGAGGAGAAGACGGGGGACAGCCACAGCGCATCGACTCCGAGGGAGGCGAGGTAGGGGATCCGGCGGCAGATGCCGCGCAGGTCGCCGACGCCGTCGCCGTCCGTGTCGAGGAAGCTCCGCGGGTAGACGTGGTAGATCACCGCACCCTGCCACCAGGGCCGCTTCGTCATCGGCTCCGCTCCGCGGCCGTGTTCAGAAGGAGCCGGTCTCGCAGCGGCGGACCCAGTCGGTGGCCGCGAGAGCGTACGCCGGATCGGGGCTCAGCGCGTCCTCGCGCCGGCAGGCTTCCACGTACTTGATGGCGTGCGGGTCCTCGGTCGCCACGGCGCGTTCGGCGAGGGTGGCGTAGTCCTGCACCGGCTCCTCGGGGCGGTGCTCACGGTGCCCCGTGCCGTACGCGCTGCGGATGGCCGCCGAGAAACGGACGGCGGCGGCGACGCTGGGCCAGTGGAGCTCGCCGGGCAGGCTCGGCAGGACCAGCCGTACCGCCGCGGGCGCGGTCAGGGCGTGGACGAAGGCCATGGGCGTCTTGTGCTCGTCCGTGAGATAGCTTCCCGCGGCGGCCCGGGTGAGCCGGCTCAGCGCCCGGTCGGCGTCGTCCTCCGGGAGGAGGGAGTCCACGGCCGGGGCGAAGTCCGGTTCGAGCCACACCGTTTCGAGCCGGATCCGGAAGATCATGCCCATGCCCTGGTCACTGCGGAGTTTCGGGACCGCCTCCCACGCCTGTGCCAGGTCGCGCTTGCGCGGTGTCGACGGCGCCTCGGGCAGTTCCTGGTACCGGGCGGCCCAGTAGCCGAGCCCGCGGGCGAGTTCCTCGAGCCGCCAGGGCGTGTGAGCCTGCGTCAGCATCCGCACCGCATGCCCGGTGCGGATGACGCCGTGGCCGCCTCCCGCGGCGAATCCCGGCAGCAGGCGCGGCCACCAGCGGGCGAGGACATCGGTCCAGGCGGCGCCGTCGAGTTCCCGGCGGAAGAACGCGGTCCAGTCCCCGAGGAGACGCATGTTGCCGAGGGCGGGGCGCCAGGTGTCGTGGGTGATCTCGTGGAAGCGCCCGTACGTGTCCTCGTAGAGGATCTTGCGGTAGGAGGAGACCCAGGCCCCGATCGCGGCGGTGTGCCCGAGTTGCCCAAGTGCTTCGGCAGCCATGGGTCCGTGATTGCTCACGCCGGGGCCGAACTCGGGCCCGGAGTCGCCGAGGTACTGCAGAGCGCCGTCCAGCTCGTCCACTGTTCTCCCTAAGATCGCTTCCTCTCCATGGAAGGGGGCGGCGGCCCCTTCGGCAACATGGGCGATATACATTGGCTCATTCCAAGGCCGCCGGAACGCCGGCGGCGAGCGGCTGCCCGGCACCGACGGGCGTTTTTCGGCAGCGGGCGCGAAGGGCGTGCTCCTGCCCGTGCGGGGGGCCGTGCAGGCGGCGGTGGTATCCGCGAGGGATACGTTCCTGTGATCTTGGCTCGTTCCGGCGAATTTTCCGGGCGGCGGAGATGCGTGAAAACGAGACAGTTGCCCGGCGGGCGTTGACTTGGGCATTTGCCAAAACTACAGTCCTTCCTCGGCCGTAATTCGGCCCTCATCCTCCAACGCACTCCGCGTTTCGTTAATCGCCTCTCACTGGCGATTTCAGCCGACTGACTCCATCCGCACCATCAATGCGTCGTCGTCGCGGTACGGGAATTTCTGCGCCCGTTTGCGAGGGCTGACACAGGGCGACAAGGAGAACTCATGATCAGGCACACCTCGCCGATCAGCGGAATCGATGCCCACGGCGGCCTAGTGGTGACCGCCGGTTACGACAACCGGGTCATTCTCTGGGATGCGGCGACGCGCACCGCCCTCACCGAGGCGCGCCACGACCACCTCGCCAACCAGTGCCGGTTCTCGGCTTCCGGCCGTATCGTCGTGACATCGAGCAGTGACTATTCGGCGCGTCTGTGGTCCGTTCCCGACCTGCGTCTCATCACGGTCCTCACGGACCAGAAGGACGACGTGGAGATGACCGTGGTCTCGCCCGACGAGACCCGGGTGGCGACGGCCTCCCGCGACCACATCGCGCGGATCTACGACCTGGACGGCCGGCTGATCCACCGCCTGGAGGGCCACGAGGCCGACGTCCTGTCCGTCGAGTGGGTGCGGGACGGCACCGAGGTGGTGACGACCAGCGACGACGGAACCGTACGCCGCTGGGACGCCGGCAGCGGGTCCCTGCTGAGCACGATCGACCTCGGGGACGTCGAGACGGACACGGTCGCGGTCCTGGGCGTGGACCGCTTCGCGCTCGGCAACGACGAGGGAGAGCTGATCCTGATCGGCCCCTCGGGCACCAGGCGCCACCGGGTGCACGACGCCGGGATCAAGCGGCTCGCCTACGATGCCGAGGGCGGCATCCTGCTCAGCTCCAGCTACGACCGTACGGTGCGGCTGTGGCGCCTGGACCAGGAAACGGACCCCGTCCACCTCCTGACGAGCCAGGTGCCGGCCGACGTCTGGCTGCGCTCCTGCGCCAAACTGGACGCCACCCGCTGGGTCTTCGGGACCTTCGGTTCGAGTTACGCCGTCTTCGACCGGGAGGCCGGGAGCTGGGACCTGACCGCCGTCGAGCCCACGCCGGGCCTGAACGCCGTCGCCAGTACCCCCCTGGGGCGGTTCACGGTCGGTGACAGCGGCACGGTCCGGCGCGATGACGAGGCGGTGGCCGAGCTCGGGAGCTGCTGCAACTTCGTCACTCCGGTCGCGGGCACGGTCGTCAGCGGCGGCCAGCTCGGCGCCCTGTACGACGCGACCACCGCAGCGGTGCTGTACCAGCACCGCTCCCCGCTCAACTGCGCGGCCGTGCACCCGGGGCCGGACGGCGACACGCTGGTCGTCGGCACCTACACCGGCGAGGCGCTCGTCCTGCGGGACGAGGCGGGCACCGGCCTGCGACTGGTCGGCGAGCACCGCATCCACGAGAACGCCATCAAGGGCGTGGCCGTCCAGGACGGCGTCCTGTTCAGCGTGTGCGCCACCGGTGCCGCGCGGTGGCACTCCCTGCCGGACCTGGGGCTCGTCGCCGCCGACGACGAGGCGCACGCACGCATAGCCAACGGCGCGGCCGCCCTCCCGGACGGACGGTTCGTCAGTGTGAGCCGCGACCTGACGCTGAGGATCTGGACCGCCGCCGGGGAGCAGCAGGCGGTGGTGACGACCCCGCACCGCAACAGCATCAAGTGCGTCGCGGTCGACCCGCACACCAGCCTGATCGCGACGGGCGGTTACCACGGGCGGGTGGCCGTCTACGACCCCTGGGCCGGTGAGTGGGTGCGCGACGAACGGCCGACGACCGCCGGCATCTCGGCGCTGGCCCCAGCCGGCTCCCCGGGACGGTTCCTGGCCTCCTCCTACGACGGCCGGGTGTACGAGATCGGGACGCCCGCCGCCGCGGAACCCGGCCGGAGCGAGTAGGAGGCGCCCGATGACGACATCCGACGAGACGGTGGTGGCACGCCTGGCGAGTGCCCCGGTGCCGGTCGGCTCCACCCGCATGCAGCTGACCGTCTTCGGGCAGGCCGGCACGGACGGCCAGGAGACGGAAGAAGTGGTCACCCTGCGGACGATCGCGCCGCGGAGCGAGTCGACCGCCCCACCGATCACACGCATCCACAGCGCCTGCTTCACCGGAGACGTCCTCGGCTCCGAGAAGTGCGACTGCGGTCCGCAACTGTCCGCGGCCCTGGCCGCCATCGTCCAGTCGTACAACGGTGTCCTCGTCTACATGCTCCGCCAGGAAGGGCGGGGCATCGGCCTGGCGAACAAGATCCGTGCCTACGCGCTGCAGTCGGCGGGGCACGACACCATCAGCGCGAACCTCGCTCTCGGCTTCCCGGCGGAGGGCCGTGACTTCCGGATGGCCGCCGACTGCCTGCGGCACCTGGGCATCAGCCGGGTCCGTCTGATGACGAACAACCCGGAGAAGGTGGGACAGCTCGCCGCTCAGGGAATCGTGGTCGAGGACCGGGTCCCGCTCGGTGGCTTCCGCACGCCCTTCAACGAGGCGTACCTCGAAGTCAAGGACCGGCTGATGGGCCACCTCGACGCGCTGGGCACGACGCGGCCGCTCACCGGGCTGCCCCTGGGCGTCTCGGGTCAGGGGGCGCCGTGACCTCCGAGTCCCGTGAGGAAGGACAGCCCTCCCGGCATCCGCCGGCCCGGGCAGGACGCGCCCGCCGTACCGCAGCCGGAATCCGCCCGAGGGAAGCAGGAGCGACGTGACGTCCCCCATCGCGCACACGAATCTGGTCGACGCCGACATCAACTCCCTCACCGACCGGGCGGCGATGGGACTGCCCGAGGGCTACGTCGAGCCCAGGGCGGAGCGCCTCGAGTACTTCCCGCAGGTGGCCGGCCTCCCGGCTGCCCAACTGGCCGGTCTGGTCGAGGACGCGTCGCTTCCCCTCGAACACCGCCTGGCGGCGGGCACCGCACTGGCTCTCGCGGGCGACCCCCGGATCCGCTGGGACGAGCCGGCCATGCTGCGCGTCCCCGCGGGCCGGGCACTTCTGGGAACGCCCGAGAGCGAGGTCGACGCGCTGCACGCCGACTCGGCCCAATTCGGCGTGCAGCGATCCTGGGTGGAGAAGGAGTGCCCCCGCCACGCGGTGCCCATCGCGTCCTTCAGCATCGCCGCCTATCCGGTGACCAACGCGGAGTTCGCGGTCTTCCTCAAGGACACCGGGCATGCGCAGATGCCGAGCAACTGGAACTACGGCCGGTTCGATCCCGCGGCCTCCAACCACCCCGTGTACACGGTCACGGCCCACAGCGCCGACGCCTACGCGCACTGGCTCAGCCGCCGGACCGGCCGCCGCTTCCGGCTGCCCACCGAGCAGGAATGGGAGTACGCCGCGGCGGGGCCTCAGGGACGGCGCCACCCCTGGGGTGACACCTGGAGCGCCTCTGCGGCCAACACGCTGGAGACCGGCCTGCTGATGACCAGCCCGGTCGGCGCCTTCCCCGAGGGCCGGTCGTGGTGCGGGGCCCTGGACATGGCGGGCAACGTCGAGGAGTACACCAGCAGTACCTACGGGCCCTACCCGGGAGGCCGGCTGGTGCACGACGACCTGTACCTGCGGCTGGGGGCCTACCGCATCGCCCGGGGCGGGGCCTTCAACCGGTTCCGGGACCTGGCCAGGTGCCAGCGCCGGCACGGCCCCTACCCACGCTCGCTGTACGCGATGGGCTTCCGGCTGGCCGAGGACGACCCGACGCCCGGGAAGGACTGACGAGCGGTGCGTATCGTCCATGTCCACTGGACCGGACTACCGGTCACCGGTGGTGTCGAGACCCATCTGAACGCGGTCGTCGGCCAGCTCGGCGCCCTGGCGTGCGAGATCCGGGCGGTCGTCGGGACCCGGCACGCGCCGGGCTGTGACTACGACCCGGCCCTCGACATCGCCGAACCCTTCGTCCCCGCCCGGGCGGCCGCACTCGCCCGGCGGTGCCTGGACGCCGACATCGTGCACTGGCACAACCCCCAGTGGCACAAGCCCGAGGTCGTGACCGCCGTCGTGGAGCGGCTGCGGGAACTGCGGTGGCGGGGCCGTCTGGTCTTCGACCTGCACAACCTCGACGAGCGGCCGGAGCAGTGGGAGTTCCTCGCCACCCTCTCCGGCCCCTTGGTCGCCCACTCCGCCTTCGTCGCCGGCGAGGTCGGGCGCAGACTGCCCGATGCCGACGTGACCGTGCTCGGGCTCGCACTGCCCCTGGACGAGGAGCCGTTCCGGCTTCCCGGGACGCAGGGCACCACCGTTCTGCAGCCCAGCAGGATGACCCGGTGGAAAGGGTCCCACCTGAGCCTGGAGGCGTCCCTGACCCTGCTGGACGAAGGCGCCGATCTGCACTTCGTCCACGCGGGAACCCAGCACCTCCTCTGGCCGCCCGGCATCCCCGGCCCCCTCCTGCGACAGGCGGCGGTCTGGCAGGAGAAGGGACGCGTGCACTTCACCCACTACCGGCCCCGGCAGAGCTGGGACGCGATCCGCGCGAGCGACATCGTCGTCCATCCGACCATCGACCGGGGCGCACACGGAGAACCGTTCTCGCTCTCCGTCGCACAGGCCGTCATCTGCGGACGGCGCATCCTCGCCAGCGACTCCGGCAACCTGCCGCTGCTGCTCGGCGACTACTCGGCCGCCACCATCGTCCCCGCCGGCGATGTCCGGGCACTGACCGACGCGCTGCGAGAAGCCGCACGGCGGCCACCGGTCGTGCCGACGGCCGCCGACCGCGCCCTGGCCCGGCGCCTGCGCGACGGCTTCGCGACCGCGGGCCGGCGACACCTGGCCTTCTACCAGACCCTCGCCCACGCGGCGTGACACGACGGCCGCCGCCACCGCGACCGGGTCACGGACGCCCGTTCGCCGTGACCGCGACCGGTCACGGGCGCCGACCGGCCGTAGGCCGCGACATACACGTGGAGTTCCCCATGCCCACCCCCATCATCCTGGACTGCGACCCCGGCCACGACGACGCGATGGCCATCCTGCTCGCCGTCGGCGACCCCCGGGTCGACCTGCGGGCGATCACCACCAGCGCGGGCAACCAGACCGTGGAGAAGACCGCCCTGAACGCACGACGCATGTGCTCCCTCGCCAGGGCCTTCGACGTGCCCGTCGCCGCCGGATATCCCAAGCCGCTCACCGGCAGGCTGCTGATCGGCGACGACGTGCACGGCGAAACCGGCCTGGACGGCTGGGACTTCCCCGAGCCCGAGGTGCCGCTCTACTCCGCGCATGCCGTGGACCTCATCCACGATCTGCTGTCCGACAGCCCCGAACCCGTCACCCTGGTCGTCACCGGACCCCAGACGAACATCGCGGGACTCCTCGCCCTCCACCCGCGGGACAAGGAGAAGATCAAGGAGATCGTGTGCATGGGAGGGGCCACGCACCGCGGCAACACCCTGCCCTACTCGGAGTACAACATCCTGGTCGACCCGGAGGCCGCCCACGAGGTACTCGCCAGCGGCATCCCCCTGACCTACTGCGGCCTCAACGTCACGCACCAGGCGCCGGTCACCCGCGAGGTGCTGCAGCGGATCGTCGACGTGGGCACCTACATCGGCAAGGCGTCCGCGGCCCTCCTGGAATTCCGTTCCAGCACCTACGACCAGATCTGGGATCTGCCCGACGCGCCGCTGCACGATCCCGTCGCCGTCGCCCGGGTGCTCGACGCGAGCCTCGTGGAATGCGTCGAGGCTCCCGTCTCGATCGAACTCCACGGGGAGTTCACCCGTGGCGCGACCGTGATCGACCTCTACGGTGTGACGGGGCGGACCCCCAACGCCCGGGTGGCGACGCGTCTGGACACCGAACGATTCTGGGACGTGTTCCTGAAGGCGCTCACCGCACTGGGCTAGCCCGTCGACCTACGGAGGCTGACCGACCGTGCCCGCATCTCCCGTTCCGACGCCGGGTGCCCGCTTACTGGCGGCACTGGCGGGGGCGCAGCTCCTGGTGGCGCTCGACTTCTCCATCATCTACGTCGCGTTGCCCGACATCGGGACGAGCCTCCACTTCTCCGCGGTCGCGCTCCAGTGGATCGTGAGCGCGTACGCGATCTTCTTCGCCGGATTCCTGCTGCTGGGCGGGCAGTTGGCGGACGTCTTCGGTGCGGGGCGGGTGTATCTGGCCGCTCAGACACTCTTCGCCGTCTCCTCGGTCGGCGCCGCGCTGTCGACGTCCGCCGCGGCGCTGATCGCCGCCCGCGCCGGACAGGGGGTGGCGGCCGCCCTGCTGGTGCCGGCGACGCTGGGCCTGCTCAGCTCCGCCTATCCGGCAGGTCCGGAGCGCGACCGGGCCGTGAGCGTGTGGGGCACCACGGGGGCGCTCGGGCTCGCCCTCGGTGTCACGGCCGGCGGAGGCATCCTCGCGGTGGCCTCCTGGCAGTGGATCTTCTGGGTCAACCTCCCCATCGTGGCGGTCTGTCTGCTGGCCGCCGGGGACGCGCTCCGTTCCACCACGGCCGGGGCCCGGGCGCCCGTCGCCGCAGCGGCCACGCTCTCGGCGTGCGCCGCGGTCGTGGCCCTGGTCCTCGCCTTCACGGAACTCTCCCGCGCCCGGCCGTCCCTCCCCGTCGTCGCCGCCGCGCTGGGGGCCGCGCTCCTGGCCGGCGGACTCCTCGCCGTCAGCCAGAAAAGGCGCAGGCCGCTGGTCTCCCGCGCGCTGCTGCGGGTGCGGACCCTGCAAACGGCCTGTCTGGTCGCGGCGTTGTACATGGCGAGTTTCGGCGCCGAGTTCTACCTCGTCACCCTGTACCTCCAGGACGTACGGGACTACAGCGCGCTCGCCGCGGGCACGGCCTTCCTCCCGCTGGCCGGTGCCATCACCGTCGGGAACACGGTGGCCGGCCGGCTGGCCGGCCGGATGCCGTTGAGGCGGCTGCTGGCCACGGCCTTCCTCACCGGTGCGGCCGGCCTTGCGCTGCTCGCCGTGGCCGTCGGCACCGAGGGCGGATACGTCGCGGGCATCCTGCCAGGACTGCTGCTGAGCGGCGCGGGGCAGGGCATGGCGTTCACCGGGATGTTCATCACCGGGACCCGTGACCTCCCGCAGGAGAGCAACGCCACCGGCAGTGCCCTGGTCACGACGGCGCAGTACATCGGCGGCTCCATCGGACTGGCACTGCTGGTCCTGCTCCACGGAGAGCAGCCGGCGACCCCGGACTTCGTCCGGACGTTCGCCGTCACCGCGGTCGTCGCCGTGGCGGCCGCGCCGGCGGCGCTGTTCCTCCTCATCCGCACGGGGCGGCAGCCCACCCCGGTCTCCCGACCGGACCAGCCCGCACAGCACAGGACCGGAGGTCGTCGATGAACACCGCCCGCTTACTCGACAGGGCCGCGCTCCCCCCGCACGTCCGGCACACAGTGGACGACTTCGAGTCGAAACACGACACCTGCTTCAGCCACCTCGTCCACTTCGATCCCCGGACACTGGAGTCCCTGCACGCCCCCGGCGCTCTGCCGGACAACGTACGGGTCGCATCCGCCGGCCGTCCCGCGGTGACCGAGCGGATGGCCGCCGTCACGGCGGTCGCCAACCTTCCCCGGCAGCGCGACGCCGACCGCGATCGCTACCTGCGGGCACTGCTCGACATCTACGGCATGCTCCCCGTCCACGCGCGGGAGCGGGCGTCCGTACCGGGAACGACCGTCATCGCGCCCGAGCGCGAGGGCCGCATCCTGGCCGAGCGCCTCGGCGTCCTGCCCCGCGCGCACGGCTGGACGCCCCAGGCCAAGCGGATGCCGGCGGCCGGAGGACTGCTCGTCGGAGTGGACGAACGGCTGCCCGCGCAGGTGGACCGCCTGGTCATCGTGGACGGGGTGGTGGCCAGCGGGGTGACACTCATGGCGATGCTGCACCTGACACTCCGGCCGGGAGCCGACGTCGAGATCTTCACCTGCCACTCCACCGAGCAGGGCGCGCTCGCCCTGGCGCGATGCGCCGGGCAACTGGGGGTGACACTCACCCTCCACGTCGGTCATGTCTCCGGGGCCCTCAACGGCACGTTCTACGCCGTGGAGCCGGACGCACCCGACCGGGTACTGCTCGGCGACGTCGGAGACACCATCAGCCCCGTCGCGGCCGCTTCCCCGCCACGCGGACGACGACGTGACCACGCCTGACCGCACCGGAATCGGTCCCACACCGCCGCCGCGCCCACCCGCGCCCGGCCACGGGGCCGTCGACCGGTACTTCCGCCTGACCGAGCGGGGCTCGACCTGGCGCCGCGAGATAGCCGGCGGGACATCGACCTTCCTGGCCCTCTCCTACATCGTGGTCGTCAACCCGGCCGTCCTCGGCCAGGGCGGCATCCCCCCTTCCGCCGCCTTCTTCGCGACGGCAGCGGTCGGTGGCCTCGCCACCGTCGCCATGGGAGTGTGGGCGCGGCTCCCCTTCGCCGTGGCACCCGGCATGGAGATGAACGCGATGATCGCCTTCTCCGTGGTCGGCACCCTCGCCTACACCTGGCCCGAGGCACTGGGCATGGTGTTCTGGTCCGGCATCGCGATGCTCGCCGTGTCCCTGCTGCGGCTGCGCGAGGCCGTGATCAACGCCATCCCCGCACAGATGCGCTCGGCACTCGCCGCCGCGGTCGGCGTGTTCGTCGCACTCGTCGGACTGCAGATCGCCCACCTCGTCACCACGTCCGGCGGGCGCCTGTCGGGCCTGGGCGACTGGACGGCACCCCCCGCCCTCGCTCTGTACACCGGCCTGGCCGTCGCCCTGGTCCTGGACGCGCTGGGCGCCCGTGCCGGGGCGGTCCTGGGCGGCATCGCGGCCGCCGCGCTGTACTGCGCCTTCGCGGGCATCACCACCGAGGCCGTCCACGACGGCGTCCACGGCAGCGGGGCCGCACTGTTCCGCTTCGACCTCACCGTCCTGGCCGACCCCCGGGCGTGGAGCATCGTCCTGGTGCTGTTCGCGCTCGACTTCTTCGGCAGCATCGCGAAAGTGGTGGGCCTGTCGGCACGCACCCCCTTGCAGGACGGCGACGGACAGGTGCCGGGCATGCGTCAGGCGCTGCTCGTCGACGCCGGCGCCACCGTCGCCGGTTCCGCGGCCGGATCGTCCAGCTTCGTGGCCTTCGTGGAGAGCGCGGTCGGCATTCGCGCCGGCGCCCGCACCGGGATCGCGGCGGTCGTCACCGGACTCCTGCTGTTCTCCTGTCTGTTCCTCGGTCCGTTCCTCGCCCACGTCCCCGTGGAGGCCACCACCGGCGCCCTGGTCTTCGTGGCGGTCAAGATGCTCACCGCACCCCGCCCGGGCGGAGCGGACCGCCTGGGTGCCGCCGTCACCGTGACCGCCGTCGGTGTCACCCTCGTCACCCTCGCGATCGACCAGGCGATGGCCGCGGCCTTCGTGGTGAGCACGGCGGCGAGCGTGCTCGGCCGCCGAAGACCGCCTCCCGCTCTGTGGGTGACGACGCTGGTCCTCACGGCCAGCGTCCTCCTGCAGTATCTGAACCTCTGATCAGCGCACGCACGAACCCCCTCAAGGAGCCTGCCATGCACAACGACGACTCCCCCCTGCTCGCCGCATCGATCCGGCAGCCCGACTCCACCCCCGACAGACTGCGCCGCCAGATCGAGTTCATCATCGAGGTGGACCGGCTCAAGGACATCTTCCGGCAGAGCCCGCTGCTGGCCGCGGACCGCAAGGAGAACGACGCCGAGCACTCCTGGCACCTGGCCCTGATGACCCTGGTGCTCGCCGAATACGCGGACGAGCCCATCGATACCAGCAAGGTCCTCGCCCTCGTCGTCCTCCACGACCTGGTGGAGATCTACGCGGGAGACACCTTCCTGTACGACACGGCGGCAGCCGCCGACCAGGAAGCACGGGAACAACAGGCCGCGGACAGGCTCTTCGCGATCCTTCCCCCCGACCAACGGGACCGTTTCCGGGCCCTGTGGGAGGAGTTCGAGGAGCGCCGGACCCCCGAGGCCCGCTTCGCCAAGGCCATGGACCGGCTCCAGCCCCTGCTCCTCAATTACGGCAACCGGGGCGGGACGTGGCGCACCCCGGGAGTCACGGAGAACGATGTGCTCGCCCGCAAGTCCGTGATCAAAGACGCCTCCGCGGAACTCTGGGAATACGCGCGGGAACTGATCCGCACGGGAGCCGCCAACGGCTGGGTCCCCCGAGCCGACCCCCGCACATGAGGGCATGGCGAGACGGCCGCCCCTCGTCCCGCGCCAGGCGCTGGCGCGGAGGGCCCGAGCGGGGGACACCCCGACGCTCGCGTGCCGGGTCCGGGCGGGCGGTTCACCGGGAGGAACCCGCACCTCTCCGTGGCAGGCGCACATCCGAACGCGCGCCCCTCCGCCGTCACGGCGCCGTGTGCGCAGGACGAGCACCCGTGATCGCCACGTCGGCGGGCGGCGCGGCCATCCGGCCCGCCGGAGGAGGCCCCGGTCCTGATCCCGGGCGCCTCACCGGGTAGCGCGGGGCCGCGGCGGGGCGGAGCGGCGGTAATGTGAAGGTCCTCCGGCCGCACCGCCGCCCCCTAGCCCGACCCTGGAGGTCCCTGTCCGATGGCCCAGTCGGTGGGTATCAAGGACGTGGCCCGCGCCGCCGGAGTCTCCGTCGGCACGGTCTCGAACGTCATCAACCGGCCGGAGACGGTCGCCACCGAGACCCGCGCGCGGGTCCTGTCCGCGATCGACCGGCTCGGCTACGTCCGCAGCGAGTCCGCGCGCCAGCTCCGCGCGGGCCGCAGCCGGATCATGGGGCTCCTCGTGCTCGACATGGGCAACCCGTTCTTCGTCGACGTGGCCCGCGGCGCCGAGCGGGCCGCACGCCGGGCCGGACTCGGCGTGATGGTGTGCAACAGCGCCCAGAGCCCGGGCGAGGAGGCCGAGTACCTGTCGCTCTTCGCCGAGCAGCGGGTACGGGGGGTGCTGCTCACCCCGGCCGACGCCACCGGCCGCAACATCAGGAGCTTCCGGCGCCACAACATCCCCTTCGTGCTCGTCGACCGCGTCGCCGAGGGCGCCACCGAGTGCTCCGTCTCCGTCGACGACGTGGCCGGCGGCGCCCTTGCGGTACGGCACCTGGTGGACGCCGGGCACCGCTCCTTCGCGTACGTCAGCGGCCCGCCCGGCCTCAACCAGGTGCGCGACCGCCGCACCGGCGCCCTGAACGCGCTCGCCGAGGCCGGCCTCGGGCCCGAGGCGCTGCGCGAACTGCCCACCGAACGGCTCGACGTCGCCGCGGGCCGCGACGCCGGCGCGCGCCTGCTGGGCCTGGCCGACCGGCCGACCGCCGTCTTCTGCGCCAACGACCTGCTCGCCCTCGGCGTCCTGCAGGCCATGTACGCCGCGGGGGTCGGCGTCCCCGACGACCTCGCGATCGTCGGCTACGACGACATCGAGTTCGCCGCCGCGGCGGCCGTCCCGCTCACCTCCGTGCGGCAGCCCGCCGTCGCCATGGGGGCGCTCGCCGCCGAGCTGCTGCTGGAGGAGACCGAGTCGCGCGGCGCCGGCCGGGCCCACGAGCACCGCCGGGTCGTCCTCCAGCCGGAACTGGTGGTGCGGCGCTCCAGCCTGGCCGCCCGCTGACCCGCCCGCCGGGAAGGGCCCGCGCGGGTCCCGGAGCGGGCGGCCGCAGGGCCGTGTGCTGAACTGGGCCCCGAAAGATCCATCCGTTCCGGGAGCCCCGTTGAGCGTCACCTACCGCCAGCCCGGCGTCGTCCTCACCGACCGCCGCTTCACCGTGCCCCTCGACCACGACGACCCCGCGGGGGAGACGATCGAGCTGTACGCGCGCGAAGTCGTCGCGAGCGACAAGGCGGACCGGGACGACCTGCCCTGGCTGGTCCACCTCGCCGGCGGTCCCGGCTTCGGCGCGATGCGGCCCATCGGCAGGCAGGCATGGCTCGACCGCGCCCTGCGCGAGTACCGCGTCCTCCTCCTCGACCAGCGCGGCACCGGAGCCTCCACCCCCGCCAACCGGCAGACCCTCCCCCTGCGCGGCGGCCCCGCCGCGCAGGCCGAGTACCTCACGCACTTCCGAGCCGACTCCATCGTCCGGGACTGCGAGGCGATCCGGCGCGAGGTCACCGGGGGCGCCCCCTGGACCGTCCACGGCCAGAGCTTCGGCGGCTTCTGCGTCGTCACCTACCTGTCCTTCGCCCCCGAGGGGCTGGAGACCGCCCTGATCACCGGCGGCCTGCCCTCGCTCGACGCCCACGCCGACGACGTCTACCGGGCCGCCTATCCCCGCGTCGAGCGGAAGGTCGCCGCCCACTACGCCCGCTACCCCCAGGACGTCGAACGCGCCCGCCGCATCGCCGGCCACCTGCTCACCCACGACGTGACCCTGCCCGGCGGCTACCGCCTCACCGTCGAGGCGTTCCAGTCCCTCGGCATCCTGCTGGGCACCGGCGACGGCAGCCACCGCCTGCACCACCTCCTGGCGGACGCCTTCGTCCGCACCCCGCACGGCCCGGAGCTGTCCGACGCGTTCCAGGAGCAGGTGCATAACCTGCTGTCGTACGCGAGCCGCCCCCTGTACGCCCTGGTCCACGAGGCCATCTACGGCCAGGGCGACCGTCCCACCGCCTGGTCGGCCGAGCGGGTCCGCGCCCGGTTCCCGCAGTTCGACGCCGCCCGGAGCCTGGCGGGCGACGCCCCGCTGCTCTTCACCGGCGAGTCGGTCCACCCGTGGATGTTCGAGTGCGACCCGGCGCTGCGCCCGCTGCGCGAGACCGCCGGGCTCCTCGCCGCCCGCACCGGCTGGCGGCCCCTGTACGACCCCGCCCGCCTCGCCGCCAACGAGGTGCCGGTCGCGGCGGCCGTCTACCACGACGACATGTACGTCGACACCGCCCACTCCCTGCGCACGGCCCGCGCCATCCGGGGCCTGCGCACCTGGGTGACCGACGAGTTCGAGCACGACGGCGTCCGCGTCGCGGGGCCCCGCGTCCTGGACCGGCTGCTGGCGCTCGCCCGCGACGAGATCTGAGGCGGAACCGGGCGGGCGCGGCGGGGGAAACCCGGAGGTGCGATGCCGCGGGCGCGGGCTAGTCTGCGGACATGACCGAGCCGACGATCACACCGCTGGAGCCCATGCCCGGCGACTGGCGGCGCGCCCTCGCGGTGGTGGCCCATCCCGACGACCTGGAGTACGGCTGCTCCGCGGCGATCGCGGCCTGGACCGACGAGGGCCGCGAGGTCGCCTACCTGCTCGCGACCCGGGGCGAGGCGGGCATCGACACGCTGGCGCCCGCCGAGTGCGCCGTCCTGCGGGAGCGGGAACAGCGGGCGAGCGCCGCCGTGGTCGGCGTAAAGCGGGTGGAGTTCCTCGACCACAAGGACGGCGTCGTCGAGTACGGCATCGCCCTGCGCCGCGACATCGCCGCGGCGATCCGCCGCCACCGGCCCGAGCTGGTGATCACCCTCAACCACCGGGACACCTGGGGCGGCGTCGCCTGGAACACCCCGGACCACGTGGCCGTCGGCCGCGCCACCCTCGACGCGGCGGCCGACGCGGGAAACCGGTGGATCTTCCCCGAACTCGCCGAGCGGGGCCTCGAACCCTGGGACGGCGTGCGGTGGGTCGCCGTCGCCGGTTCCAGCACGCCCACGCACGCCGTGGACGCCACTGCGGGCCTGGAGCGCGCGGTCCGCTCCCTGCTGGAACACCGCACCTACATCGAGGCGCTGACCGACGAGGACCCCGAGACCTACGCCCGCACCTTCCTCACCGAGAGCGCCGAGGCCACGGGGGAGCGGTTCGGCGGCCGCCCCGCGGTGGCCTTCGAGCTGTTCGGCCGGTAGACGGCGGGGGAGGGGCGGCCCGTGCGGGGAGAACGAGCGAGGGGGACGACATGAGCGGCACGCAGACGCTGGCCGGACGGTTCGAGGCACACCGCGGGCATCTGCAGGCGGTGGCCTACCGAATGCTCGGCTCGCTGGCCGAGGCCGAGGACGCCGTCCAGGAAGCCTGGCTGCGGCTGAGCCGCACCGACGCGGCCGGCGAGGCGGACGCCATCGGCAACCTCGGCGGCTGGCTGACCACCGTCACCGGGCGCATCTGCCTCGACATGCTCCGCGCCCGCGCCGCACGCCGCGAGGAACCGATGGGCGACCGTGCCGTCGCCTTCGTCCCGGACCCCCTGCTGCGGCCCCTTACCCACGACGACCCCGAGCAGGAGGCACTGCACGCCGACGCGGTGGGCCTGGCCCTGCTGGTGGTCCTCGAAACCCTCGAACCGGCCGAGCGGCTGGCGTTCGTGCTGCACGACATGTTCGCCGTGCCCTTCGACGACATCGCCCGGGTGGTGGAACGCAGCGCGGCCGCCACCCGCCAGCTCGCCAGCCGCGCCCGGCGCCGGGTCCGCGCCGCCACCCCGGCCGCCGACCCCGACCTCGGCCGGCAGAAGAAGGTGCTCGACGCCTTCCTGGCGGCCTCGCGGGAGGGGGACTTCGACGGGCTGCTCGCCCTGCTCCACCCGGAGGCCGTCCTGCGCGCCGACGCCGGGGCCCTCGTACGGGGCGCCGCCGCGACCAAGCTGGTCCGCGGCGCGCGGGCGGTGGCCGAACAGGCGGCCACCTTCTCCCCGTTCGCCCACGCCGCGCGGCCGGTGCTGGTCAACGGCGCGATCGGCGCGCTCACCGTCATCGAGGGGCGTCCGCTGGCGGTCATGGGCGTCACCGTCGCCGACGGCCGGATCACCGGCATGTACATCCTGGCCGATCCGCAGCGGCTCGCCCGCCTGGACCTGCCGGCCTGAGACGGCCCGCCGGGGCCCGCCGGGACGGGGCGGCTCCGGCAGGCCCGCGGCTCCCGTGACCTGCCGGTTCCCTATGATGACCGGCATGTCGGAACATATGGCGGACCGGGCGGCGCTGCGCGGCGACTGCGCGCGGTGCTTCGGACTGTGCTGCGTAGCCCTGCCGTTCGCCGCCTCCGCGGACTTCGCGAAGGACAAGAAGGCGGGCACCCCGTGCCCCAACCTCCGGGAGGACCATCGCTGCGGCATCCACGCACGGCTGCGGCAGCAGGGCTACACCGGCTGCACGGTCTACGACTGCTTCGGCGCCGGGCAGCGGGTCTCGCAGATCACCTTCGGCGGGCGGGACTGGCGGTCCGGCCCGCCCGAGCACGCCCGCCGCATGTTCGACCTCTTCCCGGTCGTGCGCCAGTTGCACGAACTGCTGTGGTACCTCACCGAGGCCCTCACCCTGCCGGCCGCCCGCCCGGTCCACGCCGACCTGCGCCGCGCCCTGCGGCGCACCGAGCGGCTCGCCGACGGCACTCCTGAGGAACTGGCCGCGCTGGACGTGGCCGCGCACCGGCAGGAGGTGAACGTCCTCCTGCTGCGCACCAGCGAACTGGTCCGCGCCGGCACCCGGGGCCGGAAGAAGAACCGCCGCGGCGCGGACCTGATGGGCGCCCGCCTCAAGGGCGCCGACCTGCGCGGCGCGGACCTGCGCGGCGCCCTCCTCATCGCCGCCGACCTCACCGGCGCGGACCTGCGCGGCGCGGACCTGATCGGCGCCGACCTGCGCGACACCGATCTGACGGACGCCGACCTGACCGGCGCGTTCTTCCTGACGCAGCCGCAGCTCAACGCCGCCCGGGGCAGCGCCGGAACCCGGCTGCCGGAGTCAGTCGCCCGTCCCGCGCACTGGGCAGCGGGGCGCTGAGCCGCCGTCGCGGGCGGCCGGCTCCCGGGGTGGGGCCGCGACGCCGGCGGCCCGCCGGTCCAGATGCAGCCGCAGTCCCTCCGGCATCAGCGTCAGCCGCTCGGTGACCCGCAGCCGGTAGCCGGGATCGGGCCGCAGCTCGTACCGGCGCAGCAGCAGCCCGAGGACCAGGGTCGCCTCGTGCAGCGCGAACTGCCGCCCGATGCACGCCCGCGCACCCGTCCCGAACGGCTTGAACGCGTGCGGGGGACGGGACCGTACGGCCGCGGCGTCGAACCGGCCGGGATCGAACCGCTCGGCGTCCGGGCCCCACACCTGCGGATCGCGGTGCAGCATCGGCGTGAGCACGAGCGCCCAGGCGCCGCGCCGCATCGGATGGACACCCGCCAGCACCGTGTCCTCGCGGGCCTCCCGGGCGAAGGCCGGCGCGGTCGGCCACAGCCGCAGCGTCTCGTCCAGCACCCGGCGCACCAGGCGCAGCCTGGCCACCTGCTCGTAGGCCGGCTCCGCCGTGTCCCCCCACACCCGGTCGATCTCGGCGCGGGCGCGGGCCGCGACCTCGGGGTGCCGGGAGAGGTGGTGCAGGGCGAAGGAGAGCGCGCCGGACGTCGTCTCGTGGCCCGCCACCAGGAAGGTGATGACCTGCCTGCGGACGTTCTCGGGCGACAGCCGCTCTCCGGTGACGGGGTGGGCCGTCTCCAGCATCCGGTCGAGCAGGTCGCCCTGGCCGGGCGCGGCGCGGCGGGCGCGGATCAGGTCGTCGACCGTGCGGTTGAGGCAGGCGATGTCGGCCGCGTTGCGGCGGCCGGCGCGGCGCAGCAGCCAGGGGGCGAGCGGCGCCGGCACGGTGTTGAGCCGCTGGGCGTAGGAGAGGGTGCCCACCATCGCGGTGACGAAGGGATGCGGGCGGGAGCGCTCGAAGGAGCCGAAGTCGTGGCCGAACCCGGTGCGGGCGATCGTCTCCAGGGTCAGCCGGGTCATGTCGCCCGGCACGTCCACCGCCCGGCCCGCCGCTTGCGCGCGGTCCCAGCGGGCGGTCAGCCGCTGCGCCACGTCCAGCATCGTCCGGTGGTACCCCGCCATGGCCTCGCGGCTGAATCCCGGGGCCAGCACGTCGTGGGCGAGCTGCCAGTTCGGTTCGTGGTTGTACGCGGTGAACAGCCCGTCCCCGGCCACCGGGCGCAGATTGGCCACGCCGAGGCCGACGTGCTTGGCGAAGCGCGCCTCGTCCGCCAGATCGGCCACCAGCCCGGCGCCCCACACGAACACGAACTCCTTGCCGAACGCGCGGCGCCGGAAGATGGGCCCGAGCTGCCGGGCGTACCGCAGGGTGTCCTGCACGGGAGTGCTCCCGCTCGCGCCGAGCACGTCGCCGAGCAGGGGGAGGCGGCGCGGGGGATGCGGGATGCGGTGCAGCTCGGGCCAGCCCGGCTCGGCGCTGCGGAACCCCCTCGGCGGTCCGTTTCCGGCCGGCCCTCTCGTCGTCCCCGCCATGGCGCGATCTCCTTCGATCCGGCGGCGTCTGGCGCCGCCCGTAGGTGTTGCACACGGGTTCAACAGCGTGCTTCAGTGTCGTCCCGTTGCTGAATCGGCGTCAAGTACAGTGCGGGGCATGGCCGCGAACCAGGACGGGCGCAGGCGCCGCAGGCTCAGCACCGAGGAGCGCCGGGAGCAGCTCCTGGCGGTCGGGGCGCGGCTGTTCTCGCAGAGCCCGTACGACGACGTGTGGATCGAGCGGGTCGCCGAGGTCGCCGGGGTCTCCCGGGGGCTGCTGTACCACTACTTCCCGGCCAAGCGCGACTTCTTCGCGGCCGTCGTGGAGCGCGAGAGCGAGCGCATGCTGCGGATGACGGCGGCCGTCCCCGGCGTCCCGGTGCGCGAGCAGCTCGCCGCCGGGCTCGACGCCTACCTGGAGTACGTCGCGGCGCACGCCGACGGCTACCGGGTCTTCCACCGTGCCGACGCGTCGGGCGACGAGGCGGTGCGGCGGGTCCACCGGCGGGCGCTGGCCGCGCAGGAACGGCAGATACTCGCCGCCCTGGCCGCCGACCCCGAGTTCGGCCCGGCCTTCGCGGAGCGGCCCGGGGTGCGGCTGGCGGTGCGCGGCTGGCTGGCCTTCACCACCGCCGTGTGCCTGGAGTGGCTGCGCGGCCCGGAACCGACCCGGGAACAGGTGCGCGACCTGTGTGCGCGCGCCCTGCTGGGCGCCCTCGCGCGCTGACAGGCCGCTCGAGAGGACGGGGTGCGTGGTTGGCCCCTTCCCCGATCTCCGATAGGTTAGGTGAGGCTTACCTAAGGAGGATGGGATGAGGGACAACCGCACCTGGACGGCCGAGCCGACCGCCGCGCAGCGGGCCCGCTCGGTGATCGCCGCCGCGTGGTCCTGCGCGGTGACCGCGGAGGGCGGGCGCGAGGAACTGGTCGCAGCGCACACCGTGGCCGAGGACGGCCGGCTGTTCCTGGAGGTGCCCGACGACAGCCCGCTGCCCGGGGCCGCCCTCTGCGCGCCCCGCGGGGAGCCGTCCGCGGTGCTGGAGTTCGCCGACGTCGCGCCCGTCCCGGTCCGCAACCGGATCCGCGCCCGGCTCTGGCTCGCCGGCCATCTGGCCGTCGCGGACGGCCGGTTCGCGTTCCAGCCGACGCGCGTGGTGCTGCGGCAGCACTCCGGTGCCGTGGTCGTCGGCGTGGAGGAGTTCGCCGCCGCCGCACCCGATCCGCTGGCCACCGCCGAGGCCCGGCTGCTGACCCACCTCGCCGACTGCCACGGCGACGCGGTCGAGCGCCTCACCCGGCTCGTGGACGCGGGCAGCCTGTACGGCGCGGTCCGCGTCCGCCCCCTCGCCGTCGACCGGCACGGCCTGACGCTGCGCATCGAGCGCGCCCGCTCCCACGGCGACGTGCGCCTGCCCTTCCACGCGCCCGCCGACACCGTCGCCCAGCTCACCGAACGCGTGCACGTGCTCCTCACCCAGGCGGCCGCGGCCGCCTGCCCGCGGGCCCTGCGGCAAGAGCGCACGGAGGCCGAGAACCAGTAGATCCCGAGCGGTGTCTGCGGATCCTCGCGGTGCACCAGGGCCGCCCCGGCACCTCGCATGTCGGGGGCGCGGTCGCCCGCGCCCCCTGAGTTGTTGTTCCGGGTGGGTGAGTGTGTTCAGAGGAACCACAGGAGCTGGACCCTGATGTCGAGGTCCTCAGGCCACTGCGATTCCACGCGGACCATCACCTTTCCCACCTCCTGGGGTACCAGGTTGTGCAGGGTGATGATCGCGCTTCCCATGATGGGCTTCTGCGTGACGGGGCTGAACTCCGTGACACTGCCGAGCACGAAGGCGAAGGGCCCACCGAATCCAGGCACATTCAGAACTCTTTCGAAGACACCTTTGCCCCGGACGTCGAAGGTTTGGGCGGCCAGCTCCGGACCCAGTTGTGTCTTGTTCCCGTTTCCGCCCGTGGGCGGGGTCGCTTGCCCGGAATCAGCCCGCGCTGGGCTGCCGCTTGCCGTGTTCCCGGTCGTGGGTTCAGGGGAATTGCCGTGGTTCATGTCCGTTCCCTTCGGTGAGGAGGGGTCCCGACACGGCGGGAGGTGCCGGTTGCACACCACGCCCGTGTGGGGCCTCCGCAGGGTCCAGGGCGGGTGCGCGGGCGACTCGACGGAAGAGGATGTTCCGGCCTCCCTACTCGAAGCGCCCAGCTTTCATTCCCATAACTTCGGGATGCTTCTGTCGTGTTCCAGAACCGGGTCATCGCCGAATTCTCCTCGATGCAGCCGCGATGCAGCTGCAGTGGTCGGCTGTCATGCGATCGTCTGCACCCAGGACCCGAACAGGTCCGCGTGAGCACCGCGCGGCGCCAGGGCAGTCACCACTGCTCCTGCCTGCATTCCGGCTTCCGGTTAAGCGAGGACGTACGCTCTTGGATCGCAGTACCCAAAATCCAGTCTGGGCTCCGCACAGGTGGTCCGCAACTGGAGGCGATTGCCGTATACGGCGAGGCCGTGATGGCCGGCGGCGGAGGCGGCGCCGCCGGGTGACGGGGGCAGGCGGACGCGGACCGGCGGATCGTCCGCCGAATGCGGGCGGTGCGCGGTGCCGCACTGTCGCTGGGTCACCGCCGCGGCCACGCTGAACGCCTCCGCCATGACGCCTCTTGATGACGCGAGAACGCCCCCGAACAACCGCTTGCAGCACACCTGGCAACTCCGCCACCATTCCCTGACGGGACGTCAGGGAAGGCGCCCGACGAGCAACGTACGAGCGCCGAGCCAGCGTAAGGAACCACCCACGACGCGCACTCAGCGGCTGACGCGCCTTCATGAAGGCGCAGGACAGTGCTAACAGTGCTTTCACCGCTGATGCAGAGGGCGCGACGAACTCCGGATGTGGGTCATCGTCCACAGGCGGAGCTCGCGGAGATCGACGGCCTGTCCGGCTCAACAAGCCGCGGCCCTGGCGCTGCTCGGCCGCCGGGTCCGGTGGCCGCCGCGTATCCTGGGCCGTGTGCTGGCGAACGTCGCTACCGAGGGGGAGGCACCGGGCGGGTGCGTCCCGGCCCGCGCGGCCGGACCCGACACGGCGGTGACGGCCTCCCGCCGGCCGGGACCGAGCCGGCCATGACGTACACGGGGGAGGGTGGCCGGCGGCCACGCGGCGTGTGGCGGCGGGAGACGGCGGTCGTCGCGATCGCCTTCGTCTTCTGTCTGCTCGGCGGGGTGATGCAGGTCGACGACACCCTGGCGGCGCCGCCCGCCGCCGCCTGCGTCATCGCCGCGGTCTCCTGCGCCGTGTTACCCGTACGGCACCGTGCACCCCTGGCCGCCCTGGCGGCCACGACCGCGCTCGGCGTGCTGGTGCCGCCCCTGGGCCTCCTGCTCACCCCGCTCATCGCGGCCCCCGCCCTGATCACCGCCTACGCCTACGCGCTCGCCGCGCGCACCGAACGACGGGCGGCGAGCGCGGTCCTGCTCACCTCCGCGGCGCTGGCCGCCTCCGTCCCCGCGTTCGGGGACTTCTCGTGGAAGGACGCGAGCAGGATGGGAGTGGTGGCGGTGTTCCCGCTGCTGGCCGGGGCATTCGGCCACTCGGTGCGCAACCGCCGGGCCTATCTGGCGGCCGTGGAGGAACGGGCCCGGCGGGCCGAGAGAAGCCGGGACAGCGAAGCGCGCCGGAGAGTGGCCGAGGAACGGGTGCGCATCGCCCGGGAACTGCACGACCTGGTGGCCCATCAGATCACCCTGGCCAACGCGCAGGCCACGGTCGCCGCCCACTTCTTCGACGCCCGCCCGGAACAGACCCGCAAGAGCCTTCGCGAGCTCGTCGAAACCACCGCCCACGCGCTCGACGAACTGCGCGCCACGGTCGGTCTGCTGCGTCAGACCGGGGACGCGGCCACGCCCGCCGAACCGGCGCCCGGGCTGTCCCGGCTCCCCGAGCTCATCGAATCCTTCCACCGCGCGGGCCTGGAGGTGTCGGTCCGCCAGGAGGGCACGGCCAGACCACTGCCCCCGGGAGTGGACCTCACCGCCTACCGCATCGTCCAGGAGGCCCTGACCAACGTGGCCAAGCACGCCGGCACCGCCAGCGCTCGTGTCCGCCTCGACTGGACCCGCGACCGCGTGACCGTCACCGTCACCGACGACGGCAGGGGCTCTCCTGCAGTGCCGGCCACGCCGCCCAGGCCGGGTGCGTCCCCGGCACCGGACCGCCCGCCCGGTTACGGTCTGATCGGGATGCGCGAGCGGGCCACCGCGGTCGGGGGACACCTCCGCGCGGGCAGGCGTCCGGAGGGCGGTTTCCTCGTCACCGCCCGCCTGCCCCTCCCGCCCGTCGAGGACACGACGCGCAAGGCCGACGCGACGACCCGCGGGGGACGCGCGCCGGACGCGGTGACGGGCGGCGAACGAGCGGGCGACGGGAAGGCCGGGGAGGCGCCGTGACGCTCAGGGTGCTGCTCGCGGACGACCAGGCCCTGCTGCGCGGCGCCTTCCGCATGCTGCTCGACAGCGCCGAGGACATCACGGTGGTCGGTGAGGCCGCCGATGGCGGGGAGGCGGTGAGACTCGCCCGGGAGCTGCGCCCGGACGTGGTGGTGATGGACATCCGTATGCCCGGGGTGGACGGGATCACCGCCACCTCGCGGATCTGCGCCGATCCCGAGCTGCGGGCCACCCGCATCCTGATCCTCACCACGTACGAGACCGACGAGTACGTGGCTCAGGCGCTGCGCGCAGGGGCCGGCGGCTTCATCGGCAAAGGCATCGGGGCCGGGGAGCTCGCGGACGCCGTGCGTACGATCGCCGACGGCGACACCCTTCTGTCCCCGGCCGCCACCCGCTCCCTGGTCGCCCGCTTCCTGGCCACACCGGAGGCGGTCGCGCCGCACCACGTCGAACAGCTCGCCGCGCTCACCCCGCGCGAACGCGAGACGGTGGCCGCGGTCGCGACCGGCCTGTCCAACCAGGAGATCGCCGAGCGGATGTTCCTCAGCCCCTTCACCGTCCGCGCCCACGTACAGCGGGCCATGACGAAGCTTCAGGCCCGCGACCGGGCGCAGCTCGTCGTCATCGCCTACCGGACGGGCCTGGCCCACGCCGCCCCCGACGGCGGCGCGGACCGCCTGCCGTAGCCGGGTTCCGCGAGCCCCGCGGGCGCAGCGCCGCCGACCAGCGGTCACGGGGCGGTGCGGCGGGAGCACCCGGTCACCGCACCGGGGGGAAACCGGGCAGCGCCAGGGCCGAGTGGGCCGGTCGCGCCGTCGCGGAGGGCATGGTGACGAGGCCGCGGAGCATGGCGTTGCGTCGCTCCAGGTCCCGTGCCGTGGTGGGGAAGAGCGTGGCCGCACCGTTGCCGACCAGTGCCTGGTTCATGGCCACGAACCCGCGAAGGCCGCGCTCGTAGGCGGTGAAGGCCGCGGTGTGGTCCCGGCCGGCGGCCAGGGCACGGGCCAGCATGTACGCACCGACGAGGGCGAGGCTGGTGCCTTGTCCGGTGAGGAACGAGGGCGCGTAGGCGGCGTCGCCGACGAGCGCGACGCGGCCGCTGGACCAGTGCGGCATGCGGATCTGACCGGCCGTGTCGAAGAACACGTCGTCCGCCTCGCCCATGGCGTCGACGATGCCGGGCACCTCCCATCCCGCGCCTGCGAAGACCGTGGCGATCAGATCCCGCCGGGCGCCGGGGTCCCGGAGGGCTTCGACGGGCGGTTGCGGTCGGTGGAAGCTCAGCAGGGCGTGCAGCTCCTCGCCCTCCCCGACGGCGTGGAGAGCCGCGGCTCTCCCCGGGGTGTTCCACACCGTGACCTCGCCGGAGAGCCCGAAGGTGTTCGGCATGGTGAAGATGGCGAAGCAGTACCCGAGGTAGTGGTGGAACCGCTCCGCCGGGCCGAACACGGAGTGCCGCGTGTGCGAGTGCATGCCGTCGGCGCCGATCACCAGGCCGAACGTGCGCCGCAGGCCGCTGCGGAACGTGACGTCGACCCCGTGCCCGGACTGGTCGAGGGTGTCGACGGAATCGCCGAACAGGAATTCCACGTCGTCGCGCACCAGCGCGTAGAGGATGGCGGCCAGCTCCCCACGCCGCACCTCCAGGTCCTGCCCCTCGGCCCCGCCCGCGACGGCACGCGGGGAGAGGGACGCCACTTCGCCGCCGTCGGCGTCGAGGAAGGTGCAGCGACGCACGTCGAGGTGTGCCTCCCGCAGTCGCGGCAGTATCCCCATCCGCCGGACCACCTCCGTCGCGGTACCGCGGACATCGACCGGATAACCGCCGTCGCGCAGTGCGCCCGCCTTCTCCACCACGGTGACCGCGTACCCGGACCGGTGCAGCCAGTACGCCAGCGCCGGTCCGGCGATACTCGCCCCGGAGATCAGGACGGTGCGCTGCGCGGTGGTGCCCCCGTCCGTCGACCGACCGATAGGTGTCATGCCTGCGCTCCATTCCTCGTGATACGGACGAAGATCAGTGACGACGCGGCGACGAGACCGGCCACGACGAACGCCGTGACGAAGGCCGATTCGGCCGGCTGCCCCGTCATCGGCTCGGCCCCGGCGTCGAGGATCGCACCGGCCACCTGGGCGCCCAGGGCCACGCCGATCACGCGGGTGACCACGAGCAGGCCGGTGGCGATGCCGATGTCCTTGGTCCCGATGGCGGTGGCGGTGCCGGCGAGCAGCGCCGTCGTCCCGGCGCCCGCGGCGAACGCGGTCAGCACCTTCGCGAGGACGAGCTGCCACTGCGCCGTGTGCAGCGACGCCAGTGCGATCATCGTGGCCGCCGTGACGACGGTGCCCGCGACGACCACGGCACGGGGACCGAAACGCCGTGCCGCGATCCCGCCGACCGCGTCGCTGACCGCCCCGGCGAGGGCGCCGGGCAGCAGGAACAGCCCGATGTCGGTGGTGCCGGCTCCGAAGCCGTAGCCGTCGGCCGGCACCGCGAAGAGCTGGGGGAGGAGAAGGAGCACCATCCCGGAACTGGTGGTGAGGACGAAGGTGAGCACACACGCGTGCCACATCGCGGGCTTCGCCAGCATCCGCAGGTCGACCATCGGTGAGGCCGCCCGGCGCTCGACGACGACCCATCCGGTCGTGAGGGCGGCCACGGCCACCGCGATGGCGGCGACCGCCGGTGGCGGCACTCCGCCGTCCCGCGTCACCGTCACCAGCCCGAGCATGAACGCGAGCAACGCGGCACTCAGCAGCACCGTGCCGGGCCAGTCGATCCCGCCCTCCGACCGGACCGGCGGATCATGCGGCATCAGCCGGGCCACGGCCAGCGTCGCCGCGACGACCGCGAGCGTCGGCAGGGCGAACATCCACTGCCAGGACAGTCCCTCCGCGATCGGCCCGGCCAGCAGCGTCCCCACCATGCTGCCGCCGGTGAAGAGCGCGACGACCAGCCCGATCGCCGCCTGTGACGCTCCTGCCGCGAGGTGTTTGCGCACCAGGATGAACGCCAGGGGCAGCGCACCCACCATGACGCCCTGCAACACCTGACCGAGCAGCAGCACCGGCAGGTTCGGCGCCAGGGCGGCCGTCAGACCACCGGCCGAGACCACGGCCATCAGCCGCACCAGCACCCGTTTCGCGCCGTAGCGGTCGCCGAGCCTGCCCGCGACGGGGGTGATGACCGCGCCGGTGATGAGCAACACGTTGCCGATCAAGGCCCCTTCGGCAGGACCGGTCCCCAGCTCCCGCTGGAGCAGCGGGAGCGCGGGCTCCACCACCGACTGCAGGGTGCCGAGGGCGAGCGCCAGGACGCCGAGCGCACCGGTCGCCGGCCACCTCCGTAACGCCCGCCGTCTGGTCCGGTAAGGAGAAGTCGCCACCTGCTGATCACTCCAGACACCAAGAGGAAAGAGGAACGCGCGGGAATGCGCGCGCCCTCCACACTTCCCTCCGGCGCCCCGGCCGGCATCGTCCCCCGTGGCCCTCTCGGCCTGGTGCGTCCGGACCAGCCGCCCGCCCGGCCTGGTGCCTGCGCACTACGAGCCGGCCGTTGCGCGCCGCTGACCGGCGGCGACCGCCCTGAACGCCCCCGGCCGCCCTGCCCGCGCGAGAGGCGGGCGCGGGTCACGCGGCGTACGGCGCGCCCAGGATGCCGGTCATCACCGAGTGGACCGGGCTGCCGTCCAGCAGTTTCCCGAGCTCCTCGACGCCCTCCTGCCGCTGCCGCGGGCCGAGCGAGACGTGCCGCTCGATGCGTTCGTTGAAGGTCCGCCGGTACGTCGCGTAGAGCTCGTCGTCCTCCCGGATACGGCCGGCCAGCGCGACGAGGGCCGCGGTGCCGGCGACGTCGTCCTCCGGGAGCGGGTGATCCGGCACCACGTCCGTGAACCGGGCTCCACCGCGGCCGAACAACGTGCCCTCCAGCGCGCGCATGGTGAAGACATGGGCGTAGTGCTGCTCGTGGATCGCCAGGGGAAGCCGTCCGAGGGCGATCGCTTCGTGGAGGGCGGTGAGCCCGGGAGCCACGAGGTACTCCGCAGTGCTCGCCGCCACCCGGAGCAGCTCGCGCTGGGGCAGGAAGCGGCAGTGGGCCCGTCCGCCCGCGGCCGAGACGGTCCGCTCCCGGCCTTGGCCGAACGGGCCGCCGCAGACGAGGACGCGGCGGTAGCGGGGCCAGTCACGCAGCAGATCCGGCAGCCAGCGGTGCAGCAGCCACACGTAGTCGTCGTTGACGCCGAAGTCCAGCAGGAAGTTCTTGAACCCCCCGATGTTGATCAGCAGGTCGTGTTCCGGCTCGGCGGTGCGCCCGGCGTTGCGCACCCCTTCGACGTCGACGATCGAGCCCGTGCGGTGAATGCGCGGACCAGGGCCCACAGCGGCGAGACCGGCCGCCCGCTCGGCGACGCCGGGGAAGTTCTGCACGACGCTGTGGGTGGCGAGCAGGTGGGCCGCGACCACCCGCTCGTGCGGCGAGAGGCAGGCCAGGTGCCGGTCGGCGGCGGCGAAGCTGGAGCGCGGCATGGTCCTGCACAGTTCGTGGATCCGGGCCGGTGGCCGGGTGAGCTGCCAGAAACTGAACAGGCTGTCCACCATGGTCACCGGCCGCCGCGCCACGACCGACCGGAGCACCAGCTCGGCGTCCATCACCGAGATCACGTGATCGCAGCCCCGCAGCAGGCCGTCGACCACCGCCGGCCTGTCCTTCTCCGGTACTGCGCCGGTGTCGCGCACGTCGTCGAAGGCATCGGGGTTGCGCTGGGCGAAGACGGCGGCGATACCGTGCCCGACGAACACCCGCTCGTGCTCACCGAGCGGCCGGGAAACGGCGACGAGTTCGGAGACCGGGCCGAAACCGCAGTTCTGCGCCCCCATCACGATCCGCACGTCAGCTCCCTCCGCCGCGGGTCCCCCGCGGCCGGTCCGCCGCAGGGGCTGCAGAGGTGAGGATCTCGGCGAGCTGTTCGGCGAAATCGACGGGATACCTCGCGTAGCCGACATGCCCGCCGGGGAACAACTCCAGGTCGCGGCCGAAGCGTTCGGCGAGGGCGCGCACGGGGCGGTGCACGAGATCCCCGCGCGAGCCATGGCCACCGGCCCACACCACCTTCTCCGCCACTTCCCCCAGCGCGGTGAGGTCGGGCACGAAGCGGGTGAACGGCCGGACGAAGTGGGACAGGAAGAAGTCGGTGTTGTCGTGCACCTCGGGGAGAACCGGCGCGGGCCGGCCGCCGTGGAGGGCCTGCAGCTTGGTGAGGGCCGGTGCCATGCCCTCTCGGCGATGGGTCAGGCAGACGTCGTCCAGGAGTGCCAGGTGGCGCGCGGCGTCCGGAAGGATGCTCAGCACGGGTGGCTCGTGGGCGACGGCCAGCCGGATCCTGCCCGGGTGGCGGATCGTGAGCTCCAGCGCGATCAGCCCGCCCGAGCAGCTCCCGAAGACGTACACCGGTTCCTCCGGGCCGGCGAGGTGCTCGATCAGCCGGTGCGCGTCGTCGGCGTGCTCCTCGACCTTCTGATCGACCGGGGGACCGTCGAGCACGCTGCGTGAGTTCCCGCGCGGGTCGTAGGTGACCACACGGTGGCTCCCGGCAAGGGCGGCAGCCAGGCGCTTGAACACGGCCGCATCGGAGTTTCCTCCCCCGATGAGCAGCAGGAAGCGCCCCTCGCCCCGCACTTCGTAATAGATCTTCGCGCCCGGCACCGCGAGCGTCCCGCTCTTCGATGGGTTCATCACACTCCAGTGGCGAAACCGTCGTGGAGTCGCAGCGTCGCACGAGAGGACACGGACCGTGCAGGGCGCACACGAGCCGGCATCGCCCGCTTCCCCCGCCGCCGCGGTCACGTCTGCTCCCCACTGCTCCCGTGCGCCGGTCTCACGGCCGGGCGCACGGGGCATACCGCCCACGTCGGTCACCCCGAGCGGCGACGCCGCGTACCACTCCCGGCCGCCTCCGCCACGCGAGCGGCAGCGGCGAACAGCCGGTGGTCCATGGCCGCCCTGTGTCCTGAGGCAAGGAGGCCCCGGTTGACGGCCCTGGAAGAAGTGCGAAAAGTCCTGCGCGACCTGGGAATCGAGGAAGAGCTGCTGCACGAGGACGCGCGCCTGCGCGCACATCTCGGACTCGATTCCGTGGACCTCACACAGATGCAGGTGGACTTCGCCGAGCGCTTCGCCGCGCGCGTCGATCTCTGGACCGAGCACGACTACACCCTGCGGCAGCTCGCCGACGTCCTCGGCGAACACCGGCCCGGCGCGGCGGTGCACCAGGCATACCGGGACCGCGGCTGGTGGCGCCCGGAGTTCCTGGACGACCTCGTGCTGAGCACACGCCTGCACGCCGGCCACCGCGCGGCACTGGCCGACGCGGAGCACACCTTCACCAGGGCCGAACTGGACGCGGCGGTGTCCGGCTGCGCCGCCCGGCTGGCGCACACCGGCATCCGGCCCGGCGAGACGGTGGTGGTGCAACTGCCCAACCAGGCCCGCACGGTCGTGCTCGTCCTCGCGCTGATCAGGCTCGGCGCGCGCCCGGTGCTCGCCCTTCCCGCCCTGCGCGAGCACGAACTCACGCCGCTCCTCGCCGCGTTGCGGCCGGCCGCGCTGGCCGTGCCGGCCCGGCACCGGCGCTTCGACCACGTGCGGCTCGCCGAGAAGCTCCGCGAGCGGCACCCCTGTGTGCGGACCCTGCTCGTCGCGGGCGCCGCCGACCCGGCCGGCGGCCACGTGGAGATCGACCGTCTCACCGAGGCCGGCGACCAGGCCCCCGCCCCTCGGGACCGGCACCCGTCGGACACCGCCCTCTTCCTGCTGTCCAGCGGAACCACGGGCGCCCCCAAAGCCATCGCGCGTACCCATGAGGCGTTCGGACACCTGGTCCGTACCGCGGCGGCGGTCTCGGGGCTGACACCGGAATCGGTGTTCCTCGCCGTCCTGCCCGTGACACACGGGTTCGCCTTCGCCAGTCCGGGGATCCTCGGCACGCTCGCCCGCGGCGGGAGGGCCGTACTCGCCGCACCGGACGACGCGCTCGCGGCCATGGCCCTGATCGAGCGGGAGCGCGTCACCCACTGCGCGCTCACCCCCGCCCTCGCCCGGCAGTGGCTCACCGCCCGGGCCGCCTTCGGCGGTCACGACCTGTCGAGCCTGGAGGTCCTGCAGATCGGCGGGGCGCGCCTGGACGCGTCCACCGCCGCCCGGCTGGCCGCTGCCTTCGACTGCCGGATCCAGCAGGTGTACGGCATGAGTGAGGGCCTGCTGAACTTCACCCGGCTCGACGACCCGCCCGAGGTGGCGTTCACCACGCAAGGACGGCCCTCCTCGCCGGGTGACGAGACCCTCGTGGTGGACGGCGAGGGCCGGCGCGTCGCCGACGGCGACATCGGCGAACTCCTGGTGAGGGGTCCGGGAGTCATCACGCGGTACCACGGCGAGGTGGCCGCCGCGTCCTTCACCCCCGACGGCTTCTACCGCACCGGCGACCTCGTCCGCCGCCACGCGTCCGGGAACTTCGTGGTCGCCGGGCGCGTCAAGGACGTGATCAACCGGGGCGGGGAGAAGGTCCCGGCGGACGAACTGGAGGCGCTCGTACTGGAGCACCCCGGCGTACGGGCCGCCGCGGCCGTCGCGATGCCGCATCGCGTCCTGGGGGAAGCCGTCTGCCTGTACGTCGTGGGCGGTGCCCAGGGTGCGCCGTCCCTGCCGGAGATCCGCAGGCATCTGACGGACCGCGGACTGGCCCGGTTCAAGCTCCCCGAACGGCTCGTCGACATGCCGGCGCTGCCCCTGACCGCGGTCGGCAAGACGGACAAGGCACGGCTGCGCGAGGACATCAGGGCCCGCCTGGGAAACGAGGACTGACCGCGCGGACTCCTCGGCGACGGCCCGTCGCGGGGGCACATCACGTTCGAGCGTGACGCCGTGATGACGAGGAGTAGCATGCGACTCCACAACCGGCGGTGCGGGGGGACGATGTGGACACGACGGGGGCGCGCAAGGGGGCTGTGAGCCCCGGTATCGCGGTGCGTGACGTGGTCCGTGCGGTCATTGCCGAGGTCGCGCCCGGGGAACTGCCTGTCGTGGACGGACTGCGCCAGTTCGACGACGACACGGTGACGGCGCGTCTGACCAACCCCCGCAGGGGTCGCGAACCCCTGGGGTTCGGGCTGGAGGAGATGGTCTGTCTGGCCACTCCGGTGATCTGGGTGGCGTTGGACGAAACCGTGCGACGCGTCGTCGGCCGGACGATCGACGAGGCCCCCACCAGGTGGGGCAGGAGGTTCCGCAGGGTGTTCCGGCGACGGAGCGACCCGGTGGCGCTGCCTCCGCTCAACGCCGACCAGGTCGCCGAGGTGCGGCGGCGGATCCTGGAGCTGTCCGCCCAGGCCGGCATGGAAGCCGACCGCGCCACAGCGCTCGCCGACCGCGTGGCGGTCGTCCTTCTCCTGCCCGCGGATTCGCCCACGCCGCCCGGCAGGACGGACGGCGACGACGAGCAGACCACCCCGGCGTAGACATGCCGGCGCCGGCCGCTCGGGTCGACGAACGGGTCCTCGGCGCGGGGACCACCCCCCGCTTCCTCCTGCTGACGGTGCTGGTCCTCGTCGCCGGCCTGTCGGCGATCGAGGAAGTCAACTACATCGTGACGTACTGGTTCAGGTCCGAGGACAACGCCCTCGGGGGCCTCGGGTGCTACTACGCGGCGGGCGCGGACCCCGCCGGTGACCCCGAGGCGAACCGGTCGGCGTTGCGGCGCCCGGGAGTCGCCGCAGCGCTGGACGCGTGCCAGGACCGTTTCGAGCATCGGTTGCCGTGGTGGCCCGTGCTGCTGGAACTGGCCTTGTTCGTCACCGCCGTGGCGATCCTCTACTGGGTGCTGCCACGGTGGAAGGGCCGGCGGGCGAAGGTCGTACCGCTCGACGCGTACGTCGATCCGACCGGCGAGGTGCGGCGCGCCGTCGGCGAGCTGGTGGCCGTGGCCGGCCTCACCCGCTCGCCGCGGATCGTCGTCGACCCGGCGGCCCACACACCCGGCGCGGTCGTCTTCGGGCGGTGGCGCCGCTACACCGTGTGTCTGCACGGTGGGCTGCTCGCCCGCCGATCGGCCGATCCCGCCGGGTTCCGCGGGGTCGTGCTGCACGAACTCGCCCACATCCGCAACCGGGACGTCGACATCACCTACGCCACCGTGGCGTTGTGGCGCGTGTTCGTCGCGGTGCTGCTGCCGGCCAGCGTGCTGATCTCCGTCGCCTACCTCCGGCGGGACTTCACGCAGTACCCGGCCGGGGACTACGCGGCGACGAACGTTCCCAGCAGCGTCTACGGACTGCTCCAGGCGGCGTTCCTCATCGTGCTGGTGTATCTGGCGCGTGCCGACGTGCTGCGCACCCGGGAGTTCTACGCCGACGCCGACGCCGCGAAGTGGGGCGCCGATCCGCGTGCGTGGCGGCACGGCCCCGCGGCTTCGGCGGACGCCGGGCGGGCCGGGCGCGCGCTCACGGCCTTCGCCGGTCTGTGGCGTACCCATCCGGGCTGGGCGCAGCGGGAGCAGGCGTTGGCCGATCCCGTTCGACTGTTCGACGTCCAGCGGCTGCCCATGTTCCTGACCGGCGCGGCGGCGATCATGGTCGCCGACTGGGCGAGCGGCTCGGCCACCCTGGGCCAGGGCGACGTTCCGGGCTGGGTTCAGTGGGCATGCACGATGCTCGGCGCGGGGCTGGCGGCGGTGATCGTCGGCACCGTCCTGTGGCGGGCCGCCGTCCACGCGGTGCTCACGAACCGGCGCGGACCGTCCGGGACACGGGCCGGCCTGTGGTTCGGCACCGGTCTGGTGACCGGTGGCATGGGGATCAGCCGCACCGCCGGACAGTGGCTCCCCGAGCGGCCGCACTTCATGCTCCTGCTGTTCCTGATCGGGGTGGTGATCACCTGCTGGACCGCTCAGCATGCCGCGCTGTGGTCCCGGACCTGGCGTGGCCGCACGCTGGGCCCGGTCGTGCTGCTCGGTCTCGCCGCCACGTGGCTCGTGTTCGGGCTGTGGCTCTCGTGGTGGCAGTCGGACGGGTACGCGTGGGCTCAGGGGCGCGCCATCGTCAACGGCGAGGGCGTCGTCCAGCTGTACGCCACCCGGTATCCGGGGCTGGCCGAGGCGGACGCCGATGCCCTGACCTCGGTGGTGGCGGTGAGCTGGACGCTCAGCCGCCTGGGCACCGACCAGTTCGCTTTCTCCTCGCAGCAGTTCGTGATGTGGGCCGCGAGCGCGCTGTGGCTGCTGCCCCTGCTCACCTGCCTCTGGCCCCGGGCCACCACGGCGCCGCGCTGGGCGCCGGCCGATCACGTGCGCCCCCGCCCGGGTCTGCCGGTGCGCCGGATCGTGCGATGCGGGATCGGCGGAGGACTGCTGGCCCTCTGCGCGCTGGCCACGGTCAGGGCACTCCTGCACGACGCGGTCGGACCGGGCCCTGGGTGGCTGCCCGCCACCCTCCTCCACGACTCGCTGGGCGCGCTGGTGGCGGTGGTGGTCGCGATGACCGTCGCGGCCTGGGCCGCCGGCAACGGGGACCGCACCTGCCGGCTGCCGGCCGGATTGGTCGCCGCCGGACTCACCGCACTGGTGGGACTCGCCTGGATCTTCCTGCTGACATCCGCGGACGGCTGTCTGGGCCGGCTCGACGTCGTCTCCGACACGTGCGGGTGGCGTCCGCGCGAAGGCTGGACCCACACCGCCGGCGTCGGACTCGACGTGCTGGGACCGGGCGTGTTCGCCGTCGCGGCGGCCTTGCCGTTCCTGCCGGGCCTCTCTCGCCGCACCGCACCGGCGGGACCGGCGCCGGGCGCCGGGATCACGCGCCGCCGCCTCCTGGTCGCCGGCGTGTGGGCCGCCACGGTCGTCTTCATCTCGACGAGTGGTCTCCCGCTGGTCCAGGTGGCCTCGGCCACACCCGATGGCATGAGGCTGGCCCAGGCCCGTCTCCACCCGGCCGCCTCACCGTGGACGCGTACGATGCGCGTGCTCGCGTGGCTGGCATACGGAGGCCGGCACCACCTCGACCACCTCGCCGAGCGCGGCAACGCCTTCACCACCGCCGCGAACCGGTCCGTCTCCTACGACGACGCCGCTGCCCGTGTGCGTCCGGTCTGCCGTGACATCGAACGCGGCGTCGCCGAGGCCCGCGCCTACTTCCCCGTACCCGACGAGGAGGGGCACCGGTACTGGACGACCTTCCTGAACCAGTCCGAGAGGGCCGCCGTCAAGTGCCGCAAGGCCATCGACACCGAGAGTGTCACGCTGTACCGCGCGGCGGGGGAGGAGATGCAGCAGACCTACTTCTCACACCGGAAGTTCTTCAACTGGGTGAAGAAACACGCGAATTGACCGCGTCCGCGGGATCGGCTCACTCCTTCGGGTGATGGAACCGGTTCGCCGGGAGGGGCCCGAAGGCCAGGCCGGATGATGGTCGTCGGCCGGAGCCGCAGTGCGGGGCGAAGGGAAGGGGCGATGCCGGTGAAGACGGGGGTGGGGCGCGTCGCCCTGCTGGCGGCCGGAGTCACGCTGGCCGTCGGCGGGTGTTCGTCGGACACGGCGGACCGCGACCGGCCGACGGGGACCGCGGCGAGCACCTCGAAGTCCGACGAGCCGAACCGGGCGCTGGTGCGGTGGACGGGGCGGATGTGCAAGGCCACGGAGATCCTCCGTACGGTGAAGACGAGCAGCGCCGAGGGGATCGAAGAGATCACCAACCCGCCCGAGGACGCGCTGCTCGGGATCGAGTTCACCGCCATGGGCTACCTGCGGGAGACCTCGTCGTCCCTCGACGAGATCGCGAAGGGACTCGACGACGTACGGACGTCGGGCATCACCGCCGCCGACCGGCTGCACGGCAGCCTCGTCAAGGAGGTCGAGAGGGTCCGTCCGAAGGTCGCCGAGCTGACCGGCTCCGGCCTACACACCAGCCCCGCGGGAGACGCGGTCGACCGGGCCGCACGTGTCGGCGCTCTGATCGCGTCGCTGAAGATGCCAGAGCCCGGCCTGCCCGCCGTCGTCGCCGAGGACCCCGGCCTCTCGGCCGCGTACCGCATCGCGCCCGAGTGCGCCCCGCCCAAACCGCTGCCCGCGGCCGCGGACGGCACGGACGCCGGCGCTTGCAAGGACGGAACCTGCGAGATCCTGGTGACGAAGCGGGCAGACCTCCGGGTCGGCGGATGGAGACTGCGCGTGTCGCCGACGCAGACCAAGGTCACGGTACGCAACGACGACCCCGCCGGTGCCGTGGGGGAGATCATGCTGGCCACCGGCGGAAGCGGAACGTTCGGCGAAGGGGACGGCGACGAGCTCACCGTCAAGGCTGTCGCCGTCAACAAGGACGGCGCCGTGCTGAAGTTCCGCTCATGGGGGCGGCCCTGAGGAGCGTGAAAGGGGCTCCGGCCCGGCTCTGAGGCGGGCCGCCGGGTCGCAGCGGCCCTTCCGAGCGCGGTGACGGCGCGGCGCGATCCCGGGGACGCCGTGGCCGCCACGACCCCCGGGACCGCAGGCGGCGGCTCCGCCGCTGACCCGTGCGCAGGGGTGGGAGAGCCGAGTGAGGCGGCCCCGCAGGGACAGCAAGCTCCGGGTGGTGCCCATGCCCGAGGGCCGAGCCGGATGGTGCCCGTGCCTACCAGTCGCCGTCCCGCACCGGATGGCCCGGCGTGTCCTTGAGGCGGGTGCACCTGCCGCGCGCCGGGCGGCTGCCAGGGGTCCTGGTCGTCGCCGAGCCAGTCGCCGACCGGCCGGACGTCCTGGAGGGTGTCCGTGGGGGCGAGGCCGTCGGCGTCCTGGTCGTCGTAGCCGTACCCGGGCAGCCCGGCCCGGGTGCAGGCGGCCCGGTCCACCGGGGAGGGCGGGGCGCCTCTCCGGTGATGCGCCGCCACTGCGGCGGCGTCACCAGGTGCACGAAGCCCCTCGCCCGGCCCGGTCACGGGCGGGCGCCCCGGCGGATCCGCCGCCGCTCCTCAGGCAGAACGCCGCGCGGTGGCCTCCTGGTTCCGGCGCGGACGCCGGCGGCGCCGCAGGCGGCGCAGCCGGTCCCGCAGACCGGTCAGCCGGGGCCGGCGGGCGCGCTGCTCACGCGTGTGACGGTCCAGTTCCTCCAGGAGGCGGCGCGAACGGTGCTCGGTGTCCATCTCGTCCAGGATGCGGTTGACCTCGGTCAGGACGGCGCCGTGCAGCTGCCACTGCAGGGGGTTGCGCTGGACCTCGTCCAGCAGCAGGCCGGCGAGTTTGTCGCGGGTGATCGCGGCCTGCCGCAGCTCGGTGGAGAGACGTTCCTCCGCGGACTCGGCGTTCTTGCTGACGCTGGTGGTGACCAGCACCGCGAAACTCACCACGGCATCGGCGATCTCGGAGAGCAACTGCTCGACGGTGGCGCCGATCTCCGTCGGGAAGAGGGCCTCCGGTTCGCGTTCCTTCGCCAGGTCGGTGAAGGTGCGCGCGAGGACCCGCAGCACCACCGTGCAGATCTCCAGCGTGTCCAGTCCCGTACGCAGCACCACCCGGTGCAGCAGACCCTCGCGCACGCGCGGGTTGAGCCGCAGACTGTCCTCCGCCTGCCGCAGCGCCTCGTCCACCTCGACGATGGCGTGGTCGAGCCGGCGGGCCTCGTGCAGCCGCTCCGCCGCGCGGTGGTACAGCGTGTGACCGGCGGCCTCCTCGCCCAGGCGCAGCATCAACTGCCGCACCCGCCGGGCCAGCCCCTCGATCGACTCGCCGGCCTGTTCCACCCAGACCGGAGGCGCGAGGAGCAGGTTGAAGGCCAGGCCGACCACCGCTCCGATCAGCGTCTCCACCACCCGGGCCCAGGCCAGCGCCCCGTGCGAGGTCACCCCGAGCACCAGCATCGCGCTGATCGCCACCTCGGCGACGAACTCGTGCGCCCGTACCAGGTGCCCGACACCCAGCGCCGCCACGATCACCAGGGCCAGGCTCCACCAGCTCAGCCCCACCACCACGCTGAAGGCGATGGCGACCAGGACACCGGCCACCACCGAGTTGACGCGGCGGACGCTCATCTTGAGCGTCGCGTACAGGGTGACCTGGACGACCAGCAGCGCGGTGAGGGGCGCGGTGAGCGGCGCGGCCGACTTGTCGGGGGACAGCCGCACCGCGATGACATAGGCGATCGACGCCGCGGCGGCCGAGCGCACCGCCTGCACGACCAGGGGATCCCGATACGCCTTCCGTGCCGTCCGCGCGGCTGTTTCGACCCTCTCACGTAGATCACGCATCCTCGGGCTGTTCCCCTTCGCCAGGTGCATCGAACGTATCCGGACAGGACGGTAACCGGACGAACGAGATCCGGAACGTTCCCGCGCCCCGGCGGACGTGCTGCCGAACCGCCGTGGCGCCTGGCGGGCGGGGCCCTGCAGGGCCTCTGTGGTGGCCGGAACCGGACCCTGAGGAAAACCTCAGCGACCGCACCGGGTTGTCCGCACCCCAAGACGGAGGCTGTCCGCATGGCGGTCGCCGTGACCGCCCGGCAGCCTTGGATCATGCGCTACCACACCCGGCGACACCGGACCCGGACCACCCTCGTGCTGCTCACCGCCCTCGCCGCCGTCGGTACGGCGACGGCCGGCACCGCGGCCGGGGCGGCGCCCCCCTCCGCGCGTCCCCCGGCGGCGGCCGGTCCGCACACCGCGTCCGCCACGGCGGTCGTGGAGGCCCTGGACCGGGCCGCCCACCCGCTGCGGACCGCCGAGCCCGGCGGCGACACGCGCGACCTGCGCCCCCTGGAGCGCATGATCGGCGATGCCCGCGTCGTCGGAGTGGGCGAGGCCACGCACAGCTCCCACGAGTTCTTCGCCCTGAAGGACCGGGTCTTCCGCCACCTCGTGGAGACGAAGGGTTTCCGCACCTTCGCCCTGGAGGCCAGTTGGAGCACCGGCCTCAGACTGGACGACTACGTACTGCACGGGGAGGGAGACCCCCGGCAGATCATGCGGGAGGAGTTCCAGCGGGACTACCTGTGGTGGAACAACACCGACTATCTGCGCCTGGTCCAGTGGATGCGGGCCTACAACATCCGCCATCCGGGCGACCCGGTCCGCTTCATGGGCGACGACATCGCCTGGACCGGGCCCGAGCTGTACGACGAGGTCACCCGCTATGCCGCCACGATCCGCCCGGAGCTGCGCGACCGTCTCGAGGAGCTGTACCGGGGGCTGCGCCCCACCGTGGCGACCGGGACGTACATCGAGCGGTATCTGGCCAGACCGTACGCCGAGCGCGTGGAGATGGCCGCCCGCACCGGCGAGGCGCTGCGGCTGCTGAAACGGCAGGGGCAGCCGCATGGGGACCGCGACCGCGAAGCGTACGACCGGGCCGTCCAGCACGCCACCGTGATCGACCAGACGGCACGGCAGTACGCCTTCGACCTGGAGGACCCCGCGCAGATCGCCGCGGCCATGCGCTACCGCGACGAGGCGATGGCCGCCAACGTGGCCTGGTGGCACCGCCACACCGGCTCCAAGGTGCTGCTGTCCGCCCACGACGCCCACGTCGGCTACGAGCCGGCGGACCCGGCCCGCTATCCCAAGATGCAGGGCGCGTTCCTGCGCGACCGCCTCGGCACCGGATACCTGAGCGTCGGGGTCACCTTCGACCGCGGCTCGTTCAACGCCACCGGACCCGACGGTGCCATCCGGCGCTGGTCCCTGGGCCCGGCGGAGCCGGGCAGCAACGAACGGGTGCTGGACCGGGTGCGGTACCGCGACTACCTCGTGGATCTGCGCACCGTCGCCTCCCCGGCCGGGGACTGGCTGCGGCGGGCCCGGCCGACGCGCAGCATCGGCACCGACTACCCGGACGGCCCGTACGACGTCGCCCTCGCCCGCTGCCACGACGTGCTGATCCATCTGCACCGGATCCGGGCCGCCACGCTGCGCGACCGGTGACCGCCGCCCGGGCCGGTCAGGCGGACAGCTTGCCGAGGAAGGCGGAGAGGTTCCCGGTGGTCCGGGCGATCTGTTCCTCCAGGGTGAGGCTCTCCTCGAAGCGCGCGCCGGTCTCGGGCACCTTCCTGCCCCGCAGATACAGGGAACAGGCGAGGTCGGCGCACATGTACAGACCCACCGAGTTGCCCTCGCGCCCCGCCGGACCGGCCTTGCGCGCGGTCATCAGGGAAACCCCGCCGCGCGGATGCGACGTCAGGCACAGCGAGCACATGCTGCGCTGGAGCAGACCGCGCCGGGCGGGCTGGAAACGCAGGGCCACCCCGACGAGCCGGTCCTCGCGTTCGGTGACCAGATAGCTGCGGTCGGGTGCCCCGGGATCCCGCCAGCCGAGGAAGTCGAGGTCGCCCCAGGGCCGTTCGGCGAGGTCACGGGGGACGGCCAGACGCCTGGCCTCGCCCTTGGAGCAGTTGACGAAGGAGCCGCGGATGTCCCGCTCGGTGAGGGGCCTCATGAGATGCCTCCGGAGGTCGGTGGGGGAGGAGCCGAAACCTAGGGGCCCTAGGTTCGCTCACGGTAACCAGCCGCCCGGAGTTCGGGCCACTGAATTTTTTGCGGCGCCTCAGGGCACGTCCCCGGGTTCCGGGGGCCAGACGCCCGGGGTGAGCACACCGAGCGCGTAGGCGCGGGCGACCAGTTCGGTGCGGTTGGCCGCCTTCCACCGCGCGGACAGGCGGCGCAGGTGGTAGGCCACCCCGTCCGGTGTCAGTCCCGTCTCCCGCGCCGCCCGCGCCGTGGTGGCGCCCCCGGCCAGCAGGGCGAGGATCCGCGCCTCCACCGGCGAGACCCGCACCGGCGGCTCGGCCCCCGGCCGCCGCTCGCCCCGCACCCGCAACATCACCAGCAGCGCGGGCGTGTCGTCCGCGGTGTCACTGACCGGGTCCGCGGTCAGCTCGCCGTAGCGCTCCCCGCCGCCGGGCGCGGGCCAGCACACCGACACCTGATAGCGCGAACGGTGCCGCAGCCGCAGCGCCTGCGCGATCCGCTCCACCTGGCCGGCCTCCCGCGGGCGGAACAGCTCCAGCACGTCCCGGCCGCGCAGCCGCCCCGGCGTCGTGCCGCACTCCGCCGCCATCGCGGGGTTGGCCAGCAGCACCGCGCCGTACACGTCGCACACCGCCACCGGCACCGCGACCCGGTCGAAGAGCATCAGGGCCCGGTTGCGCCAGATCACGGCACCCTGCCCCTGCATGTCCACGCGCACCTCCTGCCACGGAGCGCCGCCGCACACAAGGGCGACACGCCCGCGTGCACTACACAATCATGTAGTGCGGCGGGACGGTCCGCGGGGTTCGGTCGACCAGGCTGGAGCGCAGTACGTCCGTATCCCGAAAGGCAGTTGACGCGCATGCCCCCCACCGCGCCGCACCCCCGTCCCGCGACCGGCACCCCCGAGGTCCCGGTCGTCGACATCTCCGCCACCGGCCCCGGCCGCACCCCCATCCAGCAGGTCATGGGCCTGATGCGGGAGCACGGCCCGGTCCTGGTGCGCAGGCTGCACGGACGGGACACGCTGTTCGTCGCCGATGTGGGCCTGGTGACCGAACTCGCCGACGACGAGCGCTTCGCCAAGCACATCGGGCCCGCGCTGGAGAACGTCCGCGAGTTCGCCGCCGACGGCCTGTTCACCGCGTACAACGACGAACCGAACTGGGCCAAGGCGCACGACATCCTCATGCCCGCCTTCGCGCTCGGCTCGATGCGGACCTACCACCCCGTGATGCTGACCGTGGCCCGGCGGCTCGTCGACCACTGGGACCGCGCCGCCCGCGCCGGGCAGCCGGTCGACGTCCCCGACGACATGACCCGCATGACCCTGGACACCATCGGGCTGGCCGGGTTCGGCTACGACTTCGGTTCCTTCGACCGCGACGAACCCCACCCCTTCGTCGCCTCGATGGTCCGCTGCCTGGAATGGAGCATGACCCGGCTGGCCCGCACCCCCGGCCAGGACCACTCGGCGGCCGACGCGGCCTTCCGCGCCGACGCCGCCTACCTCGCCCGGGTCGTCGACGACGTCATCGCCTCCCGTGCCGGCACCGACCAGCAGGCCGCCCGCGACCTGCTCGGCCTGATGCTCACCGCCGAGCACCCCGCCGACGGCACCACGCTGGACGCCGCCAACATCCGCAACCAGGTCATCACCTTCCTCATCGCCGGCCACGAGACCACCTCCGGCGCGATGTCCTTCGCGCTGTACTACCTCGCCAAGCACCCGGCCGTGCTCCAGCTCGTCCAGCGCGAGGTGGACGAGATGTGGGGCGACGAGACCGACCCCGAGCCGACGTACGACGAGGTCGGCAGGCTCACCTACACCCGCCAGGTCCTCAACGAGGCGCTGCGCCTGTGGCCCACCGCCGCCGCGTTCAGCCGCCACGCCCTGGAGGACACGCTGCTGGGCGGGCGCGTCCCGCTGCGCGCCGGGCAGGGCGTCACCGTGCTCGCCCCGATGCTGCACCGCCAGCCCGTCTGGGGCGACAACCCCGAGCTGTTCGACCCCGCCCGTTTCACCGCCGAGGCGGAGGCGGCCCGCCCGGTGCACGCCTTCAAGCCGTTCGGCACCGGCGAACGCGCCTGCATCGGCCGGCAGTTCGCCCTCCACGAGGCGACCATGCTGCTGGCGATGCTGGTCCACCGCTACCGGCTGCACGACCACGCCGGGTACCGCCTGACGGTGAAGGAGACCCTCACCCTCAAGCCCGAGGGCTTCACCCTCACCCTCACCCCCCGCACCCCCGCCGACCGCGCGCACCCCGCGCTTCCCGGCACGGTCACCGGCACGGCCGCCCAGACCGCGGCCGGCCCGGCGGCCGCCGCCTCGGCCGCCCGGGTCCGCCCCGGCACCGGCGCGCTGTTCCTGCACGGCAGCAACTACGGCACCTGCCGGGAGTTCGCCGCCCAGCTCGCCGACGAGGCCGCGGCGCTCGGCTGCACCACCGAGGTCGCGCCCCTGGACGCGTACGCGCGGGGACTGCCCACCGACCGCCCGGTCATCATCACGGCGGCCTCCTACAACGGCCGCCCCACCGACGACGCCACCGCGTTCACCGCCTGGCTGGAGGGCGCCGCGGACCTGTCCGGGGTGACGTACGCCGTGCTCGGCGTCGGCGACCGCAACTGGGCCGCGACCTACCAGCACGTCCCGGCCCGCATCGACGACCGCCTCGCCGCCCTGGGCGCCGGCCGGCTCCTCGACCGCGCCGCCGCCGACGCCTCCGGCGACCTCGCCGGCGCCGTGCGCGGCTTCACCGCCCGGCTGCGCACCGCCCTGCTGGAGCGCTACGGCGACCCGGAGGCGACCACCCCGGACGCCGGGCCCGCGGCGGCCTACGAGGTGCGCACCCTGACCGGCGGCCCCCTGGACGCCCTCGCCGGGCGGCACGGCCTGGTCCCCATGACCGTCACCGAGGCCCGTGACCTGACCGCCCCCGGACATCCGCGCCGCAAGCGGTTCGTCCGCGTGGCCCTGCCCGAGGGCGTCACCTACCGCACGGCCGACCACCTGACCGTGCTCCCCGCCAACGATCCCGCCCTCGTCGAACGCGCCGCCGCCGCGTTCGGCGTCGACCTCGCCACCGTGCTGGACATCCGCCCCGCCCGGCCCCGCCGCGACGGCCTCGCGGTGGACCGCCCGCTGACGGTGCGCGAGCTGTTCACCCACCACGTGGAGCTCCAGGAACGCCCCACCCCCGAC
>NZ_WYCT01000300.1 GCF_011008945.1 Streptomyces harenosi
TCCCTGACCCCGGCCACCCCGGCCACCCCGGCCGCCCTGGTCCACTACCCGCGCCACCGCGCCCAGGCGACGCCCCGGCGGCCCGCGCGCAACGCCCCCGAGCCGCTCTACTTCGTCCTGCTCATCACGGCGCCCGCGGTGATCGCCGTCGCCGCACTGCGTCCGCGCTGACGCGCCGATCCCTGGAGGAACCTCTTGGCGGAATGGCTTGTTCTCACCCTCGCGATGGCCGCCGCCGGTGCCGTGGTGGTCGTCATCACCTTCCTCCGGCACCGCACGGCGTCGGACGACGAGGACCCCTCCGAGACCCCGGACGTCATCGAGTACATGACCATGTGGATCGGTGTGGTGTACGCCATCGTCCTGGGCCTGGCGATCGCCGGTGTCTGGGAGGCGCGCAGCGCGGCCCAGGACCACGTCCAGGCGGAGGCCGTGGCGCTGCACGAGATCTCCGAGCGGGTCCGGGTCTATCCGCCCGAGGTCCGCGACCGCATCCGGGACGATGTCAACACCTATGTCGGACACGTCGTCACCACCGAGTGGAAGGCCATGTCCGACGAGGGCCGGATCACCGAGCGGGGCACCGCCCTCCTCGACCGCGTCCGCGCGGACGTCACCGACTACGAGCCGCGGACCGACTTCGAGGCCCAGGCGTACCAGCCGCTGGTCGACCAGGTGGCCGCGGCGGACCAGGCCCGTGCCGCCCGCGCCGACTCCATCGGGGCGACCATGCCGGGGGTGGTGTGGTTCGGACTGATCATCGGCGCCGTCGTCACGGTGGGCATGATCTTCGCCCTGCAGATCCGGCGCACGGCACGTGAGATGGTTCTCGCCGGGCTGTTCTCCGCCCTGATCGCCTTCCTCCTCTTCCTCATCTGGGACTTCGACGCGCCCTACAGCCGTGGCATCGCCGCGTCGACGGACCCGTTCCTGACCCTCTTCCCGCATCTCGAGGGCTGACCCGGGCGCGGCGGCCGGGGCACGTCCCGCCAACCGGTCGTGCCCCGGCCGCCGCGCCCGGGTCCCCGAGGGGCCCCCGCGCCTGCCCCATCCGCGTGCCTTCGTGGTGTCGCGCCCGTGGTGGCGCGCCTTCGCGGGCGGGGGTCAGATGCGCTTCTCGGCCCGGCGGCGCATCCAGAACAGGCCGCCTCCGGCGACGGCCGCGACGACGAGCCCGCTGCCGATGGCGATGTCGGCCGGGGTCGCTCCGCTGGAGCTGCTGCCGCCGATGCCGCCGCGGACACCGCCGATGACGGTGAAGGCCGCCGGGCGGGTCAGGGTCCTGCCCGAGCAGTTGACGGTGATGTCGTAGGAGCCCGGACGGGCGTCCCGCTTGATCGTGGCGACGCCCTTGGAGGTTTGGTTGGCGCCCCGGACCGGGGTCAGACGGGTGGTCGGGAACGCGCGGGAGCTCATCGTGCCGCCGCGCGGGCAGCCGTCGACCGTGACGGTGAGCTGCCCGCCGCGGGCGATGACGCTGGGCAGGGCGACGATGTTGCTCGGCGTGTCCCACGCGGCGGCGGTGGGGGCGGCGAGCCCGAGGACGGCGACCGCGGCTCCGGCGGCCGCCAGGGCACGAGAGTTACGCATGTGTTCCTCCGCGGAAGACGCCCCGGGACCCGTCCCCGGTCGATCGGCGAGAAAGCGTCTCCCACGAAGACCCTGAGTCGCCCCGCCCGGGGCCGCATGTCGGGGCTGGTCCGTCCCGGTGAGCGGACACGCCGGGAGAAACCGCTGGTGGGACCATCCCCGCAGGTCACGAACCGTCAGAAAGCGCCGGTGGGCAAGCGCTCGGATGGCGCAGGGAACCGGGGGCGCCACCCGTTCGCCGCCGCCCCGTCGCCGGTCGCGCGCCCCGCGCTTAGCGTGGGGGCATGCGCGACATGACACGGCGACGGCCGTGCCGAGAGGGGTGGCGAATGTCTGCGTCCGAGCGGGCCGAAGAGGAGGAGCGGCAGCGCAGACGCGCCCCCTGGGGAGTCATAGCGCTGGTCCTGCTGACCGGCCTGGCGCTGATCCGGAACGGCTCCGGCGAGTTCGACGCGGGCCCGCCGCAGCCGGCGTCCGCGGCGGCCTCCGACAGCGGCGTCCTCGGGGACGCCCTCGCCGCCCCCGCCCCCCGGCCGCTGCCGTACTCCGCGCCCGACCGGGTCCGGATCCCCGCGATCCGGGTCGACGCCCCGCTGCTGCCGGTCGGTCTGGACGCGGACGGGTGGATCGGCGCGCCGCCGCCGGAGGACCCCCATCTGGCCGGCTGGTTCACCGGCGCCGTCTCCCCCGGGGAGAAGGGGACCGCGGTCGTCGTGGGACACGTCGACAACACCCAGGGCCCCGCCGTCTTCTACGGACTGGGCGCCCTGCAGAAGGGGAACGTGGTGGAAGTCGCCCGCCAGGACGGGAAGACCGCCGTCTTCGAGGTCTACGGCCTGGAGGTCTTCGAGAAGGACGACTTCCCCGGCGACCGGGTCTACGGCTCGAAGGGCGCACCGGAACTGCGGGTCATCACCTGCGGCGGCGGTTTCTCCGAGCAGAACGGCTACGAGGGGAACGTCGTCGCCTTCGCCCGCATGACCGCGGTCCGCTGACCGGTCCCCGGCCGGGCGGCCGGGGGCGGGTCACGCGTACTGCCGGCGGGGGACGGTGAGGTGGTAGCCGGAGTCCAGCAGGCGCGGCAGATAGCGGCGCAGCGCCGTCACGCTCTGGGAGCGGTCGCCCCCGGCGTCGTGGCAGAGCACCACGACCCCGGGGGCGGCGCCGTCCTCGACCCGGTCGACGATGGTGCGGGCGCCGGGGGTGGTCCAGTCGAGGGTGTCGACGGTCCAGGCCAGGGGCTCCATGCCGAGTTCGGCGCCGAGCTGGAAGGCGGCCCGGTTCCAGGCACCGTAGGGGGCCCGGAACCACAGGGGGCGTTCGCCGTACGCCTCCTCGATGACGTCGCTGGTGCTCTCCATCTCCCAGCGGATCCGGCGCCGGGTGAGGCGGGTGAGCAGCGGATGGGTCCAGGTGTGGTTGCCGACGACGTGCCCCTCGTCGGCCATCCGGGCCAGCAGGTCCCTGTGGGCGTCCGCCATCTCCCCGCACACGAAGAACGTGGCGCGCACCCCGTACTCGGCCAGGGTGTCCAGGATGTCCGGGGTGTAGCGGGGGTCGGGGCCGTCGTCGAAGGTCAGCACCATGGTGCGGCCGCGTCCGGACACACGCAGCAGCGGCTCGCGCCGTACCGGGGGCCGGACGGGCACGGCCCGCGGCGCGCCGTAGCCGGTCAGCGGCCTGAGGCGGTAGGCGGAGGGCCGGTGCGCGCGACGGGCCGGGGGCCCGGCGACGGGGGCGGCCGGAACGGCCGGCCGGTCCCCCGGGCCGGTGGTGAGCACACCGGCGGCGCCGGCCGCGCCCACGGCGGCGGCACCGGCGAGCAGGGCGCGGCGCCTCGTGAGCAACTGAACCTTCTTCATGACTCATCAGTCGCCCGGCGGGCGGGCGCCGCTCCTCAGCAACACCGCTGCGGCCGCGGGAATCCACCCGCCCGGCCCAGCCCCGCCCGGCCGGGCGGCTCCTGCGGCGGGCCGGGCGGCGGCTTCCGATAGCCTCCCAGCGTGACGGAACAGCACGCAGACCACTCCCATCAGTTCGAACGGGGCACGGACGGGCCGAAGGTCATCGTGGTGGGCGTGGACGGCTCGGACTCCTCGCTCCGTGCCGCGGCCTACGCGGGCGGCCTGGCCCGGCGGCAGCGGGCGCTGCTCGCCGTGGTGTACGTGCAGCCGGTGCTGGCGGCGGGCGCGGCGCTGGGCGCGCCGGTGGCCGACACGACCGACAAGATCGCCGAGGAGCTGGTGGCGCAGATCCGGGAGGCGGCCGAGCGGGTCAAGGGGATATTCGAGGTGCGCTGGGAGTTCCACACCTTCCGCGGCGACCCGTACAACGGCCTGGTCAAGGCCGCCGACGAGCTGAAGGCGGACGCCGTGGTCGTGGGCGCCTCCGAGCAGGCCGGCCACCGGATCGTCGGCTCGGTGGCGGTCCGGCTGGTGAAGGCGGGACGCTGGCCGGTGACGGTGGTGCCGTAGCGGTCCCGGAGCCGGTGCGCCGCGCGTGTGCGTGGCGTCTTCCGTACCGGACGCGGCTCGGCCATCATGATCCGCCGTCAGCCGTTTGCCGATCGCGAAGAGGTGACGAGCATGGCCGGGTTCCGTCGGGGCGAGGGGATTCTCCGCCGCAAACCCATCGAGCACATCGAGGAGACGGAGGTCGGTGAGGGCACACGGCTGGAGCGGTCGCTGGGGCTGTGGCAGCTGACCGCCATCGGGGTGGGCGGCATCATCGGCGCGGGCATCTTCACCCTCGCCGGGACGGTCGCCAACGGCACGGCCGGACCCGCGGTCCTCGTCTCGTTCCTCATCGCCGGGGTCGCGAGCGCCGCGGCGGCGCTGTCGTACGCCGAGTTCGCCGGGCTGATCCCGAAGGCGGGCTCCGCCTACACCTACGGTTACGCGGTGCTCGGCGAGCTCGCGGGCTGGTTCATCGGCTGGGATCTGCTGCTGGAGTACACGGCGATCGTCGCGGTGGTCGCCATCGGAATCTCCGGCTACTTCAGCTTCCTCGTCGGCGAGCTCGGCGCCGACCTGCCGTCCTGGATGCTGGGGGCGCCCGGGACCGGGGACGGGCACAAGGTCGATCTCTTCGCGGCCGCGCTGTGCCTGTTCATCGCCTACCTGCTCAACCTCGGCATCAAGAACGCCGCCCGCTTCGAGATGGTGGTCGTCGTGCTGAAGGTGCTGGTGGTGCTGCTGGTGATCGCGGTCGGGGTCTTCCACATCGACACGGCGCACTACAACCCGTTCTTCCCCTACGGCGTCGGCGGCGCGTTCACGGGCGCGGCGACAGTGTTCTTCGCCGTCTTCGGCTACGACGCGATGTCCACGGCGGCCGAGGAGTCCAAGGACGCGCAGCGGCACATGCCCAAGGCGATCATCTACTCGCTCGCCATCTCGATGGTGCTGTACGTGGCCGCCTGCCTGGTGCTGACGGGGATGCAGGACCACCAGGACATCGACAGGGAGAGCGGCTTCTCGACGGCCTTCAAGTCGGTGGGGCTGGGCGGGCTGGCGGACGTCATCGCGGTGGGCGCGATCATCGGCATCCTCACCGTCATGTTCACCTTCATGCTGGGGGTGACCCGGGTGTGGTTCAGCATGTCCCGGGACGGCCTGCTGCCCAGGTGGTTCGCCAAGACGCATCCGACGCGGCACGTGCCCACCCGGGTCACCTGGATCGTCGGGGCGGCGTCGGCCGCCATCGCCGGGTTCCTGCCGATCGGCGAGGCGGCCGAGCTGACCAACATCGGCATTCTGCTGGCGTTCGCGGTGGTGTGCACGGCGGTGATCGTGCTGCGCTACCGGCAGCCCGACCTGCCGCGCACCTTCCGCACGCCGTGGATGCCGGTCGTGCCGGGGCTGGGTGTGCTCTTCTCGGTCTGGCTGATCACGTTCCTGCAGTGGCAGACCTGGGTGCGGTTCGCCGTGTGGTTCGCCCTCGGGCTCGCGATCTACTTCGGGTACTCGTACCGGAAGTCGGAGCTGGCCCGGCGTTAGGGCCTGTCTGCCGATCGCCGCCCTCCGGGGGACGGCGGGAAGCGTCGGACAGGCCTAGAGGGAACGCAGGAAGTCCAGCACGATCCGGTCGAAGGCCTGCGGCCGCTCCAGGTTCGGGTAGTGCCCGGCGCCGTCGACGGTGGCCGAGCGGCCGTGGCGCACGGTGCGGACCAGCCGCTCGGCCTCGCCGAGGAGGTCGGGGGCGTCCAGGGAGCCGTTGACGGCGAGGAGCGGGACGTCGATCTTCGGTGCCCGGTCCCAGGTGCCGGTCACCGGCACCTGCCGGTCGGGCTCCCCGGGCGTGTGCTTGGACAGGGTGTGCAGGGCCATCTCGCGCAGCCGGCCGAGGATGGCAGGGTCGACGTCCTCCAGGGCGCGGTACGGCCCGGCGGCGGCGGCCAGGAACGCCCGGAGCCAGCCCTGAGCGTCACCCGCGGCCCCGGCCCGCTCCATCTCGGTCCGCATCTCCAGGTGCCAGGGGTCGGTGGGCCGGAACTCGCTGGTGGCGGCGCCGCATACCACCACGGCCCGCACCAGCTCGGGATGGACCAGGACGGTGTCGGTGGCGATGGCCCCGCCCATCGACACGCCGACGAGCACCGCGGGCCCGGCGTCCAGGTGGCGCAGCAGTCCGGCGAGGTCGTCGGCCCAGCGGAAGGGCCGGGTGCCGTTGGCGGAGGAGCCGTGGCCGCGCACGTCCGGAGCGATCACCCGGTACCCGGCGCCGGCGAGGACGGGGATGTGGTCCTCGAAAAGCCGGTGGTCGAGGAATCCGGAGTGCAGCAGGACCACCGGGTCCCCCGCGCCGGTGTCGCGGTAGGCGAGGTCGCCGTCGGCGGAGGCGAAGAAGCACAGGTCCGAAGCAGCCGAAGAAGCCTTCATGACAACCAAGGTGTCATCTTTCGCTTGGATTGACAACCGAGGTGTCATGATGGAGGAATGAACGGCATCGATCCGCCCCGCCCGCGCGAGCCCGGGCCCTGCGAGGCGCCCCTTCCCCCGGACGAGCTCGCCCACCGGCTGACCGAGGTGTACGACCTGGTGGGCCCCCTCTACCGGCGCGCCCAGCGCGGCGTCGAGCAGGGCCTGGCCGCCGAGGGACTCTCCGTCGGGGTGCGCGCCGTGCTGGCCCTGCTGCACCGGCACGGCCCGATGACGGTGCCGCAGATGGGCCGCGCCCAGGCGATCAGCCGGCAGTTCGTGCAGCGCATGGTCAACGACGCCGCGGCGCGGGGCCTGGTGGAGAGCATCCCCAACCCCGCGCACCGGCGGTCGTCGCTGATCCGCCTCACCGACGAGGGCGAGTCGGTCATCGCCGCCGTGCTCGACCGGGAACACGCCCTGCTCCGCAAGGTCGGCGGCGGGCTCACCGGCGGCGAGGTGGCGGCCTGCCTGCGGGTGCTCGGCCTGATGCTGCGGAGCCTCGACCACGTCGCCGACGACTGACGCGGGGCTGCTCCCCCATCACCCGTCGCTGTTCCTCGGGGCCCGCTGCCACTCGGCCCCCGGTGCGGGCAGACGGCGACCGCGCCGTCACCGGCCCGTCGCGCCGCGGGCGTCGGCGGGGATCCGGCCGGCGTCGACGAGGTTCACCGCCCGCGGCTGTCCGGGCGGCACGTCGTGTGGCGCGGTGTCACATCGGCGCCGGAGACGACGGGCCGGACGCCGGCGAACACGGGACGGAAGCCGCGACCGGTCCCGCCCGCGTCGCAGGCCGCCCGGTCGCTGACCGAGTCGTGCGGCAGGACGCCGCCGGAGGCGACCAGGGCGAAGCCGGTGTCGGCGGCGGACGGTGCGGAGCGTCGGGGAGAATCCCGGTCGCGGGCCTGGCAGGCCGCGCCCGCGGTGAGGACGGCCATCAGGACCAGGGCCACCTGTCTGCTGCGTGTGATCACGCGCTCACCCCGTCCGGTCACTCGACGCAAGAAAGTCACATTTACCTACAAACAGCTAAGAAGGCGCCTGCCGCTCGATGCGGCTCCGACACGCTCCTTAGCCCGTCCGGTGCGCGCGGAGCGCGGCGCCGACCGTTCGTCGAACCGTTCGCCGACGCGATCGACCGCCCGTCGCACTCCGCGGTGCGCGGGCTGTCCCCGCGGGGCGCCCTGCGATGCCATACGGCCATGACGGCCGGAACCATCACCCACCCGACGAACGCGACGACCGCCGAGCACGAGCTCGCCGCGCTCCAGCGCGAGCACGGCCGGCCGCTGTTCGCGCTGCTGCTGCGGCTGTGCGACGGCGACCGGCAGCGCGCCGAGGACCTGGTGCAGGAGACCCTGGTCCGCGCCTGGCAGCACCCGGAGGCCCTGCGCGCCGACGCCTTCGACTCCGTACGGCCCTGGCTGCTCACCGTGGCCCGGCGCCTCGCGATCGACGCGCGGCGGGCCCGGCAGGCCCGCCCCGCGGAGGTCGGCGACGCCGCCGCCCTGGAGAACGCGCGTGTCTGCGCCGATCACGCCGAACGGGCCGCCGCCGCGCTCGACGTGCGCGAGGCTGTGAAGACCCTCACGCCGGAACACCGTGAAGTCCTGGTGCTGGTGTATTTCGAAGGGGCGACCGTGGCGGAAGCGGCGACGGCCCTGGGCATTCCGCCCGGTACCGTGAAGTCCCGCGCGTACTACGCGCTGCGCGCCCTGCGCAGGGTGCTGCCGGGCTACACCGCCGACCTGCGGTGAAACGGGCGGGCGAGTCAAACCTCCGTAAAGCGCCTTGCCGTCACCCCCGGTCGGGTAATCGGCTGTTCCCGTCCGTGTTCCGGGCCCGGAGGAGCCGGGGCCGGGCGACGCGCACGCACCGGAGGAAGGCAGGAAGGGATGCTGCACAGAGGTCACGAGGGCACGGACGGCACCGGTGACGGTGGACTGGTCGTCCCCATGGCGTGGTGGTACGCCGAGTACATCGCCGACGAGCTGCTGCGCGGCGGCGATCTGATGCCGCCGACGTCGTTCGAGTTCCGCGCGGGGCGGGACGCGCTGGCGCTGACCGTCTTCCTCTCCGACACCGAGGGCGAACTGCCCGGCGTCCAGGTCGTCTCGCACCTGGAGACCTGGCTCTCCCTGACCGCCTACGACCAGCCCTGGCAGGAGTGGGTGCGCGAGCGCCTGGAGGAGGTCGCCGCGAGCGCCGCCGGGCGCCACGACCCCGACCTGGAGCTGGCCCGGGAGGCATGGCGCTGGCTCCGGGAGACCGAACTGCTCGCACCCGACCTGAACGCCGTGCCGGGCGGCCCCGGACCGATCGGGGAGGACGAGGGCCCGAAGGTGTGGACCCCGGCGTGGCAACTGGGCCTGCCCCTCGGCCATCTCGCCATCCACCTGTTCTAGGGGGTGCCCGTTCCGGGCGTGCGGTGCGGGGCGCCCGTTCCCGTCCTGGGGGTCCGTTCCCGGGAGGCCGTTCGAGAGGGTCCTTCCAGGGGGCCCGTTCCAGAGGGCCCGCGTGAGCCGTGTCCTCCGCCCCGCCGCCCGGGCCCGCCCCGGGCGGCGGGGCGGAGGA
>NZ_WYCT01000301.1 GCF_011008945.1 Streptomyces harenosi
GGGGGGCGAGGCGGGCGGCTGCGGTGCCGGTACGGGTCCTGCGGAGAGTGCGCCTTGTGTGCATCCAGCGAGCGTAACGTTGTGCGATGCTCTGCACACGTTCCGTGCCCGACGTGCCTCGGACGAGTTATGCCGGCGGGAACCCGGACCGGCCTGCGCAGCGGACCTGCGCAGCGCACCGCGCGGGCACACCGGCCGGGGGAGGCGGCCTCGGCCCGTTCCGCGCGCCGACCGGGGAAAGGCGGCCTCAGCCCGCCCTGAGCGCCATGGTCATCGCCTCCACCGCGAGCAGCGGTGCCACGTTGCGGTCGAGGGCCTCCTGGCAGGCGGCGATCGCCTCGATCCGGCGCAGGGTGGCCTCCGGGGTGCTGCTGCGCGCGAGACGCTCCAGGGCGTCCTCGGCGTCGGCGTTGGCGATCGCCACACGGGAGCCGAGCTGGAGGGCGAGCACATCGCGGTAGAACCCGGTGAGGTCGGACAGGGCGAGGTCGAGGCTGTCGCGCTGGGTGCGGGTCCGGCGCCGCTTCTGCATGTCCTCGAGGTCCTTCACGACGCCCGCCGTGCCGCGCGGCAGCCGTCCGCCCTGCGCGGCGCCGAGCGCCGCCTTCAGCTCCTCGGTCTCCTTGGCGTCCGTCTCCTCGGCGAGCTGCTTGGCGTCCTCCGTGGCGGCGTCGACCAACTGCTGGGCGGCCTTCAGCGCGCCGCCGACGTCCTCGACGCGCAGCGGCAGCTTGAGCACGGCGGCCCGGCGCTCCCGGGCGGCCGGGTCGGTGGCCAGGCGGCGGGCCCGGTCGATGTGGCCCTGAGTGGCGCGCGCCGCGGCGGCGGCGACCTCCGGCTCGACGCCCTCGCGGCGTACGAGCATGTCGGCGACGGCCTCGACCGAGGGCGTCCGCAGGTTGAGGTGGCGGCAGCGGGAGCGGATCGTGGGCAGCACATCCTCGATGGAGGGGGCGCACAGCAGCCACACCGTGCGCGGGGCCGGCTCCTCCACGGCTTTCAGCACCGCGTTGGCCGACTGCTCGTTCAGCCGCTCGGCGTCCTCGACGAGGATGACCTGCCAGCGTCCGTTCGCGGGCGAGGTGAAGGACTTGCGGACGGTGTCCCGCATGTCCCGGGCGAGGATCTGCGTGCCGACGGCGGCGATCGTGGTGACGTCGGCGTGGGTGCCGATCAGGGCGGTGTGGCAGCCGTCGCAGAAGCCGCAGCCGGGGACGCCGCCGAGCGCGCGGTCGGGGCTCACGCACTGCAGCGCGGCGGCGAAGGCCCGCGCCACCTGTGTCCGCCCGGCACCCGGCGGCCCGGTGAACAGCCAGGCGTGCGTCATCTTCGACGACTCGGGCGGCGGGGTGTCGGCCGCGGCGGCCGTGACCAGGGCATCGGCGTCCCGGGCAGCGGCGACGAGGTGCTCGCTCACCTTCTCCTGCCCGACGAGGTCGTCCCACACGCTCATGGGTCACGCCGTCCTTCCGTCACTGCGCGTCGCGCTCTTCGTACGTGCTGTTCGTGCGCGCTCTTCGCGGCGTCATCCATTGTGCGGCCGCCCACTGACAACCGGGTCCGCCCGCGACCGCTGCCGGCCGCAGGCGCCCCGCAGCACACCACGGACCGCAGCACGGACCACACCTCTGACGGCCCGAGCCGTCGGGGCGGTGCGGGCCGTCGGGGCGGTGCGGGCCGGCCGCCGGCGCCCGGCGACGCGAGCCGCCGCGACGGTACCGGGCCAATGCCCCACGGGCACCGCTTGCTCCGCGGGATCCCGCGGGGCCCCGCGCGCTCCGTGGGCACCACGGGCTCCGTGGGACCGCATGCACCGTGTGCACCGCACCGCCTGCACCGCGCGCTCCGCACGGGAGCCACCGCGGCGCCGGGACGCGATCCCGGCCGGGACCACCCCCGGCGGATCGGCGGACGGTGGCCCACCGCCCGGACGCACCACCGAACGGCGACCGAGCCCGGCCCGCTCCCCCCGAGCCCGGCCCACGCCCACCGAATCCGGCCCACGCCCACCGAATCCGGCCCACTCGGCCCCGTCCCCGCCCGGTGCCACCCCGGCGACGACGCCCGCGGAGGCGGCCCAGCGGCGACCACGGCGGTTCCGTCCCCGCTCAGCGCCCGCGGCCCCGGCCCTTCCCCCGGCCGTCGCCACCGGGGTCCCCGCGCTCGTCGTCACGGGGGCCCAGCAGTTCGTCCGCCAGGGTCGGCAGGTCGTCCAGGGGGGTCTCCTCGGCCCATTCGGGGCGCCGCCTGCGGGGCTTCGCCTGGCCGGGGTCGACCTGGGGCAGCTCCCGCGTGCGGTCCTCGGTACCGTCCGGCCGGACGCCGGGACGCTCGTCCCGGAAGTAGCCCGGCGGCACGCGGTCCGCGGGGTCCTCCCCCGGCACCTGCGGCAGGACGGCCGTCTCGTCGGCCGCACCCGGCGCCACCTGCGGCAGCACCGCCGTCTCCTCGGACGCACCCGGCGCCACCTGCGGCACCGGCAGCTCGGCCGTCACCTCGGAATCCGGCACGGCAGAGCCGGACGCGTGGGAGCCCTGGGCGCCGAAGGGTTCTCCGGCACCGGGCCACTCCCCGTGAGCGCCCCGCGCGTCCTGCTCCCGCCCGTCCGTCCGGTCCTGCCCGCCGCGCGGGCCGGAGCCGTCCCGGTCGTCCCGCACCGGGCGCAGTACCGCCGTCTCCTCCAGCGGCCCCCCGGAGGCGTTGGTCGGGGTGACCACGGGCGTCGCCACGGTCGCCGCGTCGGGCGCGGCGGGAGTCCCCGGCCGCGGGGAGGCACCCGGGGCCCCGTCCCCGGCTGCCGGGGCGAAGGGCCCGGGGCCCGCCGCGGCGGCCGCCGCCGCCTGCTCGGCCGCCCGGCGGGCCTCCTCGGCGCGGAGCAGGGCCTCCTCGGCCTTGCGCTGCTTCTCCAGGCGCAGGGCCTCGGCCTCGGCGCGCAGCCGGGCCTCTTCCTCGGCCTGCTTGCGGCGGCGTTCCTCCTCGGCCCTGCGCCGGGCCTCCTCCTCGGCCCGCGCCTTCTCCTCCGCCAGCAGCCGTGCCCGCTCCTCCTCGGCGCGCCGGCGGGCCTCCTCCGCCCGTCGCCGGGCCTCCTCGGCCTGCCGCTCGGCCTCGCGGCGCTGGGCCTCCTCCAGCTCGCGCCGCTTGCGCTCCTCCTCCTCGGCACGCAGCCGGGCGAGCTGCTCCTGGCGCTCGCGCTCCAGGCGCTCCTCCTCGGCCTTGCGCGCGGCTTCTTCCTCCGCCTTGCGGCGGGCTTCCTCCTCGGCCTTGCGGCGGGCCTCCTCGCGGGCCTCGATCTCGGCCTCGGACAGCGGCAGGACCTGGTCGAGCCGGTGCCGGATCGCGGTCGTGACCGCCTCGGGCTGCTGGCCCGCGTCGACCACCAGATAGCGCCCGGGGTCGGACGCGGCCAGGGCGAGGAAACCGGCCCGTACGCGCGCGTGGAACTCGGCCGGCTCCGACTCCAGCCGGTCCGGCGCCTCGGTGAACCGCTCGCGGGCGGCCTCCGGGGCGACGTCCAGCAGCACGGTGAGGTGCGGGACCAGCCCGTCGGTCGCCCAGCGGTTGATCCGGGCGATCTCGGTCGGCGACAGGTCGCGGCCGGCGCCCTGGTAGGCCACCGAGGAGTCGATGTAGCGGTCGGAGATCACCACCGCGCCGCGCTCCAGCGCGGGGCGGACCACGGTGTCCACGTGCTCGGCGCGGTCCGCCGCGTAGAGCAGGGCCTCCGCGCGGTGCGACAGCCCGGCGCTGGACACGTCCAGCAGGATGGACCGCAGGCGCTTGCCGACCGGCGTCGCGCCCGGCTCACGCGTGAGCACCACCTCGTGGCCCTTGGCCCGGATCCACTCGGCGAGCGCCTCGGCCTGCGTGGACTTCCCGGCCCCGTCGCCGCCCTCCAGGGCGATGAAGAAACCGGTCGGGGTGGGCGCCTGCACCGGGTCGTCGCCGCCGAGCAGCGCGTCCCGCAGGTCGTGGCGCAGCGGCACGCCGGACCGGTCGTCGCCCTTGGCCAGGACCAGCGCGGCCACCGGCAGCAGCAGCGCGCCGACCAGCATCAGCGTGAACGCGGCCCCGCCGTGCGCGAAGACGAACCTGCCGTTCTCCAGGCGGTGCGGCCCGATCCCCGCGGCCACCAGGGGGGCGATCACCGCGCCGAGCGCCACGCAGACGCGGACCACCGCGTGCAGGTGCCCGGTGGTCCGGGCCCGCCGGTGGTCCTCCACCTCCTGGTCGAGCAGCGTGTGCCCGGTGTTGGCGGCCACGCCCGCACCGGCCCCGGCCAGCGCCAGGATCAGCAGCACGGTGGTGGGGTCCGGGACGAGCCCGGCGGCCAGCAGGGCGATACCGGCGAAGGCGACCGCCAGGGCCAGCAGCCGGCGGCGCGAGAGGGAGGGCAGCAGGGCGGGGGCGGTCCGGATGCCGACGACGACACCGCCGGTCAGCGCGCCCACCGCAAGCCCGTACAGCACCGGGCCGCCGCCCAGGTCCTTGGCGTGCAGCACGGCCACCGCGACCGCGGCGGCCACCGCCGCGGCGATGGCCGCGCAGGTGAGCACCAGCAGCGGGACGGCCCCCGTGCGGCCCTTGTCGGCGCCCGCGGCCGTCCTCGGGCGGCGCAGGCCCTCCAGCGGCGACCGCGCGCGGGGCGTACGGGTGCCGGGCAGGTCCAGGAAGGACAGTACGGACAGGGAGGCGGCGAACATCCCGGCCGCGACGTAGGAGGCGAGGGCCGCCTGGTGCGCGGCGAACCAGTCGGCGCCGGCGCCCAGCAGGTTGTTCAGCAGCCCCGCGACGACCAGGGCCGCGGCCGCGAGGGGGATCGCCACGAAGGACGTACGCAGGGACAGGCGGCGCAGGGCGTCCAGGTGGTCCGGAAGCGGCCGTACCGACGCGCCCTCCGGGGGCGGCGCGGGCAGCAGCGCGGGCGCCGCGCTCTCCCGGCACACCGTCCAGAACCGCTCGGCGACGCCGGAGACGAAGACGGTCACCAGCAGGACGGCGAGGGCGTCGTCCGGGGTCCAGTCGATCCACAGCGGCGCGACGATCAGCAGGGCGGCGCGCAGGCCGTCCGCGCCGACCATGGTCCAGCGCCGGTCCAGCGGGCCGTCCGGCGAGGTGAGCGATGTCAGCGGGCCGAGGAGGACGGCTCCGAAGAGCAGCGTCGCGAGGATGCGCACGCCGAAAACGGTCGCCACTGCGAACGCCACGCCCCGGTAGCCGCCGCCGAAGGACCCGGCGGCGATCGCCGCCTGCACGGCGAGAACGACCAGCACGAACAGGGCGAGGGCGTCTCCGACACCCCCCACGAGCTGTGCGCTCCACAACCGCCGCAGCCGTGGCCGGCGCAACAGGGCGCGGACGGCGCGCTCGCGGGAGTCCGCGACCAGGGCATCGTCGGGGTCCGGGTGAGGGGCCGTTGGCTGCTCGGCTCGCGTCATGCGTTCAGCCTATCGGGACCTGCGGACACTCCGGCGCTTCCGCCCGAACGTACGCGCGCCCCGACACCGAATCGATGCCGGGGCGTTCGTTTCGCGAACGTGAGCGTGCCGGGGGCACGCCCGGGAGAGCGGACGGCTCAGTCCTCCGCCGCCGAGGCGGCCCGGGAGGCGGTCGTCTTCTTCGCCGTGCTCTTCGCCGCGGTCTTCTTGGCGGCCGTCGCCTTGGTGGCCGTCTTCTTGGCCGCCGTCTTCTTCGCGGCGGTCTTCGCCGTCGTCGCCTTCTTGGCCGGGGCCTTCTTGGCGGCCGTCTTCTTCGCCGTCTTCTTGGCGGGCCCCTTGGCGCGCTTCTCCGCGAGCAGTTCGAAGCCGCGCTCCGGGGTGATGGTCTCGACGCTGTCGCCGGAACGCAGGGTCGCGTTGGTCTCGCCGTCGGTGACGTACGGGCCGAAGCGGCCGTCCTTGACCACGACCGGCTTGCCGCTGACCGGGTCCTCGCCGAGCTCCTTCAGCGGCGGCTTGGCCGCGGCGCGACCGCGCTGCTTGGGCTGGGCGTAGATCGCCTGGGCCTCTTCCAGCGTGATCGTGAAGAGCTGGTCCTCGGACTGCAGGGACCGCGAGTCGGTGCCCTTCTTCAGATACGGGCCGTAGCGGCCGTTCTGCGCGGTGATCTCCTGGCCGTCGGTGTCGGTGCCGACGACCCGCGGCAGCGACATGAGCTTGAGGGCGTCCTCCAGCGTCACGGTGTCCAGGGACATCGACTTGAAGAGGGAGGCGGTGCGCGGCTTGACCGCGTTCTTGCCCGTCTTCGGGGTGCCCTCGGGGAGGATCTCGGTGACGTAGGGGCCGTAGCGGCCGTCCTTGGCGACGATGGTGTGCCCGGTCTCCGGGTCGGTGCCCAGCTCGTAGTCGCCGCTCGGCTTGGCCAGCAGCTCCTCCGCCAGCTCGACGGACAGCTCGTCCGGCGCCAGGTCGGCGGGGATGTCGGCGCGCTGGTGCTGCTCGGTGTCCTTCTCGCCGCGCTCGATGTACGGCCCGTAGCGGCCGACGCGCAGCACGATGTCGTTGCCCACGGGGAACGACGACACCTCGCGCGCGTCGATGGCGCCCAGGTCGGTGACGAGTTCCTTCAGGCCGCCGAGGTGGTCGCCGTCGCCGTTGCCGGCGTCGGCCGCGTCTCCGTTGCTGGTGCCCTCGCCGAAGTAGAACCGCTTCAGCCACGGCACGGCCTGCGCCTCGCCGCGGGCGATGCGGTCGAGGTCGTCCTCCATCTTGGCGGTGAAGTCGTAGTCGACGAGCCGGCCGAAGTGCTTCTCCAGCAGGTTGACCACGGCGAAGGAGAGGAAGGACGGCACGAGGGCCGTGCCCTTCTTGAAGACGTAGCCGCGGTCGAGGATGGTGCCGATGATCGACGCGTACGTCGAGGGGCGGCCGATCTCCCGCTCCTCCAGCTCCTTGACCAGCGACGCCTCGGTGTAGCGGGCCGGGGGCTTGGTGGCGTGGCCGTCGACCGAGATCTCCTCGGCGGCGAGCCGGTCGCCCTCGGCGACCTGCGGCAGCCGGCGCTCGCGGTCGTCCAGCTCGGCGTTCGGGTCGTCGGCGCCCTCGACGTACGCCTTGAGGAAGCCGTGGAAGGTGATGGTCTTGCCGGACGCGCTGAACTCGACGTCCCGGCCGTCGGCGGCCGTGCCGCCGATCTTCACCGTGACGGAGTTGCCCGTCGCGTCCTTCATCTGGGAGGCGACGGTCCGCTTCCAGATCAGCTCGTACAGCTTGAACTGGTCGCCGGTCAGCCCCGTCTCGGCGGGCGTGCGGAAGCGGTCGCCCGAGGGACGGATCGCCTCGTGCGCCTCCTGCGCGTTCTTGACCTTGCCGGCGTACGTGCGCGGCTTGTCCGGCAGGTAGTCGGCGCCGTACAACTGCGTGACCTGGGCCCGGGCGGCGGCGATGGCCGTGTCGCTCAGGGTCGTGGAGTCCGTACGCATGTACGTGATGTAGCCGTTCTCGTACAGCTTCTGCGCGATCTGCATCGTCGCCTTGGCGCCGAAGCCGAGCTTGCGGCTCGCCTCCTGCTGGAGCGTGGTCGTACGGAACGGCGCGTACGGCGAGCGGCGGTACGGCTTGGACTCGACGGAGCGCACGGAGAACCGCGTGTTCTCCAGGGCGGCGGCGAGCGCGCGGGCGTTCGCCTCGTCGAGGTGGAGGGTGTTCGCGCCCTTGAGCTGCCCCAGGGAGTCGAAGTCGCGCCCCTGCGCCACGCGCCGGCCGTCGACCGTCTGCAGGCGTGCGACCAGCGACGACGGGTCGGAGGGGTCACCCGCGCGGCCGGTCGAGAAGGTGCCGGTCAGGTCCCAGTACTCGGCGGAGCGGAACGCGATGCGCTCGCGTTCCCTCTCGACGACGAGCCGGGTCGCCACGGACTGCACACGGCCGGCCGACAGGCGCGGCATGACCTTCTTCCACAGCACCGGCGAGACCTCGTAGCCGTAGAGGCGGTCGAGGATGCGGCGGGTCTCCTGGGCGTCGACCAGCTTCTGGTTGAGCTGGCGCGGGTTGGCCACGGCGGCCTGGATCGCGGCCTTGGTGATCTCGTGGAACACCATCCGCTTGACCGGGACCTTCGGCTTGAGCACCTCCTGGAGGTGCCAGGCGATGGCCTCCCCCTCGCGGTCCTCATCGGTGGCGAGGAAGAGTTCGTCGGACTCCTTCAGCAGGTCCTTGAGCTTCTTGACCTGGGCCTTCTTGTCGGCGTTGACGACATAGATCGGCTGGAAGTCGTGTTCCACGTCCACACCGAGGCGGCGGACCTCACCGGTGTACTTCTCGGGCACCTCCGCGGCGCCGTTGGGGAGATCGCGAATGTGCCCGACGCTCGCCTCGACGGTGTAGCCGGGGCCGAGGTAGCTCTTGATCGTCTTCGCCTTGGCAGGCGACTCGACGATGACGAGTCGGCGGCCGCCCTTCGCGGTCTCGCTGGTCGGGGACAACTTCGCTCTTCTCTCCGGTCGACGCTGGGGCCTCCCCGGCCTGGTTCCCGGGGTCGGGTCGTGCTTCGTGGCTCTGGTGACGCTGCGGAGTGTGACGGTACATGCCGCCCCCGTGTCAAACGGGAAAAGCCCGCAACGGCCACTCGAACGGTAACCCGACTACCACTATTCCTGCCGCCCGGACTGCCCACCGGTCACGGCCGCCCTCTCCGGAGCGCGATCCGCCGGCCGCCTCGGGCGGCTGGTTCTCACCGTTCGAACGCGCCGCTCACATGCGCGTCAGGCACCAGGCGCCGAGGGCGAGGCACGCCGTCCCGGCCAGACCGGCCAGGGCCGCCGATGCGACCGGGCTCACATCCTGGGCGACGGGCCGGCGCTGTCCCGCACAGACCGCCGTCCATGCCAGCAGCCCGGCTCCGAACAGGGCGAACACCACTCCCGCGAAGACCGCCGGCCCGCTTTCCATGGTTCCTCGTGCCCCTTCTCCGCCGTCCGCGAGTGCCCAGCCCGGGGAGGCTGACACGCGCGGACGGCGGAGAGGCGAACCGGAAGTGAACACCCGCGCCGGAGGCTGTCCCTTATACACATCT
>NZ_WYCT01000302.1 GCF_011008945.1 Streptomyces harenosi
TAAGAGACAGGGGCCGGGATGGGGGCGGCCTGGAACGTCGCCGCCGTCACCGTCCTCACCTCCACCCCGGTGTTCCTGCCCGGTGCCGCCCACGCGCTCATCGCGGCCGACCTCGGGTGGTCGGCGAGCCGGATGGGGGCGCTGCTGGCCGTGTTCTGGCTGGGCTCCCTGGCCGGCGCGTACACCAGCCGCCGGACCGGGCCGGGCGCGGCGGCCGAGGCGACCATCGGGCGGGCGACACTGCTCACCGCCGCGGGCCTCGCCGCCGCGGCGGCCGTCCCCGAGGCGGGCCTGTGGCTCGGCAGCGCGGGCGGGGGCTGCGCGTACGGCTACAGCCAGCCGCACACCAACGCCCTGCTGATGCGCCGCTGCGCCCGGCGCGTGCAGGGCCTGGCCTTCGGCCTGAAACAGGCCGCCGTCCCCGTCGCGGTGCTGCTGTGCAGCCTCGCGGTGCCCGCCGCGGCCGTCCGCCACGGCTGGCGCTGGGTCTTCGCCGCCACGGCCGTCCTCGCGGCCGCGTACGGCACTGCCCTGCTGCTGCGGGCCCGCGCGGTGACGAGCGGGCCCCGGCCCGGCGCCCCCCGCGCCGCCGCCCCCTTGCCGTGGAACCGCACGCTGGCCGCCCTCACCGGCGCGGGCCTGCTCGGCGCGATGGTCGGCAACGGCCTCGGCGGCTTCCTCATCCTCTCCCTCGACCACAGCGGCCTCTCGCTCACCGCCGCCGGCCTGGTGGCCTCGGCCGCGGCCGGGCTGAACGCCGTCGTGCGCATCGCCGCCGGCCACCTCACCGACCGCCGGGCCGGCGACCCGTGGCACCTGCTCACCGGCATGTTCCTGGTCGGGGCCGCGGGCACGGCGCTGCTCGTCACCGGCGTCCCGGCCGCGGCGGTGTCCGGCGCCCTGCTCGCCTACGCGGGCGGCTGGGGCTGGGCCGGACTGCTGCACTACATCGCGAGCGCCGCCTACCCGGGCCGGGAGAACAAGGCCACCGCCTGCACCCAGATGGGCGTCTCCCTCGGCGCCCTGCTCGGCCCCCTGGTGCACGGCGTGCTCTACGACCGGTACGGCGCCCACGCCTGGTGGGCCCTGGCCGCGGCCGGGCTGGCCGCCGCGGCCTGCGCCGTCACCGCGCGGCGCGCACACCGGGCGGCCCCTCCCCGCCCGCCGTCCGACATCACCGTCCGCCCCTAGGAGTTGACGTGTCCCGTCCCCTCTTCACCTCGGAGTCCGTGACCGAAGGTCACCCCGACAAGATCGCCGACCAGATCAGCGACACCATCCTGGACGCGCTGCTGCGCGAGGACCCGGCCTCGCGGGTCGCCGTGGAGACCCTGATCACCACCGGCCTGGTGCACGTGGCCGGAGAGGTCACCACCCGGGCGTACGTGCCGATCGCCGAACTGGTCCGGCAGAAGATCCTGGACATCGGCTACGACTCCTCCAAGAAGGGTTTCGACGGCGCCTCGTGCGGCGTGTCGGTGTCCCTCGGGACCCAGTCCCCGGACATCGCCCAGGGCGTCGACACCGGCGGCGCCGGCGACCAGGGCCTGATGTTCGGCTACGCCACCGACGAGACCCCCACCCTCATGCCCCTGCCCGTCTTCCTCGCCCACCGGCTGGCCAGGCGCCTGACCGGCGCGCGCAGGAACGGCACGATCCCCTACCTGCGCCCCGACGGCAAGACGCAGGTCACCATCGAGTACGACGGCGACAAGGCCGTGCGCCTGGACACGGTCGTCGTCTCCTCCCAGCACGCGAGCGACATCGACCTGGACTCCCTCCTCGCGCCCGACATCCGCGAGTTCGTCGTCGAGCCGGAGCTGCGGGCCCTGGCCGAGGAGGGCGTCAAACTGGAGACGGAAGGCCACCGCCTGCTCGTCAACCCCACCGGCCGGTTCGAGATCGGCGGCCCGATGGGCGACGCCGGCCTGACCGGCCGCAAGATCATCATCGACACCTACGGCGGCATGGCCCGCCACGGCGGCGGCGCCTTCTCCGGCAAGGACCCCTCCAAGGTGGACCGCTCCGCCGCCTACGCCATGCGCTGGGTCGCCAAGAACGTGGTCGCCGCCGGTCTGGCCGCCCGCTGCGAGGTCCAGGTGGCGTACGCCATCGGCAGGGCCGAACCGGTCGGCCTGTTCGTCGAGACCTTCGGCACCGAGAAGGTACCGGTCCACCGCATCCAGGCGGCCATCGAGGAGGTCTTCGACCTGCGTCCGGCCGCCCTCATCCGCGACCTGGACCTGCTCCGCCCGATCTACGCCCGGACGGCCGCCTACGGCCACTTCGGCCGGGAGGAGCCCGACTTCACCTGGGAGCGCACCGACCGCGCGGACGCGCTGCGCCGTTCGGCGGGGGCCTGACGATGCGCTTCCTGGTCACCGGATCCATCGCCGTCGACCATCTGATGACCTACCCCGGCCGGTTCGCCGACCAGCTCCTGGCCGACCGGCTCGACCGGGTGTCCCTGTCGTTCCTGGCGGACGGCCTCGACGTCCGCTGGGGCGGCGTCGCCGCCAACATCGCCGTCGGCCTGGCGCGGCTCGGCCTGCGCCCGGCCGTCCTCGGCGCCGCGGGCACCGACTTCGCCGAGTACCGCCGCCGGCTGGAGGCCGGCGGCGTGGACACCGGCTCGGTCCGGATCAGCACCACCCGGTACACCGCGCGGTTCGTCTGCACCACGGACGCCGACCAGAACCAGATCGCCACCTTCTACCCGGGCGCCATGACGGAGGCCGTGGAGCTGTCGCTGGCCGACGCCGTGCGCCGGTCCGGCCCCCCGGACCTGGTGGTCGTCGCCCCCGACGACCCGGAGGCGATGGTGCGCCACACCGACGCCTGCCGCCGCCTCGGCCTCGCCTTCGCCGCCGACCCCTCGCAGCAACTGGCCCGGCTCGGCGAGGCGCAGGCGCGCCGGCTGGTCGACGGCGCCCGGTACCTGTTCACCAACGAGTACGAGGCGGCCCTGGTGCGCCGCCGCACCCGGTGGACCGTGCGGGAGATCCTGGACCGGGTCGGCGTGTGGGTCACCACGCTCGGACCGGCGGGCGCCCTGCTCGCCTCCGCCGACGGAACCCGCCGGCGCGTCCCCGCCGTGCCCGCCCGCGGCACCCTGGAACCGACCGGCGCGGGGGACGCCTTCCGCGCCGGGTTCCTCGCGGGCGTCGCCCGGGGCCTGACGCACGAACGGGCCGCCCAGCTCGGCTGCGCGCTGGCCACCGTCGTGCTGGAGTCCGTCGGCACCCAGGAGTACCGGCTGCACCCGGCCGAGCTGGCCGACCGGATCGAAGAGGTGTACGGAGCGGCCGCGGCCCACGACATACGACGTGCCCTGCCCGGGGGAGCGCTCGCACCCGCCCACCGGCAGGCGACCGCCGAGACCACGAGGTGAGGAGCCCGATGCACCGGCTTGCCCTGAACGAGAACCCGCTGCCCCCGCTGCCCACCGTCACCAACGCCATCGCACGCGCCTCCCGGGAGGCCAACCGCTACCCGGAGTTCTTCCCGCGCCGGCTCGAACAGGCCATCGCCGCATGGCAGCGGGTCCCCGGCTCCTGCGTGGTGGCCGGCCCCGGCTCGGTCGGCGTCGCCCAGCACGCGGTCCAGGCCCTCGTCCGCCCCGGCGGCACCCTGGCCTACGGCTGGCGCAACTTCGACGCCTATCCGCTGCTGGCCGAGATGACCGGGGTCCGTGCCCTGCCGGTCCCCCTGCTGCCCGGCGGCCACCAGGACCTCGACCGGCTCGCCGAGGCCGCCGCGGACGCCGACGCCGTCATCCTGTGCAACCCGCACAACCCCACCGGCCGGCTGGTTCCCGCACACGAGCTGAAGAACTTCGTCAGCGCCGTCCCGACCCGCACCACGGTGCTGCTGGACGAGGCGTACATCGAGTTCGTGCAACCGCCGGAGCGCCCCGAGACCACCCAGTGGATCCACGAGTTCCCCCACCTGATCGTGTTGCGCACCTTCTCCAAGGCGTACGGGCTGGCCGGGCTGCGCGTCGGCTACGGGATCGCCTGCGAGGACCTCGCCCGCCGCCTGCGCACCCGGCAACTGCCGTACGCCATCGGCCCGGTGGCCGCGGCAGCCGTCGAGGCCGCGCTGGGCTGCGCGAGCGAACTGGAGGAGCGCGTACGCCTCGTCGCGGGCGAACGGGAGCGCACCGCCCGGGGCCTGGCGGAGCAGGGCTGGCAGGTCCTGCCCTCGCACGCCAACTTCCTCTGGCTGGACGAGCCCGAACGCACCGGCGAACTGGCGCGGCTGCTGGAACGGGCGGGGATCCAGGGGCGCGTCCTGCCCGGCGAGGGCGTACGCCTCACCATCGGCGACCGCGCGGACAACGACGCCGTCCTGGCGGCGCTCTCGGCCGGCGGGCGGGCCGCATGAGCGGCACCGGCCCGGGCCACCCGCGCTTCTGCGTGCTGCTGGGCCCCGACTACGCGGGAAAGTCCTCGGTGCTGTCCGCCTTCGCGCGGCAGTCCGTCCCCTGGCGGCTGCTCTCCCTCGACGACGCCTTCACCGCCCCCGAGCACGCCCTGATCGGCAGGCTGCGCCGCGAGCTCGTCAAGGAGGTCGCCGCGCACCCCGGGCGCTGGTCCGCGGAGTTCCTCACGGCGATGCTGCACACCGCGGCCGTGCACCTGAGGGACCGGCTCCTGGCCGACCCGGCCCCCGCCGTGATCGACTCCTACCACTACAAGCTGCTCGCCAAGTGCCGGCTGGCCGGGGTGCCGGACACCGCCCCCGTCCTCGCCTGGTGGCGGTCCTTCCCCCGGCCGCGCCGCGTCGTCTTCCTCGAGGTGTCCCCGGAGACGGCCTGGCGCCGCTGCGGGCACGGCTCGGCACTCAACCCCCTGGAGCACTACGGGCCCGCCCCCGACTGGGACGGGTTCCGGCGCTACCAGACCGACCTGGCCAAGACCCTGCGCGACGAGATCCACGGACTGCCCGTCACGGTCGTCGCCGAACAGCGGGACGCGGCCGCCACCGCACGCGCGATACGGGAGGTGCTCACCCGTGAACTCGGCTGAGTCCTGGACGGACCCCGGCCGGTTGCGGCGCTACCGGGAGCGGGTCCTCGGCGAACGCGACCGGCTGCGCGCCGCCCTCGCCGACGCCGAGGGCCACCAGAGGCAGGTGCTGCGGGACCTGCTGGACTTCAACGCCCGGACCGAGTACGGCCGCAAGCACGGCTTCGCCTCGCTGCGCACCCTGGACGAGTACCGCGAGGCCGTCCCCGTCCAGACGTACCGGGACCTCGAACCGTGGATCGAACGCACGGCCGCCGGGGAGGACAACCTGCTGTCCGCGGACCGGCCCGCCCTGTACTTCACCAGCAGCGGCAGCACCGGCGGCCGCAAGAAGATCCCGGTCACCCCGCGGTTCATGCGGACCACCTTCTTCCCTTTCTACTTCGCGGCGTGGGCCCCGCTGATCGAGCACGTCCCGGAGGTGCTGTCCGGCCCGGACGCCGTGCTCAACCTCAAGCACGACCCGCTCACCACCCCGCCCACCACCGCCTCCGGCCACCCCCACGTGGGCGCCAGCCAGGCCGACCTCGGCACCCGCTTCGGGGAGCCGCTGTCCGCCGAACCCGGCACCGGCGCCCGGTGGGCCGACCTGCCGGTGCCGGTGGCCGCCGACGCCCACCTGGAGAAGATGTACCTGCGGCTGCGGCTGGCCGTGGAACACGACGTGCGCTGCGTGATCGGCATCAACCCGGCCATGGTGGCGGCCCTGCCCTACCAACTGCGCCTGTGGTGGCCCCGCATCGTCCGGGAGATCCACGACGGCACCCTGGGCGGGGTGCCGCACGGCCGCCCCGATCCCGCCCGCGCCGCCGAACTGGAGCGGCTGGCCGGGTACTTCGGCACCGTACGGCCCGCCCATGTGTGGCCCCGGATGCGGGCCCTGTTCTGCTGGACCACGTCGGTCGCCTCGCTCTACCTGCCCCGGCTGCGCGAGGAGTTCGGCGCGGGCGTCACCGTGCTGCCGGCGCCCGTGGCCGCCTCGGAAGGTCCCGTGGCCGTGGCCCTCGACCGGCACGGCACGGCGGGGAGCCCCGTGGTGACCGCCTGCCTGCACGAGTTCGCCGACGCCGACGCCGACCTCACCGCCGCCACCGGGACGCTGCGGCCCCACGAACTCGAACCCGGGCGCGACTACCACGTCGTCCTCAGCCACGTCGGCGGGCTCTACCGCTACGCCGTCGGCGACGTCGTACGCGTCGTGGACCGCGTCGCCGGCGTGCCCCGGCTGGAGTACGCCGGCCGTTCGGGCGTCCTGGACCACGCGGGGGAGCGGCTGCGCGAGGCCCAGGTGATCCGGGCGCTGCGCGCCGCGCTGGACGCCACCGGGCTGGAACTGCGCGGGGTGGCCTGCCGGGTGACGGGGACGGCGGGCGCGCCCGCCGGCGGCGCCTGCGCCGGGACGCCACGGCAGGACCGTCCCGCGCACTACCGGTTCGCCGTGTCCCCGCACACCCCGTGGGCCGACGAGGAGGTGCCGCGCTTCACGGCCCGCCTGGACGAGGCCCTGCGGGCGGAGTCCCCCGGCTACCGCGCCGCCCGCGCCACCGGCAGGCTCGGCCCTCCCTCCCTCCTGCGCCTGCCCCCGGACGCCTTCCAGGCCGACTGGCAGCGCACCGTGGCCCGCGGCGTCCGCCCCACCCAGGTGAAGGACCGCCTCTTCCGCCAGGACCCGCGGCAGTGGTCCCGCCTCACCGGCGAGGAGGCCGCCCCGGGCCCGTCCCCGGCCGCGGAACCGACCGCCCCCCGCCGGACCACCGCAGCAGAAAGGAACCCCCGATGACCGCAGCCCTGGAGGCCGTCGAGCGGACGGCGCTGCTGACCGCCGCGCTGCGGGCGGCCGAGACCAGGCGGCCCGACCGGCTCTACGCGGACCCCTACGCCGAGGCCCTGGCCGGCGACATCGGACCCGGCCTGCTGGCCGAGATACGCGCGGCCACCTTCCCGCCGCACCGCGAGCGCACGGTGCCCAGCACGCCCGACTACAACGCGATCCGCACCCGCTTCTTCGACGACTACCTGCGGCGGGCGGCCCGGGACCCGGACACCACCCAGATCGTGCTGGCCCCGGCCGGCATGGACTGCCGGGCCCGCCGCTTCGACTGGCCCGGCCGCGTCACCTGGTTCGAGGTGGACCGGCCGGCCGTACTCGCCTACAAGGAGGAACGCCTGAAGCACCTGGGCGAGCCCCGCGTCGCGCACCGGCGGGTCGCCGTCGACCTCACCGCGCCGGACTGGGAGAGCGACCTGCGGGCCGCCGGATACGACCCCGGCCGCCCCTCCACCTGGCTGCTCGAAGGGCTGCTCTACTACATCCCCGAAGCCGACGCCCACCGCATCCTGGAACGCGTCGCCGCCCTCTGCGCGCCCGGCAGCCGGATCGCCGCCGACATCGTGAACCGCGCCGCGCTCACCCTGCCGGGCATGCGCCCCCTGCTGGAGGTGTTCGCACGGTGGGGCTGCCCCTGGCTGTTCGGCACCGACGAGCCCGAGGCCCTCTTCGCCGGCCACGGATTCGCCGTGCGGGCGTCGCAGCCGGGGGAGGAGGGCGCCGGCTTCGGCCGCTGGCCGGACCCGGTCGTGGAGCGCCGGGTGACCGGCGTACGCCGGGTCTTCCTCGTGCACGGCCGGCGGTGCTGACATGCCCACCGTCGTCATCGCGGGCGGCGGCATCGCCGGACTCGCCTGCGCTCTCGCCCTGCACGGTGGCGGCCACCGCGTCCTGGTCCTCGAACCCGGCCCGCCACCCCCGCCGGGACCGGCCGCCGAAGCGGTGGCACGCCTGCGGCCCCGCCCCACCGCGCCCCAGGTGTGCCACTCCCACACGCTCACCTCGCTCGGCGTGCGGGTGCTGCGCCGCCGCGCCCCGCAGATCCTCGCCGCGGCACGTGCGGCCGGCGCGGTCCTGCTCGACGTCCTCGCGGCGCTGCCGGACGGCGCCACGGACGCCGCGCGCCGGCCCGGCGACGAGGATCTGGTCGCCCTGGGCTGCCGCCGCGCGACCCTGGAACTCCTCCTGAACCGCGCGGTGCTGGACCTGCCCGGCGTGACCGTCCGCTACGGCACCGCGGTCCGCGCGGTGGACCTGGACCCGGCCCGGCGCCGGGTCCGCGCGGCCGTCACCCGGGACGGCACCCGCGTCCCCGCCGACATCGTGATCGACGCCACCGGCCGCCGGGCCCTGTCCGGCGCCTGGCTGCGGGACGCCGGCGTCCCCGTCCCCGCCGACCGCACCAGCCCTTCCGGTCTCACCGGTCACACCCGTTTCTACCGGCTGACCACCACCGCCCGCCCCGGCCCGCTGAACCGCGGCAACGCCGCGGGTGACGTCTTCGACCACTACGCCGGGGTGCTCCACCCCGCGGACGGCGGCACCTTCTCCGTCGCCCTGGCCACCCTGCCCGGCGACCGCGCCCTGGCGGCGCTGCGCACCGAGGCCGGGTTCACCGCCGCCGCCCGCGCCACGCCGGGCATCGGGGCCTGGCTGGCGGACGGCGCCAGTGTGCCGATCTCACCCGTGTACGCCATCACCAGCCCGCCCAACACCCTGCGCGGCACCGCCCTGCCCGGCCCGTCGCCGGTCGCCGGCCTGTTCCCGGTCGGGGACGCGGCGTGCACCACCGATCCGCTGTTCGGCCGCGGCATGTCGCTCGCCCTCGACCACGCCTTCCGCGTCGCCGACGTGCTGGCGGACTACCCGGCCGTCGACCTGGCCCAGCGCCGGGCGCTGGCCCGTGCGACCAGGGAGCTGTTCCTGCCCTGGTACGAGCACTCCGCGGCGGCCGACCTGGCCCGCATCACCCGCTGGCGGGCCGCCGCCGACGGTGTGCCCGCCACCCCCGCGGCCCGCCCGCACCTCCTCGACCGGATGGCCGCCGCCGCCCGGGCCGACGGCGTGGTCTGGCGCGCCCTCACCCGCATGCTCATGTCGCTCGACCCGCCGGCCAGGGCCCTCACCCCCGAGGTCCGCGCCCGGATCCGCGCGGCCCACCGGCTCGGGCCCCGGCCACCGGCCCGCCCGGCCC
>NZ_WYCT01000303.1 GCF_011008945.1 Streptomyces harenosi
TCCCCCTCCTCTTCCGCGCGCCCGCCCGTACGCGCCCGCCCGCGGGCCCGCGCGCGCGTAGGGCCCCGGGCCGCCCCCGGGCTCGCCCCGCCCGCAGGGCCCGCAGCCCTACGTCCACCGCCCTAGGCGGGGGCCGCCACAGGTCCGATCCCCGCCGTCACGCCGCGCCGGTACCGTGAGGACATGAGTCACGGCCCCCGGTCCGGCCTGGCCGCGGTGAGTTCCGCGCTGCTGGCCATGAGCAGGCACCTGGAGGTGCGCGACGTCCTGAAGACGATCGTCGCCTCCGCCCGCGAGCTGCTCGACGCGCAGTACGCCGCGCTCGGCGTCCCCGACGATCACGGCGGCTTCGCCCAGTTCGTCGTGGACGGCGTCAGCGAGGAGCAGTGGAAGGCCATCGGCCCGCTGCCGCGCCAGCACGGCGTCCTCGCCGCCATGCTGCGCGAGGCCAGGCCCGAGCGGCTCGCGGACGTCCGCGAGGACCCCCGCTTCGAGGGCTGGCCCGCCGCCCACCCCGACCTCGTCGACTTCCTGGGCCTGCCCATCCGCGACGGTGACGAGGTCCTTGGCGCCCTGTTCCTCGCCAACAAGAACTGCCCGAGGCCCCAGGGCGGCTGCGGCTTCACCGAGCAGGACGAGGAACTGCTCGGCATCCTCGCCCAGCACGCGGCGATCGCCCTCACCAACGCCCGCCTGTACGAGCGCAGCCGGGAACTGACCATCGCCGAGGAGCGCTCCCGCCTCGCCCACGAGCTGCACGACGCGGTCAGCCAGAAGCTCTTCTCCCTCCGCCTGACCGCCCAGGCCGCCGCCCGCCTGGTGGACCGCGACCCCTCCCGCGCCAAGGGCGAGCTGCGCCAGGTCGCCGCGCTCGCCGCGGAGGCCGCCGACGAACTGCGCGCCGCCGTCGTCGAGCTGCGCCCCGCGGCCCTCGACGAGGACGGCCTGGTCGCCACCCTGCGCACCCAGATCCAGGTCCTCGACCGCGCCCACAGCGCGCGCGTGACCTTCACCGGCCGCGGCGTGCGCGCGCTGCCCGCCACCCAGGAGGAGGCGCTGCTGCGCGTCGCCCAGGAAGCGCTGCACAACGCCCTGCGGCACTCGGGTGCCCGGCACGTCGACGTGACCCTGGAGCGGTCCGGAGCCGGTGCCGTTCTGCGGGTCACCGACGACGGCAGCGGCTTCGACCCGCAGGCGGTCCGCCGCGCGGGGCGCCATCTGGGCCTGGTCTCCATGCGGGACCGGGCGAGCGGCGTCGGTGGCGCGCTGACCGTGGAATCGGCGCCCGGCAAGGGCACCACCATCGAGATGGAGGTCCCCGGTGGCTGACGCGATCAAGGTGCTGCTCGTCGACGACCACCAGGTGGTCCGCCGGGGCCTGCGGACCTTCCTGGAGGTACAGGACGACATAGAGGTCGTGGGGGAGGCCGCGGACGGCGCCGAGGGCGTCGACCGCGCCGAGGCGCTCGGACCCGACGTGATCCTCATGGACGTCAAGATGCCGGGCATGGACGGCGTGGCCGCCCTGCGCAGACTGCGGGAGCTGGGCAACACCGCGCGCGTCCTGGTCGTCACCAGCTTCACCGAGCAGCGCACCGTCGTCCCGGCCCTGCGGGCGGGCGCCGCCGGTTACGTCTACAAGGACATCGACCCCGACGCGCTGGCCGGAGCCATCCGCTCCGTGCACGCCGGGCACGTGCTGCTCCAGCCCGAGGTCGCCGACGCCCTGCTCTCCCGGGAGGAGGGCGGTGCCGGCCAGGGCAGGGCGGGCTCGCTCACGGACCGGGAGCGCGAGGTGCTCGGCCTGATAGCGGACGGCCGCTCCAACCGCGAGATCGCCCGCGCGCTGGTCCTGTCCGAGAAGACCGTGAAGACCCACGTGTCCAACATCCTGATGAAGCTCGACCTCGCGGACCGCACCCAGGCCGCCCTGTGGGCCGTACGCCACGGACTGACCGGCTGATCCACGGCGGCCGACCCGCCGGCGGCCGACCCGCCGGCGGCCGACCGGCCGGGCGTGCCGCCCCCGTCCAGCCGCCGGACGGCTCCGGAGCCGCCTGCCGGCCCGACGACCCCGCCCCCGTCACCCGGGACGGGCGTCACTCGCCCCCTGCCAGAGCCGACGGACGTCCGCCGCCCCCGGCACCCTCACCGGCCCTCGCACGGCACCGGCACCCGCCCCCCGACACCCGGGACGGACGTCACCGCACCCCCCGCTCCCGCTCCTCCACGACGGAGTTGTACGCCGCCACCTGGGCCCGCCGCGCCGTCCGCTCCACCGGCCGCAGCGCGGCCGACCGCGCCGCCATCTCCGAGGCGCTGACCGCACCCCCGTGCCCACTGCCGTACGCCAGCGAGACCAGCGCTCCCACCCGCTGCGCCAGCTCCAGCACGCGCACCGCCCGCGGCGGATACCCCGGCGCCAGCACCTCCCGGCCCGCCTCCGCCCGCGCCCGGTACGCCTCGATCGCCGCCTGGGCCACCGGCCCCGAACCGGCCACGTCCAGCCGGGTCAGCACCTCGGTCGCCTCCCGCAGCGCCTCCGCCAGCTCCCGCTCCGCCTCACCGAGCGACGGCACGTCGGCGGGCGGCGCCTCCCGCACCGGCAGGCAGTGCCAGACCACCTCGACGTGCACATCGCCCTCGGGCCCGGCCTCGTACACCTGCGGCACCAGCCCCAGCGCGGCGCCGTGACAGACCACCGCCTCCTCCGCCTCCAGCGCCCGCGCGTTGAACTCCGGCGGCCCGCTCAGCCCCAGCGGATGCCCCGGCGCGGGCAGCGCGACCCGCATCCCCGTCGTCCCGAGCCTCCGCAGCCGCCCCAGAGCCAGCGTGAGACCGACCGGCGCCGACTCGCCCGGCACCCCCGCCACCCGGTGCACCGCGTCCTCACCCACGATGGCGAGCGCGGCGTCGTCCGGAGCGACAAGTCCGGCAAGGAGGGCATTTCCCCAGGCGGCCAATCGGCCGGAGCGTGGTTCCGAGAGCATGCCCCCACCCTAAGGACCGGACCGATGGAACGGACAAGCCGACCGGTGGCGTAGATTCGTTGAGGGCCCCGCCCACCGGCGCGGTCCATCGAGCCACAGGCGTACGCGACAGCCGAGACCGGCCACACTGCAAGGGGAGACAACGCGCTCATGAGCGATGTTCTGGAGCTTCAGGACGTATCCGTGGTCCGCGAGGGCCGGGCTCTGGTGGACCAGGTCTCCTGGTCGGTCAAGGAGGGCGAGCGCTGGGTCATCCTCGGCCCCAACGGCGCCGGCAAGACCACCCTCCTCAACGTCGCCTCCAGCTACGTCTACCCCAGCCAGGGCACCGCCACCATCCTCGGCGAGACCCTCGGCAGGCCCGGCACCGACGTCTTCGAGCTGCGCCCGCGCATCGGCATGGCCGGCATCGCCATGGCCGACAAGCTGCCCAAGCGCCAGACCGTCCTGCAGACCGTGCTGACCGCCGCGTACGGCATGACCGCCACCTGGCGGGAGGACTACGAGGAGATCGACGAGCTGCGCGCCCGCGCCTTCCTCGACCGGCTCGGCATGACCGACTTCCTCGACCGCAGGTTCGGCACCCTCTCCGAGGGCGAGCGCAAGCGCACCCTCATCGCCCGCGCCCTGATGAGCGACCCCGAGCTGCTGCTCCTCGACGAGCCCGCCGCCGGCCTCGACCTCGGCGGCCGCGAGGACCTCGTCCGCCGCCTCGGCCGCCTCGCCCGCGACCCGATCGCCCCCTCGATGATCATGGTCACCCACCATGTCGAGGAGATCGCCCCCGGCTTCACCCACGTCCTGATGATCCGCCAGGGCAAGGTCCTCGCCGCCGGCCCGATCGAGCTCGAGCTCACCTCCCGCAACCTCTCCCTCTGCTTCGGCCTCCCGCTCGTCGTCGAGCAGGTCGGGGACCGCTGGACCGCCCAGGGCCTCCCGCTGTCCTGACCCCCCCTCGCCGCGCCGGTGCGCGGGCCCGATGCCGCGGTGAGCCGCCCGGCACCCTGTCCGCGCCCGGCTCACGGACCTACCATGACGAGGTGACCAACATCGACGCATGGGTGTGGTGGCTCGTCGTTGCGGCAGCGCTCGGAATCCCGCTCGTGGTGACCGCGATGCCGGAGTTCGGGATGTTCGCCGTGGGCGCGGTCGCCGCCGCGGTCGCCTCCGGATTCGGCGCCGGCCTCGTGATCCAGGTACTCGTCTTCGTCGCCGTCTCGGTCGCCCTCATCGCCGTCGTACGGCCCATCGCCGCCCGGCACAGAAGCCAGCGGCCCCAACTGCTCTCGGGCATCGACGCGTTGAAGGGCCGACAGGCGGTCGTGCTCGAACGCGTCGACGGCTCCGGCGGACGGATCAAGCTCGCCGGCGAGGTCTGGTCGGCGCGCGCCCTCGACACCGGCCGGAGCTACGACGTGGGACAGGAAGTGGACGTCGTGGACATCGAGGGGGCCACGGCGATCGTCATGTGACCTCGCACGACGCAAGTGGCGCGAACTCCCCCCGAGCCGCGCGACGGTCTGTCAGACTCGACCAGCAAGATCTTCAACAGCCATAAGATCTGCAGGATCTGCCGAGCGCCGAGGCGACAACGGAGAAGGGTACGGGGAACGACGATGGAACCGATCATCATCGTCCTGATCATCCTGGTGGTGTTGGTCTTCATCGCCCTGATCAAGACGATCCAGGTCATCCCACAGGCCAGCGCCGCCATCGTCGAGCGCTTCGGCCGCTACACGCGGACCCTGAACGCGGGCCTCAACATCGTCGTCCCGTTCATCGACACCATCCGCAACCGCATCGACCTGCGTGAACAGGTCGTCCCGTTCCCACCGCAGCCGGTGATCACCCAGGACAACCTGGTCGTCAACATCGACACGGTCATCTACTACCAGGTCACCGACGCGCGAGCCGCCACCTACGAGGTCGCCAGCTACATCCAGGCCATCGAGCAGCTCACCGTCACCACCCTGCGCAACATCATCGGCGGCATGGACCTGGAGCGGACCCTGACCTCCCGCGAGGAGATCAACGCGGCCCTGCGCGGCGTCCTCGACGAGGCCACCGGCAAGTGGGGCATCCGCGTCAACCGCGTCGAACTCAAGGCCATCGAGCCGCCCACCTCCATCCAGGACTCGATGGAGAAGCAGATGCGCGCCGACCGCGACAAGCGCGCCGCGATCCTCCAGGCCGAAGGTGTCCGGCAGTCGGAGATCCTGCGCGCCGAGGGCGAGAAGCAGTCCCAGATCCTGCGCGCCGAGGGTGAGGCCAAGGCCGCCGCGCTGCGCGCCGAGGGCGAGGCCCAGGCCGTCCGTACGGTCTTCGAGGCCATCCACGCCGGCGACCCGGACCAGAAGCTGCTCTCCTACCAGTACCTCCAGATGCTCCCGAAGATCGCCGAGGGCGACGCCAACAAGCTCTGGATCGTCCCCAGCGAGATCGGCGACGCCCTCAAGGGCTTGTCCGGCGCGATGGGCAACTTCGGTCAGATGGGCGGCGGTTCCGGCAACGGCGGTGCCCCCGGCGGCAACGGCGGCACGGAACGGCGCGAGAAGCCGTCGATCGACTGACCACCGCCCGACGGGAGATCCCCGCGTCCACCCGAGGGACGCGGGGACGGCGCCACCGGCGCTAACGAACCGCGGCCCTGGACCGGCCCGGGCCGCGGCCCGGCCTCACGCGGCGTCCAGCGCCAGCCAATCCGGCAGCGCCGAGAGGTCCTCCTGCCCCAGCGCCAGCAGCATCGCGTCCGCGGGCGTCGGTTCGAACGGCTGCCGCAGCAGCGCCATCCCCGCCTCCTCCGGCGTCCGGTTCGCCTTGCGGTGGTTGTCCTCCGCGCAGGCGGCGACCGTATTCAGCCACGTGTCCTGCCCGCCCTGCGACCGCGGCACCACGTGGTCCACGGTCGTCGCCCGCCTGCCGCAGTACGCGCAGCGGTGCCGGTCCCGGACCAGCACACCCCGCCTCGACCACGGCGCTCGTCTTCGGAACGGCACCCGTACGTACTGGCACAGCCGGATCACCCGCGGAGCCGGTATGTCGACCGCGGCGCCCCGCATCCGCAGTTCGGGGTGGGCCTGTTCGACGACGGCCTTGTCCTGGAGCACCAGAACGACGGCTCGGTTCAGCGTCACCGTCGACAACGGTTCGAAGCTCGCGTTCAGTACCAGCGTGTCCCGCATACCAGCCCACCTCCCGTGTGCACCGGCCCACCCCCTGGCGGGCTGGGGTCAACTCTGGCCGGGCACGCCGAGAGGGACAACGCAATATCTGCTGCTCCCACGAGGGACGCGCTCCTCAGCCCCCGCGACCCCCCGGCAACAAAAAATGCCCGCCCCTGATCACTTCCAAGACCAGGGGCGGGCAAACGTTCCGCGAACGCCCGATTGCTCAGCTTCCGGCGGGCACCTCGTACTCACCGATCAGCTGCGCCCGGGCGATGGTGTGGAACCGCAGATTGAACCCCACGAACGCGGGCGTCGCGTCCGCGTCCGGCCCCAGCTTCTCCTGATCCACCGCGTAGACCGTGAACACGTACCGGTGCGGACCGTCACCGGCCGGCGGCGCGGCACCACCGAAGTCCTTGGTGCCGTAGTCGTTGCGGACCTGGACGGCGCCTTCCGGCAGTCCCTCGAACTTCCCGCTGCCCGCACCCGCCGGCAGCTCGGTCACCGAGGCCGGGATGTCGAACACCACCCAGTGCCAGAACCCGCTGCCCGTGGGGGCGTCCGGGTCGTAGCAGGTCACGGCGAAGCTCTTGGTCCCGGCCGGGAAACCCTCCCACCGCAACTGCGGCGAGGTGTTGCCCTCCGCGTAGACCTGAGCGTCCTTGAGCCTCGCCCCCTCCTGCACGTCCTCGCTCGTCACCGTGAACGACGGCACGGGCGGGTGGAAGTCATGGGGGAGCGGCGGCCTCTTCAGCTCGGTCACCTCGGTACCTCCTGATCGGTTCCTGGGGAGATTCCCGATCGTGCTGATCGGCGGAATCGGTAGTTCCCGAGCCTAGAACCAGTTGCGCCTGCTGCCGACTTCGGACAGCCACTGGTTCAGGTACGCCGCCCAGTCGGTCCCCTGGTAGTCGTTCAGCCCCACCTGGAACGAGCGGAACGTGTCGCTGCCCTCGCTGAACAGGCCCGGCTTCTTGTCCATCTCCAGCACGACGTCCATGGCGTGCTCGTCGGCCACGAAGCTCAGCTCGACCTGGTTCAGCCCCCGGTACTGCTGCGGCGGGAAGAACTCGATCTCCTGGTAGAACGGCAGCTTCTGCCGCGTCCCGCGGATGTGGCCGCGCTCCAGGTCCGCGTTCTTGAAGCGGAAGCCCAACTGGAGGAACGCGTCCAGGATCGCCTTCTGGGCCGGCAGCGGGTGCACGTTGATCGGGTCCAGGTCGCCGGAGTCCACGGCCCGCGCGATCTCCAGCTCCGTGGTGACCCCGATGTGCATCCCGTGCAGCGCCTGCCCGTCGATCGTCGTGAGCGGCGTCTCCCACGGGATCTCCAGCCCGAACGGCACCGTGTGCACGGCGCCGGCCTGCAGCTCGAAGGCGCCGCCGAGCCGCACCTTCGTGAACTCGATGTCCTGCTTGTACTCCTGGTCGCCGCTCTCGACCTCGACCTTGGCCTGGAGCCCGACCGACAGTCCCTCGATCCGCTGGTTGACGGACCCGCCCTGGATCCGCACCTCACCCTGGACGACACCGCCCGGAACGACGTTGACCTCGTTCAGCACCGTCTCGACCGAAGCCCCGCCGGCCCCCAGGCTCGCGAGCAGCTTCTTGAACGCCATGTCTCTCCCTCATCAGTGGACGGCTGATCACCGCGGATGTCTGATCCCTAGAAACGCGATCCGGCCGTGCCCGGTTCCGCGCCCCGCCCGGCAAGGAGGGGACCGGCTGGACATCCCGGCGTCGCCACCCGTCTGCAGTACCCTCGGACGGCATGATCGCGACCCCCGACCGTACGCCCCTGCCCAGGAACTTCTTCGACCGCCCCGTCCTCGACGTCGCCCCCGACCTCCTGGGCCGCATCCTCGTACGCAGTACCCCCGACGGTCCGATCGCCCTCCGCCTGACCGAGGTCGAGGCGTACGACGGCCAGAACGACCCCGGCTCCCACGCCTACCGCGGCCGCACGGCCCGCAACGGCGTGATGTTCGGCCCTCCCGGCCATGTGTACGTCTACTTCACCTACGGCATGTGGTTCTGCATGAACCTCGTCTGCGGCCCCGAGGGCCGGGCGAGCGCCGTCCTGCTGCGCGCCGGCGAGATCATCGAGGGAGCCGAGCTGGCCCGCACCCGTCGACTCTCGGCCCGCAACGACAAGGAACTGGCCAAAGGACCCGCCCGCCTCGCCACCGCGCTGGGCGTCGACCGGTCCCTGGACGGCACGGACGCCTGCGCCGCCGGAGACACGCCCCTGCGCATCCTCACCGGCACACCCGTACCCCGTGACCAGGTGAGCAACGGTCCGCGTACCGGAGTGGCCGGCGAGGGCGGCGTCCACCCCTGGCGCTTCTGGGTCACCGACGACCCGACGGTGAGCCCGTACCGGGCGCACGTCCCCAGGCGACGCCGGGCTTGACGCGCCCCCGGGGGCCGCGTAGTGTATTCCGAGCCGCTGAACCGGGTACGGCTATCGCCTGCAGCCGGAGCGGCCAACCCACTACCTACGACTTCCCCCCAGCGGGGACGAATTCGGTGTGCCCGCATGCTCGAATTCGACCTCGTGCGGCTCGATTATGAGTCCGCGAGGGAAATCGGCTAGCGTAGTGAATGTCGAAAGGCCGAGGGGCCAAGCCCCGAAGCCCAGGACAACCCCCGCTGACTGGGAATCAGGCCCGAAAGGATCTGATAGAGTCGGAACCGCCGGAAAGGGAAACGCGAGAGCGGGAACCTGGAAAGCACCGAGGAAATCGGATCGAGAAAAGATCTGATAGAGTCGGAAACACCGAAGGGAAGCGCCCGGAGGAAAGCCCGAGAGG
>NZ_WYCT01000304.1 GCF_011008945.1 Streptomyces harenosi
GGCCCCGCCCCGTGCGTCCCGTCCGGCGCGCCGTCCACCCGGGCCCCGCGCGCCCGCCCCGCCGGGCGCAGGCCCGCGTCAGGCCAGCGGCACCGTCACCTCGCCCGTCCCCTCGGCGCTCGCGCCGCCGGCCACGCGCACGGTGAACGGCCGGCCGGTGCCGCTCGCGGTGACGCGCAGCAGATCGCCCTCGCGCCGCACGCGGAAGCCGGCCGCCGGTGCCCCGGTGGCGTCCGGCACGGTGACCTCGGCGGCGTACCCGGGGCCGGCGGGCGGGTGGACGAGCAGGGTGAGCCCCTCCAGCCAGTCGCCGTCGGGGCGCGTGCCGTCGGCGGCCAGCGGCAGCACGGCGCCCTCCCGGACGTACAGCGGGAGACTGTCGTAGCCGTGCCGCTCGGTGCGCCAGGCCGGGCCGGTGACCCGCTCGCCGCTGAGGAGGTGGGTCCAGGTGCCCTCGGGGAGGTAGACCTCCACCTCGCCGTCCTCGGTGAAGACCGGGGCGACCAGCAGATCGGGGCCGAGCATGTACTGGCGGTCCAGCGGGCGGCACGCCGGGTCGTGCGGGAATTCCAGCACCATGGGCCGCATGACCGGCACGCCGGTGCGGTGGGCCTCGGCGGCGGCGCCGTACAGGTAGGGCATGAGCCGGAGCTTGAGCAGGGTGAACCGCCGGGCGACGTCGACCGCCTCGTCGCCGAACTCCCACGGCACCCGGTACGAGGACGAACCGTGCAGGCGGCTGTGCGAGGACAGCAGGCCGAAGGCCAGCCAGCGCTTGAACACCGACGGCTCGGGGGTGCCCTCGAAGCCGCCGATGTCGTGGCTCCAGAAGCCGAAGCCGCTCAGGGACAGCGACAGACCGCCGCGCAGCGACTCGGCCATGGCCTCGAAGGAGGACCAGCAGTCACCCCCCCAGTGCACCGGGTACTGCTGGCCGCCCGCGGTCGCGGACCGGGCGAAGAGCACGGCCTCGCCGTGGCCCCGCTCCCGCTCCAGGAGTTCGAACACGGTCCGGTTGTACAGGTGGGTGTAGTAGTTGTGCATCCGCTCGGGGTCGGAGCCGTCGTGCCAGACGACGTCGGTGGGGACGCGTTCGCCGAAGTCCGTCTTGAAGCAGTCGACGCCCTGGTCGAGCAGCGGCTTCAGCTTGGACTGGAACCAGGCGCGGGCCTCGGGGCTGGTGAAGTCGACCAGGCCCATGCCCGCCTGCCACAGGTCCCACTGCCAGATGTCGCCGTCGGGCCGGCGCACCAGGTGGCCGAGGGCGGCGGCCTCGTCGAACAGCGGGGACTTCTGGGCGATGTAGGGGTTGATCCAGGCGCTGACCCTCAGGCCCTTCTCCTTCAGCCGGGCCAGCATGCCCTCCGGGTCGGGGAAGACGTCCGGGTCCCACTGGAAGTCGCACCACTGGTACTCGCGCATCCAGAAGCAGTCGAAGTGGAAGACGGACAGGGGGATGCCGCGCTCGGCCATGCCGTCGACGAAGGACATCACGGTCCGCTCGTCGTAGGAGGTGGTGAAGGAGGTGCTGAGCCACAGGCCGAAGGACCAGGCGGGCGGCAGGGCGGGTCGCCCGGTGAGGGCCGTGTAGCGGGTCAGGACGTCCTTGGGGGTGGGGCCGGCGACGACGTAGTACTCCAGCGTCTGGTCCTCGACGCTGAACTGCACCTGCCCGACGGACTCGGAGCCGACCTCGAAGGAGACCGCGCCGGGGTGGTTGACGAAGACGCCGTAGCCGCGCGAGGAGAGGTAGAACGGGATGTTTTTGTACGCCTGTTCGCTGCTGGTGCCGCCGTCGGCCTGCCAGATGTCGACGACCTGGCCGTTCTTGACGAACGGGGTGAAGCGCTCGCCGAGGCCGTAGATCTGCTCGCCGACTCCGAGCGCGAGCTGGGCCAGCATGTGGTGCGCGCCGTCGCCGGTGACGGCGAAGGCGGTGCCCTTGCGGCCCGACCGGGTCAGCTCGCGGCCGTCCGCGTCACGGAAGGTGAGGGTCCAGGGGGCGGACTCGTCCAGCCGGAGGGTCAGCGGGCCGCTGGTCAGCTCCGTGACGGTGCCGTCCCGGCGCACCCGGGCGGTCTCGCCGCCGGAGCCGGCGAGGGCGAAGTCGGGGCCCGGGCGGCGCTTGCCCGCGTGGTGGGTGACGCGCACGCCGATCACGCCCTCGGCCGGGGAGAAGCAGTCGACCGTGAGGAGCGGCGCGTTGAGCGTGCCTCCTCTGCCGGTCACCTTCCGGACCGCGGCATGGGCGGTGAAGCGGTCGGCGCCGGAGCGCACGTCGCGCACGTCGGTGGCGTACGAGATGCGCACACCGTCGCGGACGAGCCAGAAGCCATCGGTGAACTTCATGATCTTCCTCGGGTGGGGCGGGATCCGTCCGGCGGGGAACCGTTCGGCGGAGCTGTTCGGCCGAGCTGTTCCGGCCGGCCCATTCGACTCCGTTCGACAGGAATTCGACGACCATTCGACAGTTGATCGACACCGTTTCGACGGTGATTCGACCACGTTCGACGGCGATTCGACGAACTGCCGGCGGAGTTTCGGCCTGGGGCTGTCCGACGGCCCCCGAAGGGACCGCGTGAAGCGATTTGATCGTACACAAAACAAATGCCTCCGAGGGAGCCCTCGTAGTGAAACTGGCGGCGTGACCAGGGCGTATCACCGAGCGATATGCGGTTTTCACCCTCCGAAACGGGGAGACGGACGCCACTTCCCCTAGCGCGCCGACCCATTGCTGACGTATTAGTCATCACATGAAACAAATCCGTTCGGCGAAGGGGCCGAACGGTACGACAGCAAGGGCCGCAGCAATGTCCGAACGCTTCACGCGGGGCGGTAAACCCACCGTGACAGCACCTTCTCCGGCCGCCGTACGCCGCCTGCGCGCGGGCTCGCGCGGAGCCGTCGTGCCGCTGGCCGCCGCCTCCGCCTCCGTCCTGATCGCCGGGGTGGCGCTCAGCGGCTGCGCACAGCAACGCGACGGCGATGTGTACACCGTGATGAACTCCTCCACCGACGAGTCCTACCACCGCTGGGACGCGGAGGCGATGGCCCGCTGCGGCGAGCGGCTGGGCGTGCGGATCGAGCAGCAGAGCGTCCCCGCGGCGCAGGTGATGACGAAGGCGCTGCGCATGGCGTCCTCCAAGTCGCTGCCGGACATCGTGCAGTTCGACGCCTCCGAGATGCCGGTCTTCGCCCAGGCCGGCGGCCTCGTCGACCTGCGGTCGCTGGGCCTGAGCACCCGGGACATCCCGGAGGGGATCGTGAACTTCGGCTCCTACAAGGGGACGTACTACGGTGCGGCGCGGTCGGTGAACACGCTCGCGCTCTTCTACAACAAGGACATCCTCGACCAGGCCGGGGTGCGGGTGCCCACCACCTGGGCCGAGCTGCGCGAGACCGCGCGGAAGCTGACCGAGGGCAGGCGGTACGGGCTGGCGCTGAGCGCGGGCGGCGCGGAGGACGGCGTCTTCCAGTTCACGCCGTTCATGTGGTCCAACGGCGGCGACGAGCGGAAGCTGGACGGCCCGCGGGTCGTGGAGGCCCTCGACTACTGGAAGGCGCTGCTGAAGGACGGCTCGCTGTCGAAGTCGACGGTCAACTGGACGCAGGCCGACGTCAACGACCAGTTCATGGCCGGCAACGCGGCCATGATGATCAACGGGCCGTGGCAGGTGGAGACCCTCAACACCAGGAAGTCGCTGCGCTGGGGCATCGCCGAGATCCCGGTGCCCGAGGCCGGTGCGACGTCGGTGGGGCCGCTCGGCGGCGCCGTGCTCACCGTGCCCCGGACCGGCGACGCGGAGCGGGAGCGGACGGCGGGCCGGATCGTGGCCTGCCTGGCCGGTGAGAAGGAGCAGCTCACCTACGCCCTCAACAGCTGGATGGTCCCGGCCAACGCCAAGGCCGCCGCCGTCTGGCGGGAGCGGGTGCCAGAACTGGACGCCCTCGCCGACCAGGTGGCCGCCGCCCGGTCCCGTACGGCACGGCTCGGCGCCGGCTGGCCGGACGTGTCGCTCGCCCTGCAGAGCGCCTTCCAGTCCGCCCTGACCGGGCAGTCCAGCGAAGCCGCCCTCCAGCGCGCCCAGCAGCGGGCCACGAGCGGGAACTGAGGTACGCCGCCATGACCACGTCCACCGCCACCGCTCCGGCGCCGGCCGCCACCGCCACGGCGGTCCGCGCCCCGGGCCCCGGCCGGCTGCGCCGCCGGCTCGCCCAGTGGGGGTTCGTCGCCCCCGCGGTCGTCTTCATGCTGCTGTTCTTCGGCTACCCGCTCGTCCGCAACGTGGTGATGAGCTTCCAGCACTACACGCCGAAGACGTTCTTCACCGGCGAGGCGCCCTTCAACGGCACCGACAACTGGGCCGGCGTGTTCCAGGACGCCCTGTTCGGCAAGGCCCTGTGGCACACGCTCGTCTTCACCGCCGGCTCGCTGCTCGGGCAGTTCTGCATCGGGCTCGCCCTCGCCGTCTTCTTCAACCGCAGGTTCCCCCTGAGCGGGGCGCTGCGCTCGCTGATCCTGCTGCCCTGGCTGGTGCCCATGGTGGTGTCCGGCATCGTGTGGCGGCGCATCCTCGACCAGGACACGGGCGTGCTCAACTCCTTCCTGGACACCGTGGGCCTGGCCGGTCACACACCCTGGCTCACCAGCCCGGACCTGGCCCTGCTGTCGGTGGTGCTGGTCAACATCTGGATCGGCATCCCGTTCAACATGGTCATCCTGTACGGCGGCCTCCAGGAGATCCCCAAGGAGCTGTACGAGGCGGCCTCGCTGGACGGGGCGTCGGCGTGGCGGACCTTCCGCTCCCTCACCCTGCCGCTGCTCAAGCCGGTCATCACGGTCGTCCTCGTGCTCGGCTTCATGTCGACGGTCAAGATCCTCGACCTGATCCTCGCGCTCACCGACGGCGGCCCCGCCGACGCCACCCAGACCCTCGGCACGCTCACCTACCAGAACTCCTTCGTGCAGCTCGACTTCGGGGCGGGCGCGGTCGTCGGCAACGTACTCATCCTGATCTCCGCGGTGTTCGCGGTGTTCTACCTGCGGGCCAACCGCACCGAGGGGAAGTGACGGACATGGCCGCTCCCACGCCGACCACGCCCCGGCGCCGCTGGGGCTCCACCCTCGCCGGGCTGCTCGTCCTGTGCGTGATGCTGTTCCCGCTGTACTGGATGCTCAACACCGCGCTCCAGCCCGAGTCGGGGCTGCTCCAGGTCGACCCGGTGCCGGACGGCCTGGACCTGTCCGGCTTCTCCAAGGCCGTCAGCGACCAGGGCGGTCACCTGCTCACCTCGCTGCTGGTCTCGCTCGGCGCCGTCGCGATCTGCCTGCTGATCGCGGCTCCGGCGGCGTACGGACTGGCCCGGTTCGGGCTGCGCGGCTCGCACGGGATCGTGTTCGGCACGCTGATCACCCAGATGGTGCCGGGCATCGTCATCGCCAACGCGCTGTACAACTCGTACGTCGATCTCGGCCTGGTCAACTCCTACTTCGGCCTGATGCTGGCGGACGCCTCGCTCGGCATCCCGTTCTCCATCGTGCTGATGCGGTCCTTCATGGTGTCCATCCCCGGCGAGGTGATCGAGGCCGCGGAGCTGGACGGGGCCGGGCCGGTGCGCACGTTCGTACGGGTGGTGCTGCCGATGAGCCGCAACTCCCTGATCACATCGGGCCTGTTCGCCTTCCTGTTCTCCTGGAGCGACTTCATGTTCGCCCTCACCCTGAACACCACGGACGACGTCAAGCCGATCACGCTGGGCATCTACCAGTACATCGGCGCGCACGTCGGTGACTGGGGCTCGGTGATGGCGGCGTCCGTCCTGTCCGCGGTCCCGGCGGCGATCCTGCTCGTCCTGGCCCAGAAGTACATCGCCGCCGGCATCACCGGCGGATCCGTCAAGTGACCACCACACCTCTGGAGATGGCCCGACCCCATGAGTGACTTCCCCGGCTTCCCGCCCGGTTTCGTCTTCGGCGCGGCGACCGCCTCGTACCAGATCGAGGGAGCGGCGCGCGAGGACGGCCGCGGCCCGTCGATCTGGGACACCTACAGCCACACCCCCGGCCTGGTCGCGGGCGGTGACACCGGCGACGTCGCCTGCGACCACTACCACCGCTACCCCGAGGACGTGGCGCTCCTGCGCGACCTGGGGGTGGACTCCTACCGCTTCTCGATCGCCTGGCCGCGGATCGTGCCCGACGGCTCGGGCCCGGTGAACCCCAAGGGCCTGGACTTCTACTCCCGGCTGGTGGACGAGCTGCTCGCGGCGGGCATCGAGCCGGCCGTCACCCTCTACCACTGGGACCTGCCCCAGGCGCTGGAGGACCGGGGCGGCTGGCGGGTGCGGGAGACGGCCGAGCGGTTCGCCGCGTACACGGCCGTCGTCGCCGAGCACCTCGGCGACCGGGTGCCGCGCTGGATCACCCTCAACGAGCCGTGGTGCAGCGCCTTCCTCGGCTACTCCGTCGGCCGTCACGCGCCCGGCGCCCGCGAGGGCCGGGGTGCCCTGGCCGCCGCCCACCATCTGCTGGTGGGCCACGGGCTGGCGGTGTCGGCGCTGCGGGCGGCCGGGGTGCGCGAGGTGGGCATCACGCTCAACCTCGACCGGAACCTCCCGGCCACCGGCTCCCCCGCCGATCTGGCGGCCGTGGTCCGCGCGGACACCCAGCACAACCTGGTGTGGACCGAGCCGATCCTGGCCGGCCGCTACCCGGCCACGGAGGAGGAGACCTGGGGCGAGCTGATCACCGGCCAGGACTTCCGGCGCGAGGGCGACCTGGAGCTGATCTCCCAGCCGCTGGACTTCCTCGGCGTCAACTACTACCGGCCGATCGTGGTCGCCGACGCCCCGCACCGGGAGGCCGACCCGGCCCGGCGCACCGCGACGGACAACCGCTACGAGGAGGTGCGGATGCCGGGCGTGCGGCACACGGCGATGGGCTGGCCGGTCGCCCCGGACACCTTCACCGACCTGCTGGTGCGGCTGAAGAAGCAGTACGGGGACGCGCTGCCGCCCCTCCACATCACCGAGAACGGCTCGGCGGAGGACGACACGGTCGCCCCCGACGGGGCGGTGCACGACGCCGACCGCGTGGCCTATCTGCGCGACCACCTCACCGCGCTGCGAGCGGCGATGGACGCCGGCGTCGACGTCCGCGGCTACTACGTCTGGTCGCTGCTGGACAACTTCGAGTGGGCCTACGGCTACGGGAAGCGGTTCGGGATCGTCCGCGTCGACTACGACACCCAGCGGCGCACCCCCAAGGACAGCTACCACTGGTACCGGGAGATGATCGCGGCGCAGCGCCGCTGACCGGGGCGGCGCGCGCGGGCCGTTGTGGACCGGCGTGCGGGCGGGCACCCCGGCCCGCTCCGGCCGTCGCGGCGCCCGGGCGGGACGGGGTGCCCGCCCGGGTCATCCCGCCTCGCGTTCGGCGTAGGCCGCCGGGTCGGCGAGGACCTCGCGCACGATCACCCCGGCGGCGCCCCGGGCCGCGTCCCCCAGCCAGGAGGCGGCCCGCAGCCGGTTGCCGCCCGCGCTCCACAGCCCGGACACCACCCGGAGGGCGAGTTCGCGGTCGACGGCGGGCGCCAGCCAGTCCATCAGCTCCCGGTAGACACCGCCGAGCATCACCGCGTCCGGGTCGAACAGGTTGACCGCGCCCGACACCACGACGCCCAGTTGCCGTCCCGCCCGCTCCAGCGCGGACAGGGCGGACGGCTCCCCGCGCCGGGCCCGCCGCTGGAGCTCGGCGACGCCGCAGACCCCCGCGTCCGCGTCGAGCCCGGCGGCGGTCAGCAGGGCGCTCTGCCCGGCGTACTGCTCCAGACAGCCGCGGGCGCCGCACCGGCACCGCGGGCCCTGCGGATCGACGACCACATGGCCGATCTCCCCGGCGAAGCCGTGCGCGCCGCGCAGCAGTTCGCCGCCCAGGACCAGGGCGCCGCCGATGCCGATCTCGCCGGTCAGATACAGGAAGCTGCGCACGCCCTCGGTGCCCGCGCCGTACCAGAGTTCGGCGAGTGCGGCGACGTTGGCCTCGTTGTCGGAGCTGACCGGCAGCGCCCGGTGCAGGGTGGGCAGCGCCAGCAGCGCCTGGGCGAACAGCCCTTCCACGGCGACGCGCTGCCAGCCGAGGTTGGGTGCCTGGCGCACGGTACCCCCGGTCACCAGGCCCGGCAGGGCCACGTGGACGCCGGCCGGCGCGAGTTCCTGCTCGGCGGCCGACCCGATGGCACGGGCCGTGAGGCGGGCGGCGCGCGCCAGCACCTCGGACGGCCGCACGCCGCGGTTGTCGACGTGCTCGACCAGGCGGACCCGGTCGGTGCCGGCGAGGTCGACCACGCAGACCGCGATGTAGTCGATGTTGATCTCGACCCCGAGCCCGGCCGGTCCCGACCGGGCCACCTTCAGCACGGTGCCCGGCCGTCCGGCCTGCCCGCTGCTCGTCTTGCCCGCCTCGCTGACGAAGCCGTACGCCAGCAACTGCTCGACCAGGGACGACACCGCGGCCCGGGTGAGCCCCACGTGCGTGGCGATCCCGGCCCTGGTCGCCTCCCCCGCGTCGTGCACGGCCCGCAGCACCAGGCTGAGGTTGTGCCGGCGAACCGAGGCCTTGTCGGCCTTCGGCTCCAGGGGGGTCAGGTGGTTCTTCATCGTGGTGCCGAGGGTATGCGACGGTGCCCGGCGCTTCGCACGGCCGGTCGGGTCAGCGCACCGCGCCCGCCCGGGAGGCGGTACGCCGGGCCCGGTGCCGGGCTCGCGGGTCGGGTGCCGCGAGGGCCGCGGGTGGCGCAAGGGCCGCGGGTGGCGCAAGGGCCGCGGGTGGCGCCTGCGCCACCCGGCACACCGCGCGCCGGTGCGGGGCGGGTGCGCGGTGTGCCGGGTGG
>NZ_WYCT01000305.1 GCF_011008945.1 Streptomyces harenosi
GGGGCGGGGACGCGGGCGCGGGCGGGACGTCGGGCTGCCGGAGCAGTTCGCCGTGGAGCGCGCGCAGCGCGGGCCCCGGGTCGGCGCCGAGCCGGTCGGCGAGCAGCCGCCGTACGTCCTCGTAGGCGGCCAGCGCCTCGGCGGTGCGGCCGGTGTCGCGCAGGGCGCGCAGGCGCAGCGCCTGGAGGGACTCGTCCAGGGGGTGGGCGTCGCACAGGGCGGTCAGCTCGGGCAGGGCGCCCTCGGCGTGGCCGAGGGCGAGCGCGGCGGTGTGCCGGGCGCGCAGCGCGTCCAGGCGCCGGGTCTCCCAGCGGGCCGCCTCGGCGGTGCGGTCGGGCAGGTCGGCCAGGACCGGGTCCCGCCACAGGGCGAGGGCGTCGTCGAGCACTTCGGCCGCCTTGGCGGGGTCGCCGTCGGCCAGGGCGTCCAGGCCCTCGCCGGTCAGCCGCCCGAAGCGGTGCAGGTCGACGTCGTCGTGGTCGGCGGCGAGCCGGTAGCCCCCGTCGGCGGAGGCGACCGCCTCCGCGCCGAGCGTCCGGCGCAGCCGCCCGACCAGCGCCTGCAGCGCTCCCACGGCGTCGGCGGGCGGGGCGTCGTCCCACACCTCCTCCACCAGCCGGGCCGCCGGCACGGTGCGGCCGGGCCGCAGGGCGAGCACGGTCAGCAGGGCGCGCAGCCGCGCCCCGCCGACCGGGACGGTGGTGCCGTCGGGGCCGACTGCCTGCGTGGTGCCGAGGATGCGGTAGCGCACGGGGTCTATTCTCTCCGGTGACGTGAAAGCCGGTCATCGGGTTCCCCGGCGCGGCGGCGCGGGGCCCCGGAGGGGCCGGTCCACGGGGCCTGCTCCGCCCGCCCGGCGGGACGGGCTCCCCCACCGGCCGCCGGGACCGCCGGGCCCGCGCACCGCGGGCCGGGCCCCTCCCCACCGGCCGGACAAGACGGGCTGCGAGGCCGCCAAGCGTCGGCGCCCTGCCGCGCGCCACGCCGCCCGGAGAGCAACCTACGAGGCCGCCACGCACCGGCGCCCTGCCACGGGCCGCACGGCCCGGGCACGGCTGCCCCCGCGCCGAGGGACGGGCTCCCCGCGGCCGGGCGCGGCTCCCCGCCGTGCCGCGGGCCGGGCCCGCCCGGGTCCGCCCGCGTCACGGGTCCCGGGCCCCGCCCCGTCCCGTCCCGTCCCCAGGAACCGGAGACCCGCCGCGAGACGTTCCCCCCTCGCGCCCGGTACGGTCGGGCGGCCACCGGTGCCGAGCCCAGGGAGCCCCATGACCACCGCCACCACCCGCCACGGCGAGCGGCGCATCAGCCCCGTCTTCGTCGGGATCCTGGCCGTCGCGGCGGTCACCGGCTGGGCCGCCTGGACCGGGTTCGCCGAGCAGCCGGGTCTGGCGGTGTTCCTGTTCGTGACGGCCGCCTGGGTCGTCTCCCTGTGCCTGCACGAGTACGCGCACGCCCGCACCGCCCTGCACGGCGGTGACATCTCGGTCGGCGCGAAGGGCTACCTGACGCTGAACCCGCTGAAGTACACGCACGCGCTGCTGAGCATCGTGCTGCCGGTGATCTTCGTGATCATGGGCGGTATCGGCCTGCCGGGCGGTGCGGTGTTCATCGAGCGCGGGCGCATCCCGGGCCGCTGGCGGCACAGCCTGATCTCCGCGGCGGGCCCGCTGACGAACGTGCTGTTCGCCGTGGTGTGCACCGCCCCGTTCTGGCTCGGCGCGCTGGACGGCGTGCCGCACGACTTCCGGCTGGCGCTGGCCTTCCTCGCGCTGCTCCAGGTCACCGCGGCGATTCTGAACTTCCTGCCGGTGCCGGGCCTGGACGGCTACGGGGTGATCGAGCCCTGGCTGTCGTACGGCGTGCGGCGGCAGCTCGAGCCGTTCGCGCCGTTCGGGCTGCTGCTGGTCTTCGCGCTGCTGTGGGTGCCGTCGCTGAACGGCGCGTTCTTCGACGCGATCGACGCCGTGCTGCGCGCCCTCGGGATCAGCGACTTCGACTCGTACTGCGGCTTCGAGCTGTACCGCTTCTGGCAGACCGACGAGATCTGCTCGGCCGGCCCGTGACCGGCGGCCGGGCGGTCAGCCCGCGGCCGAGGTGGAGCGGCGGGTGTCCCGGCCGCGCTTGACGTAGTACCAGCACATGTTGGACGACACGCCCATCAGCAGCACCCACACCACGCCCATCAGCACGCTGCCCTGGACGAACGAGACGACGGCGGCGGTGAGGGCGAGCACGCAGACGACCAGGGCGTAGAGGGCGAGGCGGGGCATGAGGTCGGCTCCTGTCGGGGGACACGGTGGCACGGGTTGCGTCCACCAGTGTCCCCCATCGCCTCATACGTCCGTGACGCGGAGCCCGGCGTGCGCCTTGTAGCGGCGGTTGACGGAGATCAGGTTGGCGACCAGCGACTCGACCTGATGGGCGTTGCGCAGCCGCCCGGCGAAGATGCCGCGCATGCCCGGGATGCGCCCGGCGAGCGCCTGCACGGTCTCCACGTCGGCCCGCGCCTCGCCCAGCACCATGACGTCGGTGTCGATCTCCTCGATCGCCGGGTCCTGGAGCAGCACGGCGGACAGGTGGTGGAAGGCGGCGGTGACCCGGCTGTCCGGCAGCAGGGCGGCGGCCTGCTCGGCGGCGCTGCCCTCCTCCGGCTTCAGCGCGTAGGCGCCCTTCTTGTCGAAGCCGAGCGGGTTGACGCAGTCGACGACGAGCTTGCCGGCGAGCTCCTCGCGCAGTGACCGGAGCGTCTCGCCGTGTCCCTCCCAGGGCACGGCGACGATCACGATGTCGCTGCGGCGGGCGGTCTCGGCGTTGTCGGCGCCCTCGACGCCGTGGCCGAGCTCCGCGGCGGCGGCCTGCGCGCGCTCGGCGGCGCGCGAGCCGATGATCACCTTCTGGCCGGCCCTGGCGAACCGGTAGGCCAGGCCCTTGCCCTGCGGCCCGGTCCCGCCGAGCACGCCGACGACCAGTCCGGAGACGTCGGGCAGGTCCCAGGGGTCCTTGGCGGGGGCCTTCTGCGCGCCCTGTGCTGCACTGTCGGTAGAGGTCATGGGCCGACTCTACGTGCGCCCCGCCGCGCCCACCGGATCAGGTGCCGGCCCCCGCCCCGCCCCGGCGCCCCGCCGCCCGGCGCGCGCCGCGTCCCGTGCCCGGTCCGGGCGAATCGGCGGCGAACCCCGCACCGCGCGGAGCCGGCTGCGGCAGGATGCGCCCATGGACGCCGTACGGGTCGCGCTGCTGCGCGACGTACTCGCCGGGACCGAGTGGCTGGGGGCCACCCGCAGGTTCGCGGGGGCGCTGCGCGGGTCGGTCGTGTCGCACGGGGGCGGGCTGCTGCTGGTGGGCACGCCGGAGTACGAGCCGTGGCACCTGGCCGCCCATCTGGTGGACGAGGCGGCCTGGTCGGGGACGCCGGAGCTGGCCCCGACCCTGGTACGCCACGACGCGCGCCCGGCGGATCCGCCGCATCTGGCGGTCGGGCTGGGGCGGCTGGCCGCGGCCCGGCGCGGTGAGACGCTGCTGGTGGTGGCGCCGCGCGACCCCGGCCCGCCCCTTCTCGAACGGGTGCGCGATGCCCGGCGGGCCGGGGCGACGGTCCTGGCCCTCGGCACCGGGGCGGGCGACCTGGCCGCCATGGCCCACGAGGAGCTGGCCGTCCCGCAGGGGGCCGAGCTGGACCTGGACACCGTGCAGCACCTGGTCAGCGCCGCGGCGGGCGAGAACGCGCTGCGCCCGCCCCGGGGCCGGCGGCGCCTGCGGGACCGCCTGTCCCGGCTGGCGGACCAGCTCACCGCACCGCCGCCGGGGCACTGGTAGGGCGGCCCCGCCCGGGACGGGCCGCGCCGCGGCGGACGGCTCAGTCCTCGTCCGGGCGGGACGCGGGGGCGTCGTGCCAGCGGGGATCGTTCTCCCACTGGAGATTGCGCTCCCGCGCGGTCTGCATCGCGTGCTCGGCCTCCGCGCGGGAGGCGTACGGTCCGAAGCGGTCCTTGCCCGGGCACTCGGGCCCCTCCTCGACCTTCCGGTGCTCCAGGCAGTAGTACCACTCGCCCGGTTTTCCGGCCGTGCGCTTCTTGAACAGGGCCATGGGCGGCTCCTTTCGCCGGGGACATGGTCTCGTATGCCCGCTGGTTAGACTCGCTGACATGTCTGGCCAGTCGCTGCTCGTACCAGGGGAGCTGTCTCCCACCCGTTCCGTACCCGGAAACATCCGCCGCCCCGAGTACGTCGGCAAGCCGGCGCCCACGCCGTACACCGGCCCGGAGGTGCAGACGCCCGAGACGATCGAGGCGATGCGCGTGGCCGGGCGGATCGCGGCGCGGGCGATGGCGGAAGCCGCCAAGCACATCGCGCCCGGCGTGACGACGGACGAACTCGACCGGGTCGCGCACGAGTACATGTGCGACCACGGCGCCTACCCCTCCACCCTGGGCTACCGCGGCTTCCCCAAGTCGCTGTGCACCTCGATCAACGAGGTGATCTGCCACGGCATCCCGGACTCCACGGTTCTGCGCGACGGCGACATCGTCAACCTCGACGTGACGGCGTACATCGGCGGCGTGCACGGCGACAACAACGCGACCTATCTGGTCGGCGAGGTGGACGAGGAGAGCCGCCTGCTGGTCGAGCGGACCCGCGAGGCGCTCGACCGGGCCATCAAGGCGGTCAAGCCGGGCCGCCAGATCAACATCATCGGCCGGGTCATCGAGTCCTACGCCAAGCGCTTCGGCTACGGGGTCGTGCGGGACTTCACCGGGCACGGGATCAACAGCTCGTTCCACTCGGGGCTGATCATCCCGCACTACGACAGCCCGCACGCGACGACGGTGATCCGGCCCGGGATGACCTTCACGATCGAGCCGATGCTGACGCTCGGGACGCACGAGTACGACATGTGGGACGACGGCTGGACCGTCGTGACCAAGGACCGCAAGCGGACCGCCCAGTTCGAGCACACGCTGGTGGTGACGGAGACCGGGGCGGAGATCCTCACCCTGCCGTAGGGACGCCTGCCGCCGTAGGGACGCTGCCGGCCGTAGGGGCGCTGCCGCCGTAGGGGCGCCTCCGCGCAAACGCCTCGCGCCCGCGCGGGCGGCCCGCCGGGCGGACGGCCGGGCGGCCCCGCCGGGCGGACGGCCCGGTGCCGCCGCCCGTACGCGCCGCCGGCACGTGGCGGCCATCGTGCGGGGCGCCCCCGGCCGCCACGGTCCGGCACACCCGGCAGCCGCCATGCGGGGCGGACCCGGCGGCCCACGGTCCCGGGCGCACCGGGCAGCCGTGGTCCGGGGTGGCCCGCACACGCCGGGCAGCCGCGGTCCCGGGGCCCTGGCACAGCGGGCGGCCGCGACCGGGCGGGCCGTCCGGTCCGTCACCGCTCCAGCAGCACCCGCCCGCCGATCTCCACCCAGCCGTCCGGCTGCGGCGCGGTCAGGAGCTGTGAACCCGCGCCCTGGGTGATGTTGAGCGCGCGGCCCAGGCGGTCGGTCAGCAGCAGGGCCGCCGCCCCCGTCGCCTCGTCCTCCTCGATGCCGTCGTCCCGGCCCGGGAAGGCGCGGGCGCGGACCCGGCCGGCCGGCTCGTCCTCCCACGCCCAGGCGTAGACCCACTCCCCCGGCGCGGGCACCGGCAGGTCGTCGACCTCGGCGGCGGTGGCGTACTGGCGCAGGGTGCGCGGCGGGGCCCACTCCGGGCGGGCCTCGATCCAGCAGAACTCCCCGTCCTGCCGGGCGCCCGCCACCCCGGCGGGCGTGACGACCTCGGGCACGTCGAGCAGCCAGGCGGCGCCCACACACGGGTGACCGGCGAAGGGCAGGCGCAGGGTGGGGGTGTAGATGTCGATGACGCCGCGCTCGGGGTCGTCCACGAACACCGTCTCGCTGAACCCGAGCCGGGCGGCGAACGCCTGGCGTTCCGCCCGCCCCGGCAGCACCGATCCGTCGCGCACGACGCCGAGTTCGTTGCCGTATCCGCCGTGGGGCGCGCAGAAGACGCGCAGGACGTCGTAGTCGTTCACGGGGGCATTCAAGCACCGCGCGGGCGGCCCGGGTCCGGCGGTGGCGAGGGCCGCCGGATCACGGTGTGGCCGCTGTACCCGGACCGGGCGACCGAACCCGCCTTCGCCCCGGTAGGGTTCGCCTCCGGAAAGGGGAAGGTGAAGGGACCTGATGAGCAGGGATCACGGCTCTCGACGGCTCCGCAGGCTTGACCGGAGCGCACTGATAGCGGCCTCGGTGACCGCTTTGTCGTTGACGGCGAGCGGGTGCGTGGTGGTGCACGGCGAGCGCGAGGTGCTCCCGGCGGCCACCCGTGCCGAAGCGGCCGAGGCGCTCCGGCAGTTCACCACCGCGTACAACAAGGCGGACGAGGCGTACGACAGTTCACTGGACGCCGACCACACCACGGGCGCCCTCGCCGACATCGACGCGGCCCGGCTGAAGGCGGGCCACGCCAACAGCCCCGGCGGCAATCCCGGGCACACCCCGCTGGAGCTGACGGACGTGGAGTTCACGATCCCGAAGAAGGCGGGCTGGCCGCGCTGGTTCCTGGCCGACGCCCGGGGCAACAAGGGAGGGGACGCGCGCTGGCTGCTGGTGTTCACCCGGGACGGGCTGGAGCAGCCCTGGGAGGTGGCGTACCTGACGCTGACCGCCGCCGGTGACGTACCGGAGTTCAAGACGGACAAGGACGGATGGGCCGAGGCCGTCCCCGCCAACTCCACCGACCTCGCCGTCCCCCCGGCCGGCCTGAGCAAGGGCTACACCGCCTATCTGAAGGACGGCGGGGACACCTTCGCGGACGGAGCCCACACCAGCCAGTGGCGGGAGCTGCGCCGGAAGCAGGCGATCCGGCCCGGCCTGGCCCGGCAGTACATCGACGAGCCGCTGACCCACGGCGACTACGCGCCGCTGGCGCTGCGCACCACCGACGGCGGCGCGCTGGTGTTCTTCGCCACGCGCCACTTCGAGAAGCAGACCGCCGCGCAGGGCGCCTCCGTGCCCACCCCGAACAAGGACGTGCTGGCGCTGACGACGGGCGAGATCAAGCAGTCCCTCACCCTGGAGTTCGTCTCCAACGAGGTCGCCCTCGACCCGCCGAAGGGCTCGGGCGAGCAGCGGGTGGAGGTCCTGGGACGCATCCAGGGCCTGACATCGGCCCGGGGCGGCTGACGGCTCCCTCCAGGGGACAGGGCCGCGGGCCCGGTGTCCGGCGGCGCGGGGCCGGGGGCGCTCGCGGGGGCTGCCGGCAGGCGGCTCCCGGTGCCGTGGCGGCCGGGCGGGCCGTCGCGCCGGGTCAGTGGCGCAGCGGCCAGGCGGTGCCCGCGTGGTCGGATTCCCCGGCGTACCGGGCGCAGGCGTCGGTCAGCGCCTCCAGCAGCGTCAGCGGCTCCGGCAGCGGGTGCTCCGGGCCGCGGACCCAGCGCACCGCCTGGTGCTCCCCGGGCAGCCGGGCGGGCGGTACGAGGACGTAGGAGCCGCGGCAGTGCCAGCGCAGGCCCGGGTGCTCGTCCATGGTCTCCGGGTGGCAGTCCAGCTCGCACGGCCACCACTCGTCCTCGTCCTCGGGGGTGCCGCGGGTGAGGGTGAAGAACAGCATGCGGCCGTCGTCGCTCTCGGCGACCGGGCCGACCTCGACGCCCGCGCCGAGCAGCCGCTCCAGCGCTTCCCGGCCCGCCTGGAGGGGTACGTCGAGCACGTCGTGCACCATGCCGGTGGCGGTGATGAAGTTGGCCTGCGGCTGGTGGCGGGCCCAGCGCTCGATCTGCGCGCGGTCGGTCGTGGACTGCGTCTGCCAGGCGAAGGAGACCGGGTGACGGGCCGGAGTGGGACAGCCGACCCGGTCGCAGGAACACATGTAGCCGGCCGGGTGCGCGGCGGGCGCCAGCGGCAGCCCGGCGTCGGCGGCGGCGAGCAGCAGGGCCTCCCGGCCGCCCTCACCGGCGGCCTCCTTCGGGCGGCGTCCGCGCAGCCACTGGGAGATCTTGCCCTGCAGGCCGCCTCGGCCGCCGAAGTCCGCGCTCATCTATCCCCTCGCCTCGCCGTCGTGCGGAACAGCATGCCCTATGGTCCCACCATCCCGCGCCCCCGGGGGGGCCGCTGCTCACATTCGGGGCAGGTCGGACACGGAGTACCCCGTGGGGGCGGGGACCCACCTCGCCCGCACGGATCTCCGGCGGGCCGGCGGAGACCGCGTCCGGCCGGGAAGGCGTGCCCGGGCCCGGCCGCGGGGGCGGACCGGCCGCCGGTCAGCGCGGCGCCAGGCCGTTGAGCGCGTAGTCGACGAGCGTGTCGGTGTACGCGTGCGAGATGGGTGCCGTGCGCTGGAGCCAGCGCTGGGCGAGCGGGGAGACGAAGAGTTCCAGGGCGATGCGCGGATCGACCTCCGGACGGACCTGGCCGGCCTGCTGCGCGGCGCGCAGCCGGTCGACGTAGAGCTGGAGGGAGGGTTCCAGCAGCTTGGCGACGAAGACGCGGCCCAGCTCCTCGTTGACCAGGCCCTCGGCGGCCAGGGCGCGGAAGGGGCGGTCGTACGTGGGGTCCAGCAGTTCGTCGACGGTGGCGCGGAGCACGCCCTTGAGGTCGGCGGCGAGGTCGCCGGTGTCGGCGATGGCGTACGGCTCCCGCTCCCCGTCGTAACCGGCCTCCTCGGCCGCGCGGGCCGCCTGGTCGCCCAGGTCGAGGAACGCCTCCAGCAGGACGTCCGCCTTCGACGGCCACCAGCGGTAGATCGTCTGCTTGCCGACGCCGGCGCGTGCGGCGATGCCCTCGATGGTGGTCTTCGGATAGCCGAGCTCCACGACGAGCGCGAGGGCGGCGTCGTAGATGGCGCGGCGGGACTTCTCGCTGCGGCGGGAGACGTCGGGGCGGCGG
>NZ_WYCT01000306.1 GCF_011008945.1 Streptomyces harenosi
CAATGCGTAGATATGCAGATTTAATGTTTTTTTCAAGCAGAAGACGGCATACGAGTTTAGCGAGTGTCTCGTGGGCTCGGAGATGTGTATAAGAGTCAGGTCCAACGACGTCTGGGGCACGCCCTCCGTCGCCGGCGACCTGGTCTACGTCACCTCCTTCGAGGTGCACGCCCTGGACGTGGCCACCGGGCGCCGCCGCTTCAAGACGCGGGACGTGGCCTGGTCGATGGCGGTCGCGGACGGCCGCATCCACGCCTCCGACGGCCCGACCCTCTTCGCCCTGGACGCCCGTACGGGCACCGACCTGTGGCGCCTGTCCACGGACGCCTGGGTGTACTCCCTCAAGGCGGACCGGGGCGCGGTCGTCACCGGCACCCGCGGCGGCGGTGTGCAGGCGTGGGAGGCGTCGACCGGCCGGAAGCTGTGGGAGATCACCGGCTGCCAGAGCGACTTCGAGTCGCCGGAGGCCGGACCCGCCGTCCACGACGGCACGGTGTACGTGTGGCAGAACGGCCGCCTGCGCGCCCTGGACGCCCACGGCGGCGAGGAGCGCTGGTCGTACCCGATCGGCGACGCCGCCTCCTGCGGTGGCGTGCCGCTGCGCCTGACGGCGGCGCCGGACGGCCGCGTCTACGTCTCCGCGGGCACCCGCGTCCTCGCCCTGGACGTGGCGAGCGGGCGCGTCGCGTGGCACTTCGAGGCCCCGGCGGTCTTCCTCTCCCCGCCCGCCTTCGTCCCCGGCCCGGCCGTCACCGGCGGCGGCCTCTACCTGGCCGACTACCTGGGCACGGTCTACGCCCTGGACGCCGCCGACGGCCGCGACCGCTGGCGCATCGCCACCGAGTCCCGTGCCTCCGTGGAGCCGGTGCTGGTCGCCGCGGGCCACGTCCACGTCGGCAGCGGCAAGGGCCTGTACACCCTGGACGCGGTCACCGGCACGCCCAAGTGGCGCTTCCAGGCGGGCGGCGACATCGTGGGCGCCCCCGCGGTCGCCGAGGGCCGTATCCACTTCGGCTCCACCGACCACCTGCTGTACACCCTGAAGGCCGACGACGGCCGGCTGCGCTGGAAGCTGGCGACGGGCGGCGAGATCACCGGCTCACCGGTGGTGAGGGACGGCATCGTGTACGCGTGCAGCAAGGACCGGTGCGTGTACGCGCTGGACGCGGAGAAGGGCACGGGGACGGCGCGCACGGCCTGACCCGGCCGCCCCGGCCGGCCGCGGGCACCCGCGCCCCGGCCCGCCCGCACCAGACGCCGGGGTCGCAAGACCGGCACCGCACCGACCGGTACCGCACCGACCGGTACCGCAGGGTTCGGTACCGCACCGATCGCCACCGCACCGGCGGAAACAGATCGGAGCCGGAGGGCTGGACGCCCTTCCGGCTCCGTGGCCGCGCTCGGCCACCGCGCGGCCGTACCGGGCGCCGCCCCACGCGCCGGCGGCCCCGGACATGCCTCGGCCGCGGCGGCTCCCCCTCCGCGCCGCCGCGGCCTCCCCCGCTGGGATGAGGTCTACTTGCCGTCCCGGGTCAGGTCCAGGTTGGCGGGCGGGGCGGGCATGTTGTTGTCCAGCGTCGTGATGGCGTCCACCTTGGCCGGCCCGCTGGGCATGTTGTTGTCGAGCGTGGCCGCGGTCGCGTCGGCCGCCGCAGGGGTGGGCATGTTGTTGTCCAGCGGCGTGGCGGTCGCGTCCGTCTTCTGGTCGCTCATGGGCTAGCTCCTCTGCGTGGTACGAGTGAGGAACGCCCGCCCGGAAACTCCCCCGAGGGCTTCCGGACGGGCGTTCGGAGCCGCACATTAACCCGTCGGGCTCCGGGTCACTCCGTCTGCCCCCCGACGCGACGGTGTGACTGCTATGAGAGTGCCGGACGCCGATAAACGAATGCTGAACGACCGGGCCCCGGCGCGGAGCTGGCCGTTCAGGCCGCCGTGGCGGGCGAGAGCAGCAGGCGCACCGCGTCGGCCTCCGCGGCACCGTTCTCCTCGTAGAGGCTGAGCGCCTCGCGCCAGCACGCCTTCGCCCGGTCGGCCTGCCCCAGCTCGGACAGGGCCCGCCCGAGGAGGGTCAGGACGCTGCCGCGCGTGCGGTCCCCGCCGATGCAGCCCAGCGCGAGGGCCTGTTCGGCGTGCTGGGCGGCCCGCGAGGGGCGGCGGGCGGCGATGTGCGCCTCGGCGATCCGGAAGTGGGTGGTCCCCTCCCACAGCCGCTGCCGGTGGTCCGCGAAGATGGTCAGGGCCTCGGAGAACTGGCCGAGGGCCTCCGGGTGCCGGCCGGCCGCGGTCAGCGCGACGCCCAGGGCGTAGTGCCCGTTGGCCAGCCGCATCGTGCTGCCGACCCGGACGTGGACGGCGAGGCCGTGCTGGGCGAACTCGACGGCCTTGGCGGTGTTGCCCATGCCCAGGTAGGCGCGCGAGAGGTTGCACAGGGCCGTCGCCTCGCACAGCCCGTTGCGGGCCGCGCGGAACCCGGCGATGGCCTGGTCGAAGAAGACCTTGCCGTCCGCGTAGCGGTGCTGGTGCAGGGCGATCAGCCCGCGGTCCTGGGCGGCCCAGCTCGCGGCCGTGGCGTCCCCGGCGGAACCGGCGCACTCCATGGCCAGCCGCGCCTCCTCACCGGCCCGCTGGATGCGGCCGGTCACCAGCAGGACGGCGGTGAGGGTGTTGCGCGCCCGGCCCTCCGCGCGCAGGTCCCCCGCCGCCCGCGTCGCCTGGCACATGGCGACGGCGGTGGCCTCGTAGGCGCGGAAGTTGGCCCCCGACTCGGCCAGGTCCCGGGCCGCCCACAGCAGGTCGACGGCGCGCCGCAGCCGGGGCGTGCCCGCGGCCTGGCGCACGCAGGCGAGCAGCGCGGCCGACTCGGTGTAGAGCCAGTCCAGGGCGGCCGACCCGTCGTCGAAGCGCAGCCCGGGGTACCTGGTCGTCTCCAGGTCCTCCACCAGCCGGTCGCCGGGCCGCTCGGTGGCGTAGACGCCCGCCGCCGTCGCCAGGTAGAAGTCCAGCAGCCGCGACAGCGCCGCCTCCCGCTCGCTGGGCGGATGCTCGTCCCGTTCCGCGCACGCACGCGCGTAGAGCCGGACCAGATCGTGGAGGCGGTAGCGGCCGGGGGCGGCCGATTCCAGCAGGGACGTGTCGACCAGGGCCTCCAGCAGGTCCTCGGTCTCCTCCGCCGGGAGGTCCAGGACGGCCGCCGCGGCGGCCAGCGAGATGTCGGGGCCGTCGGCCAGGCCCAGCAGGCGGAAGGCGCGGGCCTGGGCCGGTTCGAGCTGGCCGTAGCCGAGTTCGAAGGTGGCCTTGACCGCGAGGTCGCCGGCCTGGAGCTCGTCCAGGCGGCGGCGCTCGTCGGCGAGCTTGGCGGCCAGGACGGAGACCGTCCAGGTGCGGCGGGCGGCGAGGCGGGAGGCGGCGATGCGGATGGCCAGCGGGAGGAAGCCGCAGGCCGCGACGACGTCCAGCGCGGCCTCCCGCTCGCTCGCCACCCGCTCCCGGCCGACGATCTTGGTGAAGAGGGAGAGCGCCTCGTCGGGGGACATCACGTCCAGGTCGACGAGATGGGCCCCGGCGAGGTCGACCATGCGCACCCGGGAGGTGACCAGGGCCGCGCAGCCGTCCGTGCCGGGCAGCAGGGGGCGGACCTGGGCCGCGTCGCGGGCGTTGTCCAGCAGGACCAGCACCCGGCGGCCGTCCAGGAGGGAGCGGTACAGGGCGGCGCGCTCCTCCAGGGAGTCCGGGATCGCCGAGTCCGGGGTGCCGAGCGCGCGCAGGAAGGAGCCGAGCACCGTCTCCGGCTCCGCCGGCCGCGGGCCCGCGCCCTGGAGGTCGATGTAGAGCTGTCCGTCGGGGAAGGACGGGCGGGCCTGGTGGGCCACGTGCACGGCGAGGGTGGTCTTGCCGACGCCGCCGATGCCGGCCAGCGCGGACACCGCCATCACCCGGCCGTCGGCGGAGGCGAGCACCTCGCTCAGTTCCCGTACGACGGTCGCGCGCCCGGTGAAGTCGGGGACCGTCGCGGGAAGCTGCGCCGGGCGCACCGGCACCGCGGCCGGTTCGGCGGCCGGCGTGGAGGGCTCCGCGAGGCCGGGGTCCGCCTGGAGGATGCGCTGCTGGAGTTCGCGCAGCCCGGGGCGCGGGTCGACGCCGAGCTCGTCGGCGAGCAGCCGCCGGGTGTCGGCGTACACGGCGAGGGCCTCGGCCTGGCGTCCGCTGCGGTACAGCGCCAGCATGAGCAGTTCCCGGAACCGCTCGCGCAGGGGGTGGGCCGCCGTCAGGGCGGTCAGCTCGGAGACGGCCTCCGCGTGGCAGCCCTGTTCCAGGTCGAGGTCGAGGCGGGTCTCCAGGAGCTGGAGGCGCCATTCCTCCAGGCGGACCCGCTGGGCCTCGGCGTACGGCCCGGGCACCCCCGCGAGCGGCTCCCCGTCCCACAGGGCCAGGGCCCGGCCCAGCGCCTCGCGCGCGTGGCCGAGGTCCCCGGCGGTGCGCGCCTTCTCCGCCGCGGCGGCCAGCTCCTGGGCGACGGCCAGGTCCAGGGCGCCCTCGCCCAGCCCGCGGACGGCGTAGCCGCCGGACTCGCTCACCAGCACGCCCGGGTCGAGCACCTTGCGCAGCCGGGACGCGTACGTGCGGACCGCCGCCAGCGCCTGCGACGGGGGGTCCTCGCCCCAGAGCGCGTCGATCAGCTCCGCCGCGGTGGCCGTGCGGCCCTCGCGCAGCAGCAGGGCGGCGAGCAGGGCGCGCTGCTGGGGGGACCCGGTGGCGACGGGTTCGCCGCCGCGCCAGGCGCGCACCGGGCCGAGCACGCCGAAGCGCAGGGACGCCGGCGGCTCCTTCGGGGAGCCGGGGCCTCGCTGCTCCGGTACGCGCGGTACACCGTCCATGCCGTCCCCCTAGACATCCTGAGCAACGACGTCAGTTTGCCTTGTTCATGGTGACTCCGTCAGCCGTGCGAGACCCCGGTCACAGGGCGGTCCGGGAGGACCACGAGGTCTGCACATTCTCTCCGCACGGGCCGGGGCGGAGCCGGGGCGCCGCGGCCGTCAGCGGCCCGGGGCCACGCGTACGGTCATCAGCTCCGTGCCGAACAGCCCGACCGCCGCGCTGTCGCACCGGGGCAGGGTGCGCTCCCGGGCGACCGGGTCGCCGTCCGGGAGCGGGCGGGCGGTGCCGGGGTGCCGGCGTCCGCCGATCCGCACCCGTACCCGCGGGTCGGCGCGGATGTCGCGGACGTACTGGGCGCGCCCGCCGCACTCCGCCACCAGCCAGGGAGAGTCCCCGGCGCGGCGTCCGCCCACCGGGGTCCGGCGCGGCAGGCCACGGACGCGGCCGGTGGTCTCCGGCGCGGTCCGGAGCGGGAGGCGGCGCGGCAGCGGGCCGGCGAGCCGGCGCTGGAGGGCGGTGGCGGCGCGGAACCGGAGGCCGGCGAGGCGGGGCATGGCCCCACGATCGCGGGCCGGGGCCGCCTCCGGAACGGCTCCCGGCGCGGTGTGGCGCAGCTCACACGGGAAAACTGGAATCGGGCATTCCGGGCGGCGCTGCGGTTCCCGCACCCGGTGCGGAGGGCGAAGGGCCTTGCAAGCGTGAACCGCCGGAGAATTTTGCTCGTATGATCCATGGCAGTTTCCTGTCCGCGCTTGCGAATCGCAGGAATCTGAGGGGCCTTCGCGTCCCGCCTTCTCCCCCCTTCCATGGAAATCGCACACTTTACGGTCCTGTGCCATGACACAGGCGGTAACGCGGCCCCCGGTCGGCGACGAGGCCGACGGCGTACGGGGCAAGGGGCTCGGCGGGAACTCCGTCGGCCTGCTCGGCAGCGCGGTGATCGGCGTCTCCACGGTCGCCCCGGTGTACTGCCTCACCTCCACACTCGGCTCCACCGCCGGCGAGGTCGGCGTCCGGCTTCCGGCGATCTTCCTGGTCGGCTTCCTGCCGATGCTGCTCGTCGCGTTCGCCTACCGCGAGCTGAACAAGGCGGTGCCGGACTGCGGCACCTCCTTCACCTGGACGGTGAAGGCGTTCGGGCCGAGCGTCGGCTGGATGTGCGGCTGGGGCCTGGTCATCGCCACGGTGATCGTGCTCTCCAACCTGGCCGGCGTGGCCACCTCCTACTTCTGGCTGCTCGCCGGCGAGCTGACCGGGAGCCAGGCGGTCGCGGACCTGGACGGCAACAAGGCCGTCCACATCGTGACCTGCCTGGCCCTGATCGCCGCCGCCACGGCGGTCAGCTACCGGGGCATGACGGCGACGAAGGGCGTGCAGTACGCGCTGGTGGCACTCCAGCTCGTGGTGCTCGCCCTCTTCGTCGTCTTCGCCTTCGGCAAGGCCGGCTCCGGCTCCTTCCCGGGCCACCTGGACTTCTCCTGGTCCTGGCTGAACCCCTTCGAGGTCGGCTCGTTCGCCACCTTCAGCGCCGGGCTCTCCCTGTCGATCTTCATGTACTGGGGCTGGGACGCCTGCCTGACCGCCAACGAGGAGACCGTCGGCAGCGAGAAGACCCCGGGCCGCGCCGCCCTGATCTCGATGGTCGTCCTGGTCGGCTCCTACCTCGTGACCGCCGTCGCCGCCCAGATGGCCGTCGGCTCGGGCACCGAGGGGCTGGGCCTGGCCAACCCCGAGACCTCCGACAACGTCTTCGCCGCCCTCGCCGGTCCCGTGATGGGCGACGGCCTGGGCATCCTGCTCTTCGTCGCCGTCCTCGCCTCGGCCGCCGCCAGCCTCCAGACCACGTTCATCCCGGTGGCCCGCACGGTCCTGGCCATGGCCGCCTACGAGGCGCTGCCGCCCTCCTACGCCCGGGTCCACGAGAAGTTCCGCACGCCGGGCCGCGCCACCGTCACCGCCGGTGTCGCCACGGCCGTCTTCTACACCGTCATGACCCTGGTCAGCGAGCACGTCCTGGTGGACACGATCTACGCGCTCGGCCTCATGATCTGCTTCTACTACGCGCTGACGGCCTTCGCCTGCGCGTGGTTCTTCCGGGCCGAGCTGACCCGCTCGCCGCGCGAGGCGCTCTTCAAGGGCGTCCTGCCGGTGCTCGGCGGGATCGCCCTGACCGCCGTGTTCTGCAAGACGCTGTACGACATGTGGGACCCGGCCTACGGCAGCGGCTCCTCCGTCTTCGGCGTCGGCTCCGTCTTCGTCATCGGCGTCGGGCTGCTGCTGCTCGGCCTGGTGATCATGCTGGTGATGCGGCGCCGCAGCCCGGCCTTCTTCCGCGGCGAGGTCCTCACGACCAGCACGCCCGCGCTGGTCGTGGAGGACTGAGCCGGGGCGGGCCGGCCGCCGTCACCGCTCGCCGAGGAAGATCGGGTTGGTGAACGCCGCGAGCGCCCCCGGCACCGGGCCCGCCGCCGCCTCGTGCCGCAGCTCCGCCCGGACGTAGGCCGCGTACGAGGCGGTGGTCCGCCACTCGACGGTGCCGGAGCCGGAGACCGGCAGCGGGGCACCGGTGAACAGCACGCCCTGGTCGGTGACGAGGCGGACCGTGCACCGCGGCGCCCCGGTCACCTCCAGCCGGACGGTGACCGGGGCGTCGCGGTCCACCCGCAGCCGCTCGCCGATCCCGGCGTGCTCGCCCCGCCCGCCCGAGGCCGTGAAGGAGAGCGACACCTGCGCCGACTCGGCGACGTAGGACCGCCCGGCGCGGATGCCCTCCTGGATCGCCCGCCGGGACAGGTCGTCGGCGAGGACGACGGTCTGCGGCCGCCCCACCACGTCCGGGTCCCGGTGCGCGTCGCTGCTGCCCATGGCCGGAATCCAGGCGCGGCCCTCGCGCACCGAGGCGACGAGCATGCCGTCCCAGTCGGCCAGCGCCACCTCGTCGTCGGGCGTGTAGGGCCCGTTCCACACCTCGACCGCGTCCGCCTCGCCGAACCCGAACTTCCAGTTGCACCCGATGCAGGTGGCGTGCGGGTGGGCCGGGACCACCAGGCCCCCGGCCCGGCGGATCTGCCGGGCGAACCGGCCGAAGCGGTTGTCGCGGGCCCGGTAGCGCCAGTCGACGAAGGTGCCCGGATCGGTGCCCAGCGCCACGACGTGACCGTTGCGCGTGGTCACCTCCTCGCCCAGCATCACCAGCAGGTCGTCCCCGGCCGCCTCGGCCCAGTGGGCGTGCGCGGAGTGCGTGTTGTGCTCGGAGGAGTTGATGAAGTCCAGCCCCGCCGCCCGCGCCAGCGCCGCGATCTCGGCCGGGGTGCGGCGGCCGTCGGAGTGCCAGGAGTGCAGATGGCAGTCGCCCCGGTACCAGGCCCGGCCCCGGCCCCGGGCCCGCTCGGGCGGGTACACCGGCCGCGGCGTCCGGCCCGGCTCCCCGTACTCCAGCGTGACGGCGATCTCGTACGACAGCCCCTGCGGGGCCACCGTGTACGGGCCGAGCGCGATGTGCCAGGTGCCCTCGCGCACCGGCCCGGGCAGGTAGCCCGGGGTCGCCTCGTCCGCGCGGACGAAGAACTCCGTGCGCGCCCCGCCCGACCAGCCCCGGAAGCCGCGGCCGCCGAGTTCGGTGCCGCGTTCGTCGAACAGGCCGATGTCCAGGGCGTTGCCCGGCGTGCCGGCCGGTACCGCCGGGCGGTCGTAGGAGTAGGCGACGCGGATCTCCCGCACCCCGGCGGGAACCTCCACGGGCACGTACACGAAGTCCGGCGATCCCGGGGGCAGGGTGCCGCACACCGTCCTCGTCTCCCGGCCCCGGTCCCGGCCCGCGGCCGACGCGAAGCTCACGGTTCCCAAGGTAAGCGCGGCGGCGGCGCCCGTCACGAACACGGCGCGCCTGCCGATCCCGGCCTCGAACGGATGGTCCTCGCACATGGGCTGCTCCCGGGGGTGTCGTGGTGCTGTCTCGTATACACATCTCCGAGCCCACGA
>NZ_WYCT01000307.1 GCF_011008945.1 Streptomyces harenosi
AGGCCGAGCGGGTTCTGTCTCAGGCGTTCGGTACGCAGGGGTATGCGTTTTTGCTGCCGACGATGGCTACCAGTGATCAGATGCATGGGCGGGTCGCGCATGCGTTGCTGCGTCAGTCCGGTGAGGATGCCGGGCTGACGCTGGTGCACAGTATGGCCTGGTTGAACAGCGCTTACGCCGACGAGGACCTGGACGCGCAGGGTGTGCTCACCTGTGATGGTGACGAGGTCGGGCAGGGGAGCCGGAGGACGGAGGCCGACATGCGGCCGCAGCGGTGGCTGCGCGGGTCCAAGCGGCCGCTGCTGGCGCAGTTCTCGGTCGGCACGATCGACCAGGCCCTGATGGCGGTGCTGCCGGTGCGGCACAACGCGCTGCGGTTGCTGGCGTTGTCGGGCAAGACGTTCATCGTTGATGAGGCTCATGCCTATGACCCGTACATGCAGGTGTTGTTGGGCCGTCTGCTGAACTGGCTCGGGGCGTACGGGGTGCCTGTCGTTCTGTTGTCGGCGACGTTGCCCGCGTCGGTCAGCGACCGGCTGATCAAGGAGTACCTGCAGGGTGCCGGTCACAAGTCGCGTGGCCTGAGCAGCCGGACGTTTCCGGCGCCCTATCCCGGTTGGCTGTATGTGGACGGGGAGAGCGGCCGGGCGACAGCGATTTCGCCTGCTCGTCAGAGTGAGCAGGCCCGTGCGCGGGCCATGGAACTCGGTGTCGCGGTGGAACCGGTCGTCCACGGTTCGGGGGGTGGGGCCCGGGCTCGGCTGGGGGTGATCGAGCGGTTCCTGAAGCCGGTGTGCGAAGGCGAGGGCGGCACCGCGCTGGTGGTGTGCAACACCGTGGGGGACGCGCAGGACACCTACCTCAGGCTCCGTGCGCGGTTCGACATGCGCTCCCATGACGAGGGCGGATACGTGCAGTTGCTGCACGCCCGCTTCCCCGGGGACGTGCGCGAGGCCCGCACTCGGGAGGTCACCGAAGGGCTGGGGCGCGGGGGCCCACGTCCGCTGCGCCGGATCGTCGTGGCCACCCAGGTCGTGGAGCAGTCGCTCGATCTTGATGCGGACATCGTCATCAGCGACCTCGCTCCGTTGTCCCTGCTGCTGCAGAGGGCCGGGCGGTGCTGGCGGCACGAGAGTCACTGGGCCCGGCACGGCTACCCCGGCGGTCGTGGCCGCCCGGCCTGGGCGGGCGGGCCTCGTCTTGTGGTGCTCGACCCGATCGCGGGCGGCGGCAAAGTACCGGAGCAATGGGGCGAGGTGTATTCCGAGCACCTCCTGGCCACCACCTCGAGCACTCTTGCCGGGATCGAGGGCGGGACCATCTCCATCCCGGGCGGTGTGCAGCCCCTGGTCGAGGCCGTGCACGGGGACAACGAGGATTTCGACTGGAACAGCCCGGGCGGCAAGGCGGCGAAAGCCTGGACGGCTCACAAGGGCAAAGAGGTGGCGGAACGCAGCATGGCCGGCCTCCTGGCCGTCCCGCGCGCGCGGAGCGTTTCCGCATTGCACGATCTGCATGATCTGCCCGGTGAAGAGGATGAGTGGGAGGTGTCCACCAGGCTCGGCGCCGACTCGGTGCGGCTGCTGTGCGCGTACGTCCAAGAGGACGGACGAGTGACCTTGGATCTGGAGGGCGAGCACCTGCTGCCCGAGGCCGCGCCGGACGGCAAGCTGCCCGTCTCGTCCGTGCGGCAGGTGATGCGCCGCACCCTTGCAGTCCGATCTGACTGGCTCAAGGGGGCGGACCCTGAGAGTGTCGCCCCGCCGAAGTCGTGGACGGAGCACCCGATGCTCGCAGAACTGCGTGTCCTTCACCAGCTTGTGCTGGGTGGGACCGCACAGGCGGTGAAGATCGGCGACAGGACACTTCGCCTGGACAAGGACCTCGGGCTTGTCCGTGAGTGACCGAGTTCCGCCGGGCACCCCCACCTCGGTGGGGAAGGCGTAGGGCTTGGGCAGCCTCCCTGCCCCTCGACTGAAACACCCCCGCATTCGGCAGGGACCCGACCCCCGGAAGGTGCCCGAGGGCCACTGCGCGGAGACTATCGGGAGAGGCGGCGGTATGCCTCAGCAGCTCCCAGCAGCAAGGCGCTGCACGATCCGACCGTCGCCGGGTCAGGACGCATGCCGATCACGAGCACGATGACGGTCACCACGAGCACCCAGGGTGCCGCAGCGGTCCAGGGGACGGGAAGGGTCGACTGCATGGTTCTCCTCATAGCCGGACCGACGATCCCCTTGCGGCGTCGACGCGGAGATGGCCTATCACGTCAAGCGCTGCCACACCGCTGCGGAGAAGGCGGGTGACCGGCTGGACTTCGCGGCGAGGATCGCCTGGACGATCGCCACCGACGCCAGTGTCGACCTGTCACCGAAGGCCAAGATCAAGCTGGACGCCCGCAGACCCGGCCCGTGGGCTTCTGCCGCGCTGACCCGTTACTGGCCGGCCGCGGAGAAGGAGTTCTGGCATCTGACCGATGCCAGCCGCACCGCGGAGCGGGTCGACAAGCCGTTCGTCGACGCGGCTCTTGCCGCTCTCGACGAGGCCATCGGCCAGGCCAACCGTGCGGACATCCGGGTGGCGCGCGCCCGTCATCGCGCCCGCAGCCTGATCCTCGCACTGCTGCAGCCGCCCGCATCCGACTGAACGCACCCGGCTGTGCCCACGCCGACGCGGTCGGCGTCTCGTCACCCCACCCTTTCCCCGCACCAGGGATGTCTCATGACCGATTCCACACCGGCGGCGCCTGCCCCGCCGGTCTCCTCGACCGTCCGCGTCTCGGACCGGTTCGTCGCTTACGTGCACCGGGTGTGCGAGTCCAACCAGGCCCGTGCCGCCCTGCGGCGCGGGCTCGGGCTGCCGGTGGAGCGGTGCAACCACATGCACCGTTATCTGGTGCCGTGGCTGCGCGACCACGACGATCCGCACCACGCCGATGTGCGGCGGGCGTACTACGCCGTGGCATCGCTGATCGCCGCACGTCCCCGCTCGGCCCGCGACACCACGCCCGGCCACAGCGGGTCCCTCTCCTGGTACGAGCGGTCCAACCTGGGCGCATCGCTCGGCCAGGCCGTCGCCAAGGGCGTGCTGAAGGAGAACTCCGCCGAAGGCGCTCTACACCTGATGGCCCGGCAGAGCAGCGACACCGTGCACCCGGGGCTGCCCGCTCTCGTCCGCCAGCTCCTGGGAGGCGGTGTCACGGTCGACTGGGCGGTCCTCCTGGAGGACCTCGCCTGGTGGAACCGCAGCCGAGACCGCATCGCCACCCGCTGGCTCGAGAGCTACTTCCGCACCGCCGACGGCACGACCGACCCCACCGACTCTGACCCTGCCGAGGAGAACGACCGATGACCCTGTACCTGGACCTGAGCGCCCTGCAGTCGGTGCCCGCCGCCAACCTCAACCGTGACGACCTCGGCTCCCCCAAGCAGGTGCGCTACGGCAACGCTTTCCGCATCCGGGTCTCCAGCCAGTCCTGGAAGCGGGTCATCCGGCTCGGTGTCGAGCAGGATCTCGGGGAGCGGGCCGCCCGCACCCGCCTGGTGCCGGCGAAGGTGCAGCGCGCCCTCGAGAACACCGGCTAGCCCACGGAGCTGGCCGCGTTCGCCGGAGCGCAGGTCGCCGCGAGCGCCGGGAAGAAAGGCATCGGCACGGAATCGGCCGGCCACACCTCGGTGCTGCTGTTCCTGCCGGAGGCGGCCATCGACGAACTGGCCGCCGTGTGCGCCGAGCACCGCCAGGCTCTGGAGGCGTCCCAGGGCAAGAAGAAGCCCGGCCAGGTACTGCCGCCCGAGCGGATCGAGGCGATCCTCAAGCGGCGCACCGCCTCCATCAGCCTGCTGGGCCGCATGCTCGCCGAACTCCCCGACGCCAACGTGGACGGGGCGGCCCAGGTCGCCCACGCGTTCACCACGCACGCCGCCGAGCCGCAGCGGGACTACTTCACCGCCGTCGACGACTGGCTTGGCGAAGCAGAAACCGGCAGCGGTCACCTCGACACCGCCGAGTTCAGCGCCGGCGTCTTCTACCGGTACGCGACCGTCAACGTCGCCGACCTGCTGAAGAACCTGGAAGGCGACGTCAAGGCCGCCCGGACCGTGCTCAGCTCCTTCGCCGAGCACTTCCTGCTCTCCCTGCCGCAGGCCAAGAAGAACAGCACCGCCCCGCACACCGTCCCGGACCTGGCCTACCTCGCCGTACGGGAACACCGGCCCCTCTCCCTGGCCGCCGCCTTCGAGACCCCCGTCACCGGCGACCGGCACGGCGGCTTCTCCCAGCCCTCCCGCCAGGCCCTTGACACCTACGCCGGCAACCTCAACCGCCTTCTGGGACACCGCAACCGCCGCTTCCACGGCCACACCGTCATCGACCCCGCCGAGAAGTACACCGGCCTCGGCACCGCCCACGACTCCTTCGACCAGCTGATCGACGCCGCCGTCGAGGCCGCCGTGCCCGCTGTGGAGGACCAGCCGTGAGCGGGCTCCTGCTGCGCCTGGCCGGCCCCCTGCAGTCCTGGGGTGAACGCTCCGCGTTCACCCCGGTCCGGGACACCGCACCCTTCCCGACCCGCTCCGCACTGATCGGCATGTTCGCCGCCGCCGAGGGAATCGGCCGCGACGAGGCAGACCCGGACCGCTACCAGGACCTGCAGCTCACCGTGCGCGTGGACCGGCCCGGCGTCCGGATCGTCGACTACCACACCGTCGGCGGCGGATTCCCCAAGGACCGCACCGCCGCCACTAGCGGAGGCAGCAACAAAGGCGCCGCCGTCATCACCCGCCGGCACTACCTGTCCGACGCGGTGTTCGTCGTCGCCGTCACCGCAGCCGACGAAACCCTCACACGCCTCGCGGACGCCTTGAGCCGCCCGCACTGGGCACCGTACCTGGGCCGCCGCTCCTGCGTCCCCGACGAGCCGTTCCTCCTGCGCCGCCACGTCGACGACCCCGAGGAAGAACTCCGCACCCGCGTGCCGCTCAGCCGCACCGCACCACGATCCAAGGACGGCACCACCCAGGAAGCCGGGACGATCACCGTGGAATTCCTCCACGAACAGCCACCCCCCGTCGACGAGTCCGAAGAAACCGTGCCGGTCGACGTGATCGACGTGAACGACATGCCGGTGAGCTTCGCCCAGCACGGCCGCAGCCACACCAGCCGCCGCCTGCACCGCACCCGGATCCCGGTGCCCCGCTCCCTCGCAGGCCCCCCGGAGACCCTGATGCAGCGCCTGATCGACTACGCCCGCCCCGAGGACAGCGCATGAACGACTACCTGGTGCTCGCACGCATCCGCCTCAACCCGCACAGCCGCGACGTACAGCGCGACCTGCGCGACGCCACCCAGATGCACCGCACCGTCATGCGGATGGTCCCCGACGGCCTCGGCGACGCCCCCCGCCACAAAGCCGGGCTGCTGTACCGCCTGGACGAGACCGACACCTCCAGCACCCTCCTCGTCCAGGCCGCCAGCCTCGACCCGGGCCGCCTGCCCACCGGATACGGCCAGGCCGACGTCAAAAGCCTCGCTGCGATGTTCACCGCACTGCGCAAGGGACTCGGCGTCCGCTACCGCATCGTCGTCAACCCCGCCAAGCGGGAGCGGCTCCCCCTGGAGGAGAAGGGCAAGCGGGGACGGATCGTGCCGCTCTCCGGCACGGACGCCGACCAGTGGTGGCTGCGCCGCGCCACCGAAGCCGGCCTCGACCTTCACGACCTGACCCCCACCAGCATGGAACCGGCCCGCCCCCGCGGCCAACACACCCACGGCATGCGGCACAGCCTGCTGCGCTACGACGGCACCGCCTCCGTCACCGACCCCGACGCCCTTCGCGACGCCCTCATCCGCGGCATCGGACGCGGCAAACCGTACGGCGCGGGCCTGCTCAGCCTCGCCCCCGCAACAGCCACGTGAGCGCCCCACGACGGGGCGGCGACGCGCGCAGACGCCTGGCCGCCCCCACCCTGGCCATGCTCCCCCGCGTCGCGGACTCCCTGTCCTTCCTCTACCTCGACATGGTGCGCGTCGTGCAGGACGACACCGGAGTGTGCGCACAGATCCAGGTCGACGAACACCGCACCGACCTCGTCTACCTCCCCACCGCCGCCCTCTCCTGCCTGCTCCTGGGCCCAGGCGTCTCCATCACCACCCCGGCCGTGACCACCCTCGCCCGCCACGGCACCAGCGTCGTCTGCGTCGGAGCCGGCGGCGTCCGCGCCTACGCGGGCATCCTCCCCGACTCCCTCACCACCCACTGGCTCGAACAACAGGTCGCGACATGGGCCGACCCGACACAGCGCCACAACATCGCGATCCGCATGTACCAGATGCGCTTCAAGGACACCGACATACCGCAATCCGTCACCCTTAATCAGCTCCGCGGTATGGAGGGCCAGCGCATGAAGGCCCTGTACAAGATCCTCGCCCAACAGCACGGCATCGGACGCTTCCGCCGCAACTACCGGCCCGACCAATGGGACAGCCAGGACCCCGTCAACCTCGCCCTGTCCGCCGCCAACACCTGCCTGTACGGCGTCGTCCACGCCGCCCTGCTCGCCCTCGGACTCTCACCAGCCCTCGGCTACGTCCACGCCGGCACCCAGCACGCCTATCGTCTACGACATCGCCGACCTCTACAAAGCCGACATCACACTCCCCCTCGCCTTCGCCCTCCACAACTCCGAAAACCCCGAGCAAGAAGCCCGCCGCCGCTTCCGCGAGGACCTCCGGCTCCTGCGCCTCCTGCCCCGCATCGTCCAGGACGTCCAAACCCTTTTGACCCCGTCCCACGCCCACACCACCACAGCCGATGACGACTCCGACGAGGAACACTCCGAACGGCGTGACGTGAAGATGGTCCACCTCTGGGACCCCAAATCCGGAGCACTCCCAGCAGGCGTCAACTACGCTGACGGAGGCGACTGATGCCCTCCATGGTCGTCATCGCCACCACCGCGGTCCCTGACCACCTGCGCGGCGCTCTCAGCCGGTGGACCAGCGAGGTAGTACCCGGCATCTTCGTCGGCAGCGTCTCCGCCCGCGTCCGCGACGAACTCTGGCACGCCGTCACCGAAGTCGTGGGCAACGGCGCCGCCGTCCTCGTCCATCCCGCCGCCACCGAACAGGGATACGCCATCCGCACCGCAGGCACCCGCCGCCGCATCCCCGCCGACTTCGACGGCCTTACCCTGATCCGCATGACCGCCGCACCGAAGGTAAAGAACATGCAAACCCCCTCCTAAAGCGCAGGTCAGAAAGAGTCCTCCCCGCCGACGCGGGGGTGATCCGGCTGAACGTCTGAAGGAACTGTGGACTAACAAGTCCTCCCCGCCGACGCGGGGATGATCCGGCGGTACCGCCAGGCCCGTTCCGCAGGCCCCTGTCCTCCCCGCCGACGCGGGGGTGATCCGACGAAGAACAGCCCGCCGGGGACCGGGTGCGGGGTCCTCCCCGCCGACGCGGGGGTGATCCGCGCTGTACCTCAACGGCCGCTCCACCGTGTGGGTCCTCCCCGCCGACGCGGGGGTGATCCGTGCACGGCGCCGGTGGTGGCGGCGTCGGCGTCGTCCTCCCCGCCGACGCGGGGGTGATCCGATCCTCGCCGACATGGGCCAGGTCGTGGCGCAGTCCTCCCCGCCGACGCGGGGGTGATCCGCGCACCTGGCAGGACAGCACGTCCGCGCTCAAGTCCTCCCCGCCGACGCGGGGGTGATCCGCAGATCGAGGACCTCATCGCGCTCGGTGTCTGGTCCTCCCCGCCGACGCGGGGGTGATCCGATCTACGACAGCGCCAGCGGACCGGCGCCCGGGTCCTCCCCGCCGACGCGGGGGTGATCCAGGCGGCCGGTGGGGCCGCTGCCGGGCGCACCTGTCCTCCCCGCCGACGCGGGGGTGATCCGCTGCCCGAGGGAGCCGCGCCCACGGCCGCCGAGTCCTCCCCGCCGACGCGGGGGTGATCCGACCCTGATGCGGATCACGGCCTCGTCGCCCAGGTCCTCCCTGCCGACGCGGGGTGGTCCGGCCAGCCATGGGCCGCCGCTGGACCTCGGCTTGTCCTCCCCGCCGACGCGGGGGTGGTCCGTCGGCGTTCCGGTCCGGGTTGGCCAGTTCGAGGTCCTCCCCGCCGACGCTGGGGTGATCCGCTCATCGAACAGATGATGACGCAGATCGCCACGTCCTCCCCGCCGACGCGGGGGTGGTCCGCGTCCGACGTCGGCGCCGCCCACACCCGTCCCGTCCTCCCCGCCGACGCGGGGGTGGTCCGGTTGAGCTGTACGGGGCAACTGACCGCGGAGACGCCCTCCCCGCTCCAAACCGGTCAGCTCGCATCAGTCACTCAGCGCGTCCGCCTATTGGTAGGCCGGGAACACGCTGCCACCGGGAACTGCTCTCGGCGACGGCTTCCCTGGGGAGAATCTGGGGAGTATCCGCGTCGCTGGGGAGCGCGTGGGGAGAATCGTCCGCACAAGACTGCATGTTCGTGAAAGACGCTGAAAGGCACAACTCCCCAGGTCAGCGGCAGGCACGGTGGAATCACCGCAGGTCAGCTCCCTTAACTGAACAACTTCATGCCGAAGGTTCCCTGCAGCGTGGGTCGGGTGGTGAACCGCATGTCTCACCTCGGTGGTCGGGCGGGCCGGCTGCTCCGCCCGCCTCCCGCGCGCGTTCCGGCGAGCGGGCTCGGCAAGGGGCCGGGGTCGGCCGGGCTCCGGTCGGCTTGATCAGCGACAGGCTACCGACCGGGTCCGGGCGCGCCGCGCCGCCCTCCGTCCCGGGGGGCGCGCGCTTGTCCCGGCCTTCGCGCCGGCCGTTTCCGTGGCGGGGCGGGGCGGGTTCCGG
>NZ_WYCT01000308.1 GCF_011008945.1 Streptomyces harenosi
GGGCTGCTGGGGCGCGGGGCCGGGCGGCCGGGGCTCGTGACGCCGGGCGCCGTGCCGTACCCCTTCAGGGAGACGACGGCACCCACGGGCGAGATGGCGATCCGCGCGCTCCAGGGACCCGACGGCTCGCGCAGATGGTCGACGTACACCCTGATGGTCACGGACTCGCCGGGTCCCAGGGTCCCCGACGACCGGCTCGTGTAGAGCCAGGCGGCGTCGGTGGTGGCGGACCAGTCCACCGGCGCGCGTCCGGTCGCCGTCAGGGTGATCAGCGTGAGGTCGCCCCGGCCGGCGGCCGTCACCTCCAGGCGGCCCGTCCCCTGCTCCCCGGCGTCGGTGACGCCGACGACGGCCACGGAGGCGCCGGTTCCGCCCTCCTGGCCGAAGCGGCTGCCGGGCCCGCTTCCGGCGTTCCCCGCGTTCTCGTGACCGCCCGCTCCCCGCCCGTCCGGGCCGTCGGGGCCGTGGGCCTCGCTGGCGCTGGCCGAGCGGCCGTCCTCGCCCTCGCCGACCGGTGTGCCCCGGTAGGCCGCCCAGATCGCGAACACGGGGGCGGCGACGACGGTGGCGACCACGGTCGTGGTGACGGCGCGGGCGCGCAGCCGGTCCCGCCGGGCGGCCCGGTCCTTGGGGTCCATCGGGAAGCCGCGCCGGTCGAAGCGGGGGGAGGCCCCGCGCACGCGCGGGAGGTGGGTCATGACGGCGTGCAGGGCCGCGCGGGGCGCCGGGAGGACGGGCAGTTCGGCGGGGGTGACGGTGGTGCCCGGCCAGCGGCCGGGGATGGCGCGCTCGGCCGTGCGGCGGCAGCGGGGGCAGTCGTCGACGTGCCGCACCAGCTCCTGGCGCAGGGCCGCGCCGAGCACGAACTGGCTGTCGCCGGTGAGGCGGGCGACACCGGGGCACGAACCCGTCTCGACGACGGCGAGGGCGGCGCGGGTGCGCTCCACCTCGCAGGCGGCGGAGGCCAGCAGTTCACGGGTGGCCTCCGGGTCCCGGCCGAGGACGGCGGCGACCTCCTGGGCGCTCAGGTGGTGGCGCACGGCGAGCTCCAGGGCCTCGCGCTGCTCGGGCGTGGTGCCGGCCGCCTCCGGCCAGGCCAGCAGGGCCAGCTCCCGGCGGCGCTGCGCGTGGACCTCCGCGGACACGGGGGGCCCGGCGGGCTGCCGCGCGGCGTGCCGGCGGCCCTCGCCGGGACGGTCCGCCGCGTGGCCGCCCCGGCGTCTGCGCTTGGCCTCGGCCAGCTTCCGCAGGCACACCCAGCGGGCGAGCGCGTACAGCCACGCCCGGTGGTCACCGGCGTCCTCCGGGCCGCGATGGCCGCGCCGCTCGGCGCACACCAGGGCGTCGGCCAGGGCGGCGATCGCGGCGTCGTGGTCGCACAGCACGGACAGGCAGTAGGTGAACAGGCCGTCCAGGTACGGCTCGTACGGCGCGGAGGGCCGCTGCGCCAGCGTGCGCGCCGCGGCGCGGTCACGCGCGTCCCGGTGCGCCCGGTGGGCGCCGGTCGGGCGGGTCGTGGTCTGCGGACTGCTGGTCATCACCCGGTGACCGTAGGGGGATAAGGGTGGCGCGATCTGGCGGATTGGACGCTTTTAATTCGTACGGGTGAAACGATCCCTCATAAGGGGACAGGAACCTTCTGTTCCGCTGCCCGCCCGCGCGGTCGGGGCCGCGTCCCGCCCCTGTGCCCGCGCGGTCGGGGCCGCGTCCCGGCCCTGTGCCACCCGCTCCCCGCACGCTAGCGCGCACGCGTCCCGCACGCCGTGCGCCCGGCGGCCGGACCGGGCTGTCAGTGGGGGCGGCTACGGTGTGCGTCATGGCTGCCCGTACGAAGACCACCAAGGACCGGCCGTCCTACCGCTGCACCGAGTGCGGCTGGCAGACGGCCAAGTGGCTCGGCCGCTGCCCCGAGTGCCAGGCGTGGGGGACGGTCGAGGAGTACGGGGCGCCCGCGGTCCGCACCACGACGCCGGGGCGCGTCACCACCTCCGCGCTCCCCATCGGCCAGGTCGACGGCCGCCAGGCCACCGCCCGTCCCACCGGCGTGCCGGAGCTGGACCGCGTCCTCGGCGGCGGGCTGGTCCCCGGCGCGGTGGTCCTGCTCGCGGGCGAGCCGGGCGTCGGCAAGTCCACGCTGCTGCTCGACGTGGCGGCCAAGTCGGCGAGCGAGGAGCACCGGACCCTCTACGTCACGGGCGAGGAGTCGGCGAGCCAGGTCCGGCTGCGCGCCGACCGCATCAACGCCATCGACGACCATCTGTACCTGGCCGCCGAGACCGACCTCGCGGCGGTCCTCGGCCACCTGGACGCCGTGCGGCCGTCCCTGCTGATCCTCGACTCCGTGCAGACGGTGGCCTCCCCCGAGATCGACGGCGCCCCCGGCGGCATGGCCCAGGTCCGCGAGGTCGCCGGCGCCCTGATCCGCGCCTCCAAGGAGCGCGGCATGTCCACCCTGCTGGTGGGCCACGTCACCAAGGACGGGGCGATCGCCGGCCCCCGTCTCCTGGAGCACCTGGTCGACGTCGTCCTCCACTTCGAGGGCGACCGCCACGCCCGCCTCCGGCTCGTACGGGGCGTCAAGAACCGCTACGGCGCCACCGACGAGGTCGGCTGCTTCGAGCTGCACGACGAGGGCATCACGGGCCTGGCCGATCCCAGCGGCCTGTTCCTCACCCGCCGCGCCGAGCCGGTGCCGGGGACCTGCCTGACCGTCACCCTGGAGGGCCGCCGCCCCCTGGTGGCCGAGGTGCAGGCGCTCACGGTCGACTCGCAGATCCCCTCCCCCCGGCGCACCACGTCCGGTCTGGAGACGTCCCGGGTGTCGATGATGCTGGCGGTGCTGGAGCAGCGCGGCCGCATCAGCGCCCTGGGCAAGCGGGACATCTACTCCGCGACGGTCGGCGGGGTGAAGCTCTCGGAGCCGGCCGCGGACCTGGCCGTCGCCCTGGCGCTGGCGAGCGCGGCGAGCGACACCCCGCTGCCGAAGAACCTCGTGGCGATCGGCGAGGTGGGGCTGGCCGGCGAGGTGAGACGGGTCACGGGCGTGCAGCGGCGGCTCGCCGAGGCGCACCGCCTGGGCTTCACGCACGCCCTGGTGCCGGGCGACCCGGGAAAGGTTCCGGCCGGGATGAAGGTGCTGGAAGTCGCGGACATAGGGGACGCCCTGCGGGTCCTTCCGCGCTCCCGTCGCCGAGAGGCCCCCCGGGAGGCGGAGGACCGCCGGTAGACTTTGCCCTGGTCTCGCCCGTCCGTACGAACCGAGTGTGCGACACGGGAGCGCCCCAGAACCTGCGACCGGAGGAGTGCAGTGGCAGCCAACGACCGGGCAGCAGCTCCCGGAAAGTCCGGTGGGAGTGCCGGTTCCGATGGCCTGATGCGCGCCTCGCTGAGCGCCGTGGCACCCGGCACGCCCCTGCGTGACGGCCTGGAGCGCGTGCTCCGCGGCAACACCGGTGGCCTGATCGTGCTCGGCTCCGACAAGACCGTCGAGGCGATGTGCACGGGCGGCTTCGTGCTGGACGTCGAGTTCACGGCGACCCGGCTGCGCGAGCTGTGCAAGCTCGACGGCGGCATCGTGCTCTCCTCGGACCTGTCGAAGATCCTCCGCGCGGGCGTGCAGTTCGTGCCCGACGCGACGATCCCCACGGAGGAGACCGGCACCCGGCACCGCACGGCGGACCGGGTGAGCAAGCAGGTCGGCTTCCCCGTCGTCTCCGTCTCGCAGTCGATGCGCCTGATCGCCCTGTACGTCGACGGGCAGCGCCGCGTCCTGGAGGACTCGGCGGCGATCCTCTCCCGCGCCAACCAGGCCCTCGCGACGCTGGAGCGCTACAAGCTGCGGCTCGACGAGGTCGCGGGGACGCTGTCGGCGCTGGAGATCGAGGACCTGGTGACCGTCCGGGACGTCTCGGCGGTCGCGCAGCGCCTGGAGATGGTGCGCCGCATCGCCACGGAGATCGCCGAGTACGTGGTGGAGCTGGGCACCGACGGGCGTCTGCTCGCCCTCCAGCTGGACGAGCTGATCGCCGGTGTGGAGCCGGAGCGGGAGCTGGTGGTGCGGGACTACGTGCCCGAGCCGACCGCCAAGCGGTCCCGCACGGTGGAGGAGGCCCTCGCCGAGCTGGACAAGCTGTCCCACGCCGAACTGCTGGAGATGGCGACCGTGGCGCGGGCGCTGGGCTACACCGGCTCGCCCGAGACGCTCGACTCGGCGGTGTCGCCGCGCGGCTTCCGGCTGCTGGCCAAGGTGCCGCGGCTGCCGGGCGCGATCATCGACCGGCTCGTGGAGCACTTCGGCGGACTGCAGAAGCTGCTGGCCGCCAGCGTGGACGACCTCCAGACCGTGGACGGCGTCGGCGAGGCCCGGGCGCGCAGTGTGCGGGAGGGCCTGTCGCGGCTGGCGGAGAGCTCGATCCTGGAACGCTACGTCTGAGGTTCCCGCGTCCCGGTCCCGCGTTCCCCTCTCCCGCACCGGGCGGTGACGCCCGTTCCCGGCCGACCTCGACCGTTCCCGGCCGTCCTCGTCCGTTCCCGGCCTCCGCGCAAGCCGCCGGACCGTCGTCGCCCCCGTCACGGCCTCCGCGCAAGCCGCCGGACCGTCGTCGCCCCCGTCGCCACACCGCCGCGCAGGCCGCCGGGCCGGGGGGTGAGCGCGTCCCGGCGGGCCGGAGGCCGCGGTGGGCCGCGCCCGCCGCGGGGCACGCGCGGCCGGGCGGCGGGCCGTCAGTCCTTCTCCAGCACGAACGACGTCCGCACCTTGGTGAATCCCGGTGCCTTGGCCTCCACCAGATACGTCCCGGCCCGGGCCGAGCCGGAGGCGGGCGTCCCGCACTCGGGGGCGCTGGGCTTGCGGTCCCACTTCACGGTGTAGGTGATGCCGCCCTCGGCGGGCACCCGGAACAGCAGGCTCGCCGCGTTCTTCGGGCAGTCGGCGGACGACCAGAACGGTTCGTCGGCGCTCGCCTGAGTGATCGTCAGCACCGCGCGCTTCGGCCCGAGATCGACCTTGCAGTCGGTTCCCGAGGTGTTGCGCACGGTCAGGTCGAAGGCGGGCGTCTGGCCCGGCTCGTAGGTGTTGCGGACGCTGCGCACGCTCCACTTGACCGCGTCCGCGGTGCAGTCGGGCAGCCCGGACCCGGCCGGCAGGGCGTCGCCCGCGCCGACACCGGCGGACGGACCGCTCTGCGCGCCCCCGCCGGCCGTACCGCCGGAGCCGCCCGGTCCGGCGGCGCCCCCGGAGCCCGCACCGGCACCCGGGCCGTCACCCGGCCCGGACCCGTCCCCGGAGCCGCCGGGGTCGCCGGACCCCGACTCGTCGCGCCCGCCCGGCGCTTGGCTTATCGCCGGCCCGGAACCCGAGGGGCCGGGGGTGATCGAGGGCGCGGGGTTCTTGCCGTTCGCACCGTCCTGCCGGCCGTCGCCGCCGTCTCCGCCGCCGGCGGTGACGATCCAGGTGATCAGCAGCGCCAACAGGGCGATCACGGACAGCAGTACAGCCCTCCGGCGCCAGTAGATGGTGGAGGGAAGCGGCCCGACAGGATTGCGCAGAGATCCCACGCGAAAACTGTACGAGAGATCGGCGGCTCGCCCGGTCACACCCGCCGTCCGGACCACAAGTTTTCCGGATCATCATTCCGCTTGCCGCCCGGTCACCCCTGTCCTTCGTCAGGTGCGGCACCTGACGATCGCGGACTGTGACCGAACCGGCGGCGCACCTACCGTCCGTGAACATGGACTTCGTCGACACCGACCTCTACCGCGCCGTCACCGACTTCGCCCACGACACTCCTTCCTGGGTCCAGCACTCGGCGGAGATAGGAACGGAGGCCGGACTGCTGGTGTTCGCCGCGCTGTTCGCCGCCGCCTGGTGGCGGGCGCGGCACGCCGGGACCCGTGCGCTGGCGCTCGCGGTGCTCGCCCCCGTGGCCACGGCGGTGGCGTACGTGTGCAGCGAACTGCTCAAGTCGGCCGTCACTCAGGAGCGTCCGTGCCGGGCGGTCACCGGCGCCGCCCCGTCCCTCGCGGCCTGCCCGCCGCACGGTGACTGGTCCTTCCCCAGCAATCACGCCACGATCGCGGGCGGCGCCGCCCTCGCGCTCGCCCTGGCCCGCCGCCTGATCGTCTGGCTGACGGTTCCGCTCGCCCTGCTCATGGCCTTCTCCCGGGTCTTCGTCGGCGTGCACTACCCGCACGACGTGGCCGCCGGTCTCCTGCTCGGCGCGGTCGTCGCCGTCCTGGCCGTCCGCCTGGGCACCCGCCCGGCGACCAGGCTGGCCGGGGCGGTGCGCGCCTCCTCGGCACCGGCGCTGCGGTGGCTGGCCGGTCCCGGCCCGGCGGGTGTCCCGGCGCACGCCGCGCCGCGCCGGCCGGCCCGGCACCGCTGAGCCGCGGGCGCGCGCCGGCCCCCGGTCAGGACCCGACCAGCCCGGCCTCGTACGCCACGATCGCCGCCTGCACCCGGTTGCGCACCTCCAGCCGGTCCAGGACCGCACTGACGTACGCCTTCACCGTGCCCTCGACGAGGTGCAGACGGGCGGCGATCTCCGGGTTGGACAGGCCGGCGCCGACCAGGCCGAGCACCTCGCGCTCGCGCGGGCTGAGCCGGGCCACGCGCGCCCGTGCCCGCGCCTCGCGGGCGAGCCGGCCGCTGCCCTCCCCGCCCAGGTCCTCGACGACGTACCGGGCCACCTTCGGGGAGAGGAAGGCGGCGCCGCCGGCCACCGCCCGTACGCCCGCGATCAGTTCGTAGGGGTCCCCGGACTTCAGCAGGAACCCGGTGGCGCCGCCGGAGAGCGCGCGGGCCACGTAGGAGCGTTCGGAGAAGGTGGTCAGCATGGCGACCGCCGTGCCGGGGACGGTCCGCACGATCTCCTCCCCCGCCGCCAGGCCGTCCAGGCGCGGCATGCGGATGTCGAGCAGGGCCACGTCCGGGCGGTGGGCGCGGGCCAGTTCGACCGCCTCGCGGCCGTCACCGGCCTCGGCGACCACCTCGCTCTCGCCGCCGCTCGCCAGGATGGCCCGCACCCCGGCCCGCACCAGCGCCTCGTCGTCGGCCAGCAGGACACGGATCACCGTGGCATCCCTCCCAGTTGGTCGCGCGGTCGATCGCGCCCCGCGCCGGACGGGCCCACCCGCGGGATCACGTCCTTGGCGGCCAGGCGCCCCTCGTCGTCGAAACAGAGTCTGAAGTGGTCGACGGAGACCAGCAGTTCGCCGCTCGACCGGTAGTAGCGGCAGGTGGTGCCCGCCGGTGGCGCGGGCGCGCGGTCGGCGGGCGGGTCGCGGACCTCCCGCGGCGGCAGCACGCGCGCGACCTCGCCGGCCGGCGCGCCCGGGCGCAGCCCGGCGTACGCGCTCGGCTCCAGCACCGAGCGGGTCTCGGTGTAGGCGTACCAGCCGAAGGCCGCGCCCACCAGCACGGCGCCCGCGCCGGCGGCGGCCCCCAGGCCGAGGGCGACCCGGCGGCGGGCACGGGCGAGGGGGGACGCCGCGGGACGGGCCTTGCCCGGCGCGGGCGGCGCCTGCCGCGCGGGCACCCGGGCGCGGACCCGGAAGCCGTCGCCGTGCGGCCCCGCCTCGAAGGCGCCGCCGGCCGCGGCGACGGCGGCCCGCAGGCCGAGCAGGCCCGAACCGCCCGAGGAGCCGGAACCCGTCTCGGTGGCGGGGCCGTTGGTGACGGTCACGACCGCGTCGGGGCCGTGCCGGGCGACCTCGACGGTGACGGGGGCGCCCGGCGCGTGCCGGGCCGCGTTGGTCAGCGCCTCGCGCACCACCCGGTACAGCAGCCGTTCGGCGACCCCGCCGGGCGGCGCGGCCGCGGGGCCGCCGGACGGCTCCCAGCGCACGGCGAGCCCCGACTCGGCGGCGCGGGCGACGAGTTGCTCGACGGTCTCGCCCGCCGGGGTCAGCGGGACGGGCTCGTCGTCCTCCCGCAGCACGCCGATGATGCGGTGCAGCCGGTCCGTGGCGTCGGCGGCGGCGGCCCGCAGGTCGGCCGCGGCGGCCCGGTGCTCGTCGGCGAGGCCGGGGGCGACCTGGAGCGCGCCGGCCCGCAGGGCGATCAGGCTCAGCTCGTGCCCGAGGGAGTCGTGCATGTCCTGGGCGATGCGGGCCCGCTCCCGCAGCCGGGCCCGTTCCTCGGCGTGCCGCTGCTCGTCCTCCAGGCGGGCCGCGCGCAGCCAGCCCGCCTCGGCCAGTTCACGGCTCTGCCGCCAGTAGCGGCCGCCGAGCCAGGGGAAGACGCAGCCGAACAGCAGCGTGCCGGTCATGACCAGGAACTCGGGGGCCGGGTCGACGCCGGTGAGCGCGATCCGGGCGGTGCCGGCCACGGCGACCGCGGCGAAGCACACCGCCGCGGCCCGCGCCCCGGCCGCCCGCAGGCCGAGCAGCAGGGCGAGGACGGCGAGGGCGGGGCCGTAGGAGACGGTGAACAGGGCGGGGGCGTCGGCCAGGCTCACGGCCGCCGCCAGCGCGAACGCCGTGAGCGGCCGCCGCCGGGACACGCCGGCGGCCGCGCCGAGCACCGCCATCCCGGCCGCCAGCCACCAGGCGGGCCGCGGTTCGTTCAGTCCGAGCCGGTCGGCGGTGAGCGCCGGGAGGGCGAGGACCGCCCAGAGCAGGCAGGCCGGCCCGGCGCGGTGGCGTTCGGGAGGGCGTCGCATCCCTGCGACGCTACAAGCGGACGGCCCCTCGGCGCCCCTGCCGATCGTCAGGGGCCACGCCCGCCCAGGGTGGCGGTGCGCCCGCGAGGGCCTCCTCCCGTGGCAGGATCGACAGGTCATGACTGCGCCCACGAAGCCCCCGCACTGCGGTCCGGCCGCCCGGCCCGCCGCCGCC
>NZ_WYCT01000309.1 GCF_011008945.1 Streptomyces harenosi
GCCCCACCCGCCGCCTGCTGGTCTCCCGTGTCGTCGGCGGCGCCGCCGCCGCGGCGGCCGTGGCGACGGTCGGTCACGGCACCTACGGCGTGCTGCGCGGCCCGCGGGTCAAGCGCGTCACGGTGCCGCTGGCCAAGCTGCCCCGCGCGGCGCACGGTTTCCGCATCGCGGTGGTCAGCGACATCCACCTCGGGCCGGTGCTCGGCCGCGGCTTCGCGCAGAAGGTCGTCGACACGGTCAACTCCACCCAGGCCGACCTGATCGCGGTCGTCGGGGACCTCGTCGACGGCAGCGTCAAGGACCTCGGCCCGGCCGCTGCGCCCCTGGCCCGGCTCAGCGCCCGCCACGGGGCGTTCTTCGTCACCGGCAACCACGAGTACTTCTCCGGCGCCGAGCAGTGGGTGGAGGAGGTACGGCGCCTGGGGCTGCGCCCCCTGGAGAACGCCCGCACGGAACTGCCCCACTTCGACCTGGCGGGCGTCAACGACGTGGCGGGCGAGGACGAGGGCCAGGGCCCGGACTACGCCCGCGCCCTCGGCGACCGGGACCGCTCCCGCGCGTGCGTGCTCCTCGCCCACCAGCCGGTGCAGATCCACGACGCGGTCCGCCACGGCGTGGACCTCCAGCTCTCCGGGCACACCCACGGTGGCCAGCTCTGGCCCGGCAGCCTGCTCGCGGGCGCCGCCAACCCGACCGTGGCGGGCCTGGAGCGGTACGGCGACACCCAGCTCTACGTCAGCCGCGGCGCCGGCGCCTGGGGCCCGCCCACCCGGGTGGGAGCGCCCTCGGACATCACGGTGATCGAACTGGCCTCACGGCAGGCGTGAGGGGCTCTGCGCGGCGCGTTCCGGCTCCTCCCCGGGGGCCGGGCGCCTCGCCGCCGGGTCCGGCAGCGCCTTGGTCATCCCCGGCAGGAAGTCCGTGAACAGCTCGTGCACCTCCCGCACGAGCGGGCGCAGCACGCGGAAGCGGGCCAGCGCCACGCCCCGGGCGGTCAGCCGGGCGCCGCGTTCGGCCAGCCGGTAGCTGCGTGCGCGGCCCTCGGTCCGGTCGAAGATCCAGTACAGGCAGAGCCCCATCTGCGCCAGCCACATCAGCTCGGGCAGGATGTCCCGCAGCTCCGCGGGCACCTTGGTCCTCGTCCCGGCCAGCACCGCCCGGTGGACGCCGACGGCCTCCGCGCGCGCGTGCTCCGACTCCGGGGAGAACGGGCTGAGCGGGCTGTCCGGGTCGGCGGCGTTCTTGAAGAACTGCACCGCGAACTCGTGGTACGGCGCGGCGATGTCCAGCCACGCCGTCAGCACCCCCGCCAGCCGTGCCTCCAGGTCGGTCTCCCGGTCCAGGACCTCCCGGACCGCCACCTGGTGCTCGGCGGCGATCCGGTCGTAGAAGCCCTGGATCAGATGCTCCTTGCCGGCGAAGTAGTAGTAGGCGTTGCCGACGGAGACCCCGGCCTCCTGGGCGATGGCCCGCATCGTCGTCCGGTCGTAGCCGCGTTCCCGGAACAGCCGCATCGCCGTCTCCAGGATGAGCGCGCGGGTCTGCTCGGACTTGCTGCGGGCGGCGCCGGTCTCCGGGCCGTCGTTCTTCGGGGGCACGGTAGGAGCCTAACCAGTGGCGCAGGCGCCGCCGCACGGCCCGGTGCCGGAGGGGTGCGGAGCCGGTGGGCGAGCGGGCGGTGCGCGCGGTGGGCGTGGATCACGGGCGCCGGCCCAGCTCCGGCCGCTTGGCGTAGTCCGTGAGGCCGATGACGTTGCCCCACGGGTCGGCGAACTCGACGGTCCAGCCGGTGGCGCCGGGGAAGGGCTCGTCGAGCGGGGGGATGCCCGCCCGGCGCAGGGCCTCGGCGGCGGTGCGGGCGTCGGGCACCTCCAGCCAGACCCGGGGGGAGGGCCACAGCGGCGGGCGCTGCCCGAACTCCTCCTCCGCCCGCAGCAGCAGGCCGGGGGTCTCGCCGCCCACCTTCAGCAGGGCGATCCCGGCCTCGTCCAGCCGGAAGGCCACCGGGAACCCGGCGCGCTCGTAGAACGCCACGGCCTGGCCGAGGTCGCCGACGGGCAGCAGTACGTTGTCGAAACCGAGCAGTTCGTACGACTCGTCATCTGACATATCGTCAGCGTAGGCGGGCGTCGTCCGGAACCGGTGATTATCACTCCCGGTCGGCCGCCTGCTTCCGCCGTCCGGCCTCAAGCACCCCGGTCACGTCCAGCGTGACCTCGGCACCGAGGGAGGCGGGGAGGACGACCCGCTCGCCGGGGGAGCGGACGCGGTGGGCGGCGTGGTCGCGCCCGGCGGGGCCGGTCAGGACGTGCAGGCGCCGGTGCTCGCGGTCGGCGACCACGTGCACCGGGATCTTCGCCTCGGCGTAGGCGGCGGCCTTGGTCGGCAGGTCGGACCGGAAGGTGCTGGAGGTCACCTCCAGGACGAGACGGAAGCAGACCGGGTCGTAGCAGTTGTTCTCGATGAGGTGGTCGTCGACGCCGGCGTCCACCACGGCCGGGTCCACCGTGGTGCGGGCCGCGCACAGGACGCACCGGAGGGCCCCGCCTCCAGGGGAGACGGGGCCCTCGGGGACGTACGCGAACCGGCTCAGTAGCGGCGCGTGATCAGCGCCCGCTTCACCTCGGCGATCGCCTTGGTGACCTCGATACCGCGCGGGCAGGCGTCCGTGCAGTTGAACGTCGTGCGGCAGCGCCACACGCCGTCGCGGTCGTTGAGGATCTCCAGGCGCTGCTCGCCGGCCTCGTCACGCGAGTCGAAGATGAAGCGGTGCGCGTTGACGATGGCGGCCGGGCCGAAGTACTGGCCGTCGTTCCAGAAGACCGGGCAGGACGTGGTGCAGGCCGCGCACAGGATGCACTTCGTGGTGTCGTCGAAGCGCTCGCGGTCCTCCGCGGACTGGAGCCGCTCGCGGGTCGGCTCGTTGGTGTCCTTGGTGATCAGGAAGGGCATCACGTCCCGGTACGCCTGGAAGAACGGCTCCATGTCGACGACCAGGTCCTTCAGGACCGTCAGGCCCTTGATGGGCTCGACCGTGATCGGCTTCTCGGGGTTGATGTCCTTGATCAGCGTCTTGCAGGCCAGACGGTTCTTGCCGTTGATCCGCATGGCGTCCGAACCGCAGATGCCGTGGGCGCAGGAGCGGCGGAAGGTGAGCGAGCCGTCCAGTTCCCACTTGATCTTGTGGAGGCCGTCGAGGACCCGCTCCTTCGGGTCGAGCTCGATCCGGAAGTCCTCCCAGGTCGCCTCGGCCGAGACCTCCGGGTTGAAGCGGCGCACCCGGAAGGTGACGGTGATGTAGGGGGACGCCGCCTTGGCGTCGGCCTCCGCCTTGTCCAGAACAGGGGTAGCCATCAGTACTTACGCTCCATCGGCTGGTAGCGGGTCTGGACGACCGGCTTGTAGTCGAGACGGATGGACTCGGAGCCGTCGTCGCCGACCTCGCGGTACGCCATGGTGTGGCGCATGAAGTTGACGTCGTCGCGGTTCGGGTAGTCCTCGCGGTAGTGACCGCCGCGGGACTCCTTGCGGGCGAGTGCCGACACGGCCATGACCTCGGCCAGGTCGAGCAGGTTGCCCAGCTCGATGGCCTCCAGCAGGTCGGTGTTGAACCGCTTGCCCTTGTCCTGGATCGCCACGTTCTTGTAGCGCTCCCTGAGCTCGGCGATCTTCTCGACCGCCGTCTTGATCGTCTGCTCGGTGCGGAACACCATGACGTTGGCGTCCATGGTCTCCTGCAGCTCGCGGCGGAGCTCCGCCACCCGCTCGTTGCCGGTGGAGGTGCGCAGCCGCTCGATCTGCTCGGCGACGAACGCCTCGGGGGCCTCGGGCAGCTCGACGAAGTCCGCCGTCTGGGAGTACTCCGCCGCGGCGATGCCGGCCCGCTTGCCGAAGACGTTGATGTCCAGCAGCGAGTTGGTGCCGAGGCGGTTGGCGCCGTGCACGGAGACACAGGCGACCTCGCCGGCCGCGTACAGGCCCGGGACGACCGTGGTGTTGTCGGCCAGGACCTCGCCCATGACGTTGGTCGGGATGCCGCCCATGGCGTAGTGCGCGGTCGGCTGGATCGGGATCGGGTCCGTGTAGGGCTCGATGCCGAGGTAGGTCCGGGCGAACTCGGTGATGTCCGGGAGCTTGGCGTCGAGCTGCTCCGGCGGCAGGTGGGTCAGGTCCAGGTAGACGTGGTCGCCCTCGGGACCGCAGCCGCGGCCCTCGCGGATCTCCGTGTAGATGGAGCGGGAGACGACGTCACGGGAGGCGAGGTCCTTCATGACCGGCGCGTACTTCTCCATGAAGCGCTCGCCGTCCTTGTTGCGCAGGATGCCGCCCTCACCGCGGGCACCCTCGGTGAGCAGGATGCCCATGCGCCAGATGCCGGTCGGGTGGAACTGGAAGAACTCCATGTCCTCCAGCGGGATGCCCCGGCGGTAGACGGCGGCCTGGCCGTCACCGGTGAGGGTGTGCGCGTTGGAGGTGACCTTGAAGAACTTGCCGCAGCCGCCGGAGGCGTAGATCACGGCCTTCGCCTGGAAGACGTGGATCTCGCCGGTGGCCAGCTCGTACGCCACGACACCGGCGGAGCGCTTGACGCCGCCGACCTCGGTGATGAGCTGGTCCAGGACGTAGAACTCGTTGAAGAACTCCACGCCCTCCTTGACGCAGTTCTGGTACAGCGTCTGGAGGATCATGTGGCCGGTGCGGTCCGCGGCGTAGCAGGACCGGCGGACCGGGGCCTCGCCGTGGTTGCGGGAGTGGCCGCCGAAGCGGCGCTGGTCGATGGTTCCGTTCGGGGTCCGGTTGAACGGCAGGCCCATCTTCTCCAGGTCCAGGACGGAGTCGATGGCCTCCTTCGCCAGGATCTCGGCGGCGTCCTGGTCGACCAGGTAGTCACCGCCCTTGACCGTGTCGAAGGTGTGCCACTCCCAGTTGTCCTCCTCCACGTTGGCCAGCGCGGCGGCCATGCCGCCCTGCGCGGCGCCCGTGTGGGAGCGGGTGGGGTAGAGCTTCGTCAGGACGGCCGTGCGGCTGCGCTTGGTCGCCTCGATGGCGGCCCGCATACCGGCGCCACCGGCGCCGACGATGACGGTGTCGTACTTGTGTACCTTCATGATTTTCGCAGCCCCGTGCCTAGCGGATGTTCGGGTCGAAGGTGAAGATCACCAGCGTGCCCAGCAGGATGGTGAACACCGTGGCGGTGTAGAGCAGAGCCTTCAGCCACAGCCGGGTCTGCGCACGCTCCGCGTAGTCGTTGATGACCGTGCGCAGGCCGTTGGCGCCGTGCAGCATCGCCAGCCACAGCATCAGCAGGTCCCAGACCTGCCAGAACGGGGACGCCCAGCGGCCGGCCACGAAGGCGAAGCCGATCTTGGAGACGCCGCCGTCCAGCACGAGCTGGATCAGCAGGTGGCCGATGACCAGGACGACCAGCACCACGCCGGACAGGCGCATGAAGAGCCAGGCGGCCATCTCGAAGTTGCCCCGGGTCGACCGCGGGGTCTTCTTGGTGCGCTGGCGCGGGGCCTCGATGAGCGGCGCCGGGTTGTCGACGTTGTACGCGGCACCCTCGACGGGGCCGATCCCGGACGCGGCGGTTTCAGTGGTGGACATGGGCGTCAGCTCCCGAACAGTTCACGAGCGGCGTGGCCGAGGACGGGGTAGATCGCCCCGAGCATCAGCACGACCCACAGCACGACGACGGTCCAGAGCATCTGCTTCTGGTACCGGGCGCCCTTGATCCAGAAGTCGACGGCGATGACGCGCAGACCGTTGAGCGCGTGGAAGAGGATGGCGGCGACGAGGCCGTACTCCAGCAGCGCGACGATGGGCGTCTTGTACGTGGCCACGACCTTGTCGTAGGCCTCGGGGGACACACGGACGAGTGCGGTGTCCAGCACGTGAACGAACAGGAAGAAGAAAATGAGGACGCCGGTGACTCGGTGAGCCACCCAGGACCACATTCCTTCCCGGCCGCGGTACAGCGTTCCAGCCGGCACGGAAGTTTCCTCCGGGAGCGGGGATTGGGGCCGCGCCGGCTTCTCTGTCGGTCGGGCCCGGCCGGGTACGGTCCACCGGCCCCCAGCATCGTAGCGACGTGTGCCGGTGGCGCTCACGGCGGGCCTGCCAGTGTGATCAAACTTGCACTCAAAGGTGCACGGACGAGTGACCGGAGAGTGGCATCTGGGCCGGGGTGTCCCGGTATCGCCCCGCTGCCCGCCCGCTGCCGGGGGTGCGGTGGCCGGCCGCGCCGGGCTCCGTCAGCGCCCCGGCTCCCCGAGGCGCGTCCGCAGGCGCCCCTTGGCCAGGCGGCGGAGTTCGTCGGCCGCCACCAGCCGCTCCTCCTCGGGATCGTTGGCCAATCGTGACCGGATGCCTTCGAGAACATGGTCCAGGACCTCGTGGGCGGCGAGATCGTCCACGCAGATGACGAAGGTGTGGCCGAACCGGCTCTCGTACGCCGCGTTGGCCGCGCCCAGCGCCGTGTGGGCGGCGGAGTACGCCCCCGCGGGCAGCGCGGGCAGCGGCTCCGCGGCCAGTGCCGCCGTGAGGGCCTCGGGCGCCAGGTCGTACGTCGCCTCGTCCGCCGCCGCCAGCAGGGCGGGCAGGTCGGGGTAGGGGCGGTGGGCGGCGACGCGGTGGGCCCAGCCGGGGTGGCGCAGGCAGGCCAGGAGGGTGCGGACGGCGTCCTCGGCACGGGCGTGGTTGAAGTGTTCCAGTGGGGACCGTGTGCCGCGGGTTTGCTCTGGTACGGGTATGGCGACTCGGCCGGGGAAGTCGGGAAGACGGTGCGCAGGCAGCGTGGTTCCTTGTGGACGTCACGTGGGTGTCGGCAGGGGGTGCTGTGAGAGATGTGTCATCACGCTATCGAGAATGGTCACGAAGTGTCCGGCGGATGCCTCAGATTCACCCGAACAGGAGAGTTTAAGGACGCCCGGTGGACGGCCGAAGCTCTACGGTGGGCGCCGTGAGTCAGCACAGGCGCCGCACCCCGGCGCGCAGGGTGAAACAGCGGGCGGTGATAGCCGGTGCGGCCGTGGCCGCACTCGGCGCGGGCGTGGGCCTGTGGGCCTCCGGCGGCGACGGCGGCCCGCCGGGGGCCGCGGCCGCGCCCAGCTCCCCGAGCGCCACGCCCAGCCCCACGCGGTCCTACCCGCTGTCCAGCGCGCCCCGCACGATCCCCGCCGTCCGCGAGCACACCCCCGAGCGCGGCCCCGGCTGGCAGCCCGCCCGCGGCCACCGCGTGGTGGTGAACGACGCCGCCCTGGCCGACGAGGGCCGGCTGATAGCCGGTGAGCTGGGGCTGACGTACGCGGGGGAGAAGGACGACGAGCGCGCCGGCGACCTGCGCCTGGAGGTGAACGAGGGCAAGGGCGCCGACCCGGAGTCGTACACCCTCACCGTGCGCGGCGGGCGGGTGACCGTCAGCGGGCCGGCCGAGGCGGGCGTCTTCTACGGCACCCGCACCCTGAAACAGGCCGTGCGCGGCGGCAGCGCCCCGGAGGGCGTCATACGCGACGAACCGGACAAGCCCCGGCGCGGCTTCATGCTGGACATCGCCCGTAAGCACTTCTCGGCCGAGTGGATAGAGGACCGGATCCGCGAGCTCGGCGACCTGAAGTTCAACGAGCTCGGCCTGCACTTCTCCGACGACCAGGCGTTCCGCATCGAGTCCGAGACCCACCCGGAGGTCGTGTCGGAGGACCACCTCACCAAGGCGCAGGTGAAGAAGATCGTCGATCTCGCGGCGAGCCGGCACATCACCGTGGTCCCCGAGATCGACTCGCCCGGCCACCTCGGCGCCGTCATCGCCGCCCACCCCGATCTGCAACTGCGCAACGCGCAGGGCACGGCGGTCCGCGGGGCGGTGGACATCTCCAAGAAGAAGGCCGCCGACATCGTCGACGACCTGCTGGACGAGTACGCCGGTCTCTTCCCCGGCGGCCGGTGGCACCTCGGCGCCGACGAGTACCAGGCGCTGACCGTCTCCGACCCGCAGGCGTCCTTCCCGCAGCTGGCCGCCGCCGCGCGGGAGCGGTTCGGCTCCGGCGCGAACGTCGCCGACCTCACCACCGGCTGGCTCAACGACCGCACCGCGACGGTCCGCGCCCACGACCGGACCCCGCGCGCCTGGAACGACGGCTTCTTCCGCAGCGCCTCCGTACCGGCCTCCGGCGACCTGGAGGTCGCCTACTGGACCGGCAAGGAGATCGGCGCCCGGCAGCCGCTGGAGTACCTCCAGGCGGGCCGCAAGGTGATCAACTACAACGACGAGTTCCTCTACTACGTGCTCGGGCAGCCGCAGACCTTCGTCTACCCGACCGGCGAGCGCATCTACGAGCAGTGGACGCCGCGCGTGCTGCGCGGCACCGAGGCCGTCCCGGCGCGCTACGACGACCAGATCCTCGGCGGCAGCTTCGCCGTCTGGTGCGACCTGGCCAACTCCCAGACCCAGGAGCAGGTCGCGGCCGGCATCCGGCTGCCGCTCGCGGCCACGGTGCAGAAGCTGTGGGACCCGCGCGAGCCGGAGCTGTCCTGGACGCAGTTCAAGGCGCTGGCGGACCGGCTCGGCTGACCGGCCCGAGAGCACGTACAGCCACTCGTACCCCTCGTGGCTGCGCGGGTCGGGTTCGGCCGTGCGCCGTGGTTCGAGCACCTTGAACGCCTGGAGGCCGCCGGGCTGGCGGGTGAGGGG
>NZ_WYCT01000030.1 GCF_011008945.1 Streptomyces harenosi
GCTCCGCGCCGCCCCGCCCCCGAGCCGGTCCGCCGGCCGGTTCCGCCCCCGGCCGCTCCCGCGCCCGCGGCCCCCGCGGCGGAGACGGTGCAGGCCGTACGGCGCGTGCTGGCCGAGGGTCAGGCGCCCGAGGCACTGGCGCCGCAGGCCGCCGCGGCGCTCGGCGAGGGCGCGGACGAGCGGCTGCGCGCGGACCCCTGGCAACTGCTGCGGGTGACCGGCGTACGGCCGGAGCAGGCCGACGGCTTCGCCCGGGCGCTGCTCGGCGCGGAGTGCGGCCCCGGTGACGAGCGGCGGGGCCGGGCGGTCACCGGCTGGCTCCTGGAGCAGGCGGCCCTGGCCGGGCACACCGCCCTGGAGCTGCCGAAGCTCACGGCCGCGCTGGCCCGGCACGGCGTGCCGGACCCCGACGCGGCCGTGCAGAGCACGCTCGCCGAGGGAGAGGCCCTGGCCTTCCAGGACACCCTGGACGAGCCCGGTACCCCGGCCCGGCCGGACGACGCGGCGGTTGCGGAGGAGGAGGGCGCGCAGGACGAGCGCCCGGTGCGTGTCCTGATCGGCCTGGAGCGGTACGCGCTCGCGGAGGAGAGCCTCGCCGACGGTCTGGCCCGGCTGGCCGATGCGGCACCGGCGCAGGCCGCTGCCGGGGAGGACTGGGAGCGGGCCGCCGCCGCGGCGCAGGGCTCCGCGGCCGACCTGATCCGCGCCGTCGCGGCCCACGCCCTGGTCCTGCACACGGGCGGCGAGGCGTCCCTCGCGGAGCCGGCGGCGCTGCTGCGCGCCGCCCACGGCCTCGGCCTGCGCGCCTGGGCCGCCACGCCCAGCCCGGCCGGCCGCGCCCGGTTCGCGGCGCTGCCGGGCGGCCCGGCGGCTTCCGTGACGACCGTCACCGGGCTCCTGGCCGGCTCCGAGGGGCCCGGGCGGGACGCGGACGGGGCGCTCGACCTGGACCTGCTCGTGGTGTTCGACGCCCCCCAGCTCGACGTCGAGGCGGCGGCGCTGCTGACGGAGTCGCTGCCGGAGGGCGCCCGGCTGGTGCTGGCCGGGGACCCGGGGGTGCTGTGGTCCGTGGGTCCGGGACGGGTCTTCGCGGACCTCCTGGCGGCGCGGATCTGCCCCCACGTCGCCTCGCGGCGCCCGGATCCCGGCCCGCTCGGGGAGCTGGTCTCCGGCATCGGCGCCGGGGAGCTGACCGAGGTGCGGGCGCCGGGCAAGGAGGTCGTGATCGTCCCGGTGCGGGACGCGGGCGAGGCCGTGCACCGGACCGTGCAGCTCGTGGCGGACTCCGTGCCGCGCGCGCTCGGCGTCCCCGCCGACGAGACCCAGGTGATCACGCCGGGCCACGGCGGCGCCGTCGGCACGCGCGCGCTGAACGCGGCGCTGAAGGAGCGGCTCAACCCAGGCCCCGGCCGCTTCGGCGGTTTCGACCCCGGCGACCGGGTCGCCTACTCCCCCGCCCCGGGCCGTACGCTGCCGGGCCGGGTGGTGAAGGCCGACGCCGAAGGGCTGCACCTGTCCTGCGCGGGGGAGGCCGTCGTCGTGCCGAAGGACCGGGTGGAGCGGTCGGTGCGGCACGGGTGGGCGCTGACCGCGCACCAGGCGGTGGGCGGCCGGTGGCCCGCGGTGGTCGTGGTGCTGCCCGGTGACGCGGCACCGGTCCTCAGCCGTCCCTGGGTCTACACGGCGTTCGGCCGGGCCGAGCGCCACCTGTCCGTCGTGCACGGTGTGGAGCAGGCGCTGCCGCGCGCCGTGGCCGAGGTCCCGGCGAAGCCCCGCACGACTCGCCTGCCGGTCCTGCTGGCCCCCCAGGCGCCCGCGGCCGGCTGAGCGGGGCGGGAGAGAACGCGGCGACGGCGGTGGCCGTCAGGGCAAACCCCTGACGGCCACCGCCGTCGTCCTGGTGCCGGAGGCGGGGCCCCGGCTCGGCGCTCAGCGGCCGGCGCCCGGCCGTCCGGGACCCCCGCCGCGCCCGTCCTCCGTCTCCTCGTCCTCGTCACCCTCGTCGGTGTCGTCGGCGTCGACGCCCCCGTCGTCCTCGTCGTCCTCGTCCAGCACCCCGTCGGCGTCGTCGATCTCGTCGAGCTCGTCGATGTCGTCGTCGGTGTCGTCGTCGAAGACCGCGCTGACGTCGAAGCGGCAGACCACGCCCTGCGGGTCGATCTGCTCGAACGGTGCCTCCAGCCACTCGCCGGCCTCGGCGGGTTCGTCCGCCGCCGTGACCCACAGCGTGGAATCGCCCTCCTCCAGGCCGAACTCCTTGTGCCGCGAGGCGATCTCGTCCGGCTCGAACTCGCCGAACAGCAGGCCGAGCGCCCCGTGGACCGTGCCGGAGGCGTGCGGGGCGGCCCCGTCGTCCTCGTCGGCCGCCTCGATCCGCCTGGCCTGCGCCAGCAGCCGCTGCGGCTCCACGACGGTGTAGTCGCGGCGGATCAGCACGCTCAGCGCGTTCGGCTCCTCGGGGCCGGTGTAGGGCGGCAGCGTGTCGTCCGCGCCGGGGATCTCGAAGGGGGTGACCTCGTCATAGCGGTCGTAGAGCAGTTCGTCGTACGCCTCCGCGGCCGCGGCCAGCTTGTTGAACGCCTCGTAGACGGCCGGGTCGTCCTCCCCCGACCTGCGTTCGACCGCGGCCAGGTGGCGGTCGAGCGCGGTCTTGACCGCCTCGGCGGCGGCGCGTACCTCGGCAGCGGTGGGCTGCGCAGCATCAGACATAGTGCAGACGCTATCCGTACCCGGGCCCAGCCCGCACAATAGATGCGATGCCGGAATACGAATTTGTCGACGTGTACGTACCGCGCGGGGTCTCCCGGAAGGACGCGACACGTCTGCTGACGGACCACGCCGAGTACGGACACTGGGAGTTGTACCGCCTGAGCCTGCTGCGCGACGGCAGCCGCAGGGTGCGGCTGCGCCGGCGGATCATCCGCCAGGTGCGCGCCACATGGTGAGCGGAGGCGGGGAGTGAAGGACGGAACCACAGCGGGCCCCGCACATGCGGGGCCCGCTCCGTGTGCCGGTCGGGCGGCACCGGGTACTTGCTGGATGACTGCGCGCCCCCAGCCGCCGCGTCACGCCGAGGCACGCGCCTTGCGGTAGAGGACCGCGCCGGCCAGCAGCGCTCCGGCGCCCACCGGCAGGACGAGACCGAGCGGCAGGTCGCTGCCGGTCTGCGCGAGCTGCGCGGTGCCCTTGGGCTGGCTGACCAGCTGGACCTCGGGATCGTTGCCGCGCGGCTGGTCCGGTGCGTCGGGCTTCTCGGGCGTGGCGGGGGTGTCCGGGGTCGCGGGCTTCTCCGGCTCACCGGGGTTGCCGGGGTTCTCCGGCTTCACCGGGGGCGTCTCGGGGCCGCCGGGCGGGTTGCCGTGCGGACCGTCCTCGTTGACGCAGTCGTCGCCCGCGGTCGCGTTGCCGAGGCCGACGACGTCGACGCTGTTGCCGCAGACGTTCACCGGCACCTCGACCGGGACCTGGACGTGATTGCCGGAGCCCACGCCCGGGGAGTCGGTGGCGTGACCGCCGGCGTGCGCGCCGCCCTGGCCGCCGGAGTCGCCGTGGCCGTCCGAGTCACCGTAGCCGCCGGACGCACCGCCGCCCTGGTTGACGCACGCGTTGCCCGCCGACGGGTTAAGGATGCCGATGACGTCGACCGTGTTGCCGCAGACGTTCACCGGCACGTGCACGGGCGCCTGCACCGTGTTGCCGGACAGCACGCCGGGCGAGCCGGAAGCGGAACCGTGGGCGCCGGAGTCGGCGTGGGCGGCGCCGCCGGCGGCGGCGAGCACACCGGTCGCGGCCGCCATCGTCATCAGGCCCTTGCGGGTGACCTGTCGCATTTGCTGAATACCTGCCTTCGACCTTGGGCCGTTGTGCCGTTGTCCTGAATTCGTCGTTCTCAAGGCCGGTCGGCCCCGGCGCGCGGCGCGCGCTCCGGGGCCGACCGGCTCCAACCCTCAGGGGGTGCGGCTCAACGTCACTTGTTGATGCAGGTGTTGCCGAAGGCCGGGTTCAGCACGCCGATCACGTCGACCGTGTTGCCGCAGACGTTCACCGGGACGTGCACGGGCACCTGGACGACGTTGCCGGACACGACACCCGGGGAGCCCACGGCGACACCGTGGGCACCGGCGTCGGCGACGGCCATGCCCGCGCCGGTGAGAACGAGTCCACCCGTGGCAACCGCGGTAGCGACGACCTTCTTGATCATTATTCCTCCTCGTTGGCAACGCGATCCCATGTGCGGATCACATGACGAGTAACGAAGAGGGAGTAATGGAGCTACGAGCTTATGGTCGCATTCACTCGTCCCGGGTCTGCTCCGCACGTCCGACCGAATAGCGGCGCCGCGACGCAGCGGGGCAAACCGGGACGGGCCGGTTCAGGACGCGTCGATGAAGCGGTCGAGCACCCGCACGCCGAACTTCAGGCCCTCCACCGGGACCCGCTCGTCGACGCCGTGGAACATGCCCGCGAAGTCCAGCTCCGGCGGCAGCTTCAGCGGCGCGAAGCCGAAGCAGCGGATGCCGAGGTCGTCGAAGGACTTGGCGTCGGTGCCGCCGGAGAGCATGTACGGCACGGCCCGGGCGATGGGGTCCTCGGCGCGCAGCGCGCTCTGCATGGCGTCGACCAGCCGGCCGTCGAAGCCGGTCTCCAGCGCCTTGTCGGCGTGCACGTCCTCCCGCTTCACGCGCGGGCCGAGGATCCGGTCGAGGTCGGCGAGGAACTCCTCCTCGTAGCCGGGCAGGAAGCGCCCGTCGACATGGGCGGTGGCCTGGCCGGGGATGACGTTGACCTTGTAGCCGGCGCCGAGCATGGTGGGCGCCGCGGAGTTGCGCAGCGTGGTGCCGATCATGCGGGCGATGCCGCCGAGCTTGGCGAGGGTCTCGTCCATGTTCTCGGGGTCGAGTTCGGTGCCGAGCGCGTCGGAGAGCTCGTCCAGGAAGGCCCGTACGGTCTTGGTGACGCGCACCGGCCAGGTGTGGCGGCCCAGCCGCGCGACGGCGTCGCACAGCTCCGTGATCGCGTTGTCGTCGTTGGTCATCGAGCCGTGGCCGGCCGTGCCGTCGACGGTGAGCCGCATCCAGTGCATGCCCTTCTCGGCGGTCTCCACGAGGTAGAGGCGGAGCTTCTCGTTGACGGTGAAGGAGAACCCGCCGACCTCGCCGATCGCCTCGGTGACGCCCTCGAAGAGCTCGGGGTGCTCGCGGACCAGGTGCTTGGCGCCGTACGTGCCGCCCGCCTCCTCGTCCGCGAGGAAGGCCAGCACGATGTCCCGGGGCGGCTTGCGCCCGCTGCGCAGCCGGTCGCGCACGACCGCCAGGGTCATCGCGTCCATGTCCTTCATGTCGACGGCCCCGCGGCCCCACACGCACCCGTCGGCGATCTCGCCGGAGAAGGGGTGGTGGGTCCAGTCGTCCGCGTTGGCGGGGACGACGTCGGTGTGGCCGTGGATGAGCAGGGCGGGCCGGGACGGGTCCTCCCCCTCGATCCGGGCCACCGTCGAGGCGCGCCCCGGGTGGGATTCGAAGATCCGGGGTTCGAGTCCCACCTCGGCGAGCTTCTCGGCGACGTACTCCGCCGCCTTGCGCTCACCCGGACCCGAGTGGTCGCCGTAGTTGCTGGTGTCGATCCGGATCAGCTCGCGGCAGAGGTCCACGACCTCGTCCTCGCCGGTGACGCCCCTGGCCGTGCCCGTCTCGCTCACGTGCTTCCTCCCGCTGTCACTGCTGGTGGGTCCCCTTCATCCTCCCTCTCCCACCCGTGGCGCCCAAGACCGGTCCCGGCCCGTCACACGCCGTTCACGTCCGGGCGGGGGGCGGGCGGGGGTGATCGGACACCCTCGAAAGCCTGGTAATGTTTACGTCGTCGCCGCGGGGAACAACCCGCACGACAGACACCTTGTCCGGGTGGCGGAATGGCAGACGCGCTAGCTTGAGGTGCTAGTGCCCTTTATCGGGCGTGGGGGTTCAAGTCCCCCCTCGGACACCACCGAAGGGCTCCTGCGACGCAGGGGCCCTTCCGCTTGTCCGGGCGGCCGGCGGGAGCGGGCACAATGGCACGCATGACCACGCGTTCCTGCCCGTGCGGACTGCCCGAGGCGTACGAGAGGTGCTGCGGCCGCCATCACCGCGGCGCGGCGCCCGCACCCACCGCCGAGGCGCTGATGCGCTCGCGCTACAGCGCGTTCGTCGAGCGTGACGAGGCGTACCTGCTGCGCACCTGGCACCCCCGCACGCGGCCGGCGCGGGTCGACTTCGACCCCGGGATGCGGTGGACGGGGCTGGAGATCCTGGAGACCGGCGGCGGGTCGGCGTTCCACACCACCGGGACGGTGACCTTCCGGGCCTCGTTCCGGGGCGGCGCCCTGCACGAGCGCAGCCGGTTCGAGCGGGTCGACGGGGCGTGGGTGTACGTCGACGGGGACTTCCTGGACTAGGCACTGCCCGGGCCGCGGCTCCGGGGCGGTGGCGCTACGGCGCCAGGATGTCGAGCTCCTGCAGCGCCCCGACGGTGATCTCCCGGGTGAGCCGCTCGGCGAGGCCGGCGTCGCCCTCGCGGACCGCCTCCGCGACCTTCACATGGAGGCTGACGGCGGGCGGGTCGGGGTCGTGGAACATCACGTCGTGGTGGGTGCGGCCGGCCAGGACCTCGGCGACGACGTCTCCGAGGCGGGCGAACATCTCGTTGCCGGAGGCGTTGAGGATCACGCGGTGGAACGCGATGTCGTGGCGGAGGTACTGCTCCAGCCGGTGACCGCGCGAGTTGGCGACCATGCCGAGCGCGCACTCGGTCAGCTCCGCGCACTGCTCGGCCGTGGCGTTGCGCGCCGCCAGGCCCGCCGCGACCGGCTCGACCGCCGAGCGCAGCACGGTCAGGGAGCGGAGCTGGTGCGCGCGGTCGGCGCCGGCCAGCCGCCAGCGGATGACCTGCGGGTCGTACACGTTCCACTCGGCCCTGGGGCGGACGGTCACGCCCACGCGGCGGCGCGACTCGACCAGATGCATCGACTCCAGCACCCGCACGGCCTCGCGCATCACGGAGCGTGACACGTCGAAGCGCTGCGCCAGCTCGTCCGTCCGCAGGACGCTGCCCGGCGGGTACTCCCCCGCGGTGATCTCGGGGCCGAGGGTGTCCAGTACGCGGCCGTGCAGCCCCCGGCCCATGGTGCTCATGCACTCAGAGTACGGGGCACGTCACGGGATCAAAAAATCAGACTTATACATCACACCCTCTTGAATTTGTCGTACCTAATAGGTTTCAGTTGCGTCGACATCACGTGTCAACGAAGACAGCAGACAGCGAGAGCACGATGCATCAACTGCGCACCCCCCACGTCGTCGTGGTCATGGGCGTCGCGGGCACGGGCAAGACCACCATCGGTCCTCTGCTCGCGGCCCGGCTCGGCGTCCCCTACGCCGAGGGAGACGACTTCCACCCGGCCGCCAACATCGCCAAGATGTCGGCCGGCACCCCGCTCACCGACGACGACCGCTGGCCGTGGCTGGACGCCATCGGCGCCTGGGCGCACGAGCGGGCGGGGCTCGGCGGGGTGGTGAGCAGCTCCGCGCTGAAGCGGGCCTACCGCGACCGCCTGCGGGCCGCGGCTCCCGGTCTCGTCTTCGTCCACCTCACGGGCAGCCGCGAGCTGATCGAGGACCGGATGTCCCAGCGGCAGGGGCACTTCATGCCGACGGCCCTGCTCGACTCCCAGTTCGCCACGCTCCAGCCGCTCCAGCCGGACGAGGCGGGCGTCGCCGTGGACGTCGCGGGCAGCCCCGAGGAGATCACCGAGCGCGCCGTGCAGGCCCTGAAGGCCCTTCCCGAGGCGACCCGGTAGCCCTCGCGCCCGGTCCCCCCACCCCGTGCCGGGGCCGCACCCCTTCCGGTGCCGGTCCCGTCGCCGCCCTCCCCCCAACCCCCATCGTCTGTAGGGAACCACCGTGACCAGACTCAGCGTCGAGATGCTGGCAGCGGAGACCGCCGAGCCCATCACCTCGGCCGGCCACGCCCAGCTCGGCGTGGCCGTGCTCCTGGGCATCGCCGTCATCGTCCTGCTCATCACCAAGTTCAAGCTGCACGCCTTCCTGGCGCTGACCATCGGGTCACTGGCCCTCGGCGCGTTCGCCGGGGCACCGCTCGACAAGGTGATCACCAGCTTCACCAGCGGCCTCGGCTCGACCGTGGCCGGGGTGGGCGTCCTGATCGCGCTCGGCGCGATCCTGGGCAAGATGCTCGCCGACTCCGGCGGCGCGGACCAGATCGTGGACACGATCCTCGCCAGGGCGAGCAAGCGGTCGATGCCCTGGGCGATGGTGCTCATCGCCTCCGTCGTCGGGCTGCCGCTGTTCTTCGAGGTCGGCATCGTGCTGCTGATCCCGGTGGTCCTGATGGTCGCCAAGCGCGGCAACTACTCCCTGATGCGCATCGGTGTCCCGGCGCTGGCCGGCCTGTCCGTGATGCACGGCCTGGTCCCGCCGCACCCCGGCCCGCTGGTGGCCATCGACGCGGTCAAGGCCAACCTGGGCGTCACCCTGGCGCTGGGCGTGCTGGTCGCCGTCCCGACGGTGATCATCGCCGGTCCGGTGTTCTCGAAGTTCGCGGCCCGCTGGGTGGACGTGCCCGCCCCGGACCGGATGATCCCGCAGCGCGCCTCCGAGGAGCTGGAGCGGCGCCCCGGCTTCGGCGCCACCCTCGCCACCGTGCTGCTGCCGGTCGTCCTGATGCTGGCCAAGGCGCTGGTCGACATCATCGTCGACGACCCCGAGGCGCTGGTGCAGCGCGTCTTCGACGTCGTCGGCTCCCCGCTGATCGCCCTGCTCGCCGCGGTGATCGTCGGGATGTTCACGCTGGGCATGCCCGCCGGGTTCAGCAAGGAGCGCCTGTCGCAGCTCGTCGAGAAGGGGCTCGCCCCCATCGCCGGCGTCCTGCTGATCGTCGGCGCGGGCGGCGGCTTCAAGCAGACGCTCGTCGACTCCGGCGTGGGCCGGATGATCCTGGAGATCTCCGACGACTGGTCGATCCCGGCGCTGCTGCTGGCCTGGCTGATCGCGGTGGCGATCCGGCTCGCCACCGGTTCGGCGACCGTGGCCACCGTCTCGGCGGCCGGTCTGGTCGCCCCGCTGGCCGCCGACATGTCCACCACGCACGCCGCCCTGCTGGTGCTGGCGATCGGTGCCGGCTCGCTGTTCTTCAGCCATGTCAACGACGCCGGTTTCTGGCTGGTGAAGGAGTACTTCGGCCTGAACGTGGGCCAGACCGTCAAGACCTGGTCGCTGATGGAGACGATCATCTCCGTGGTCGCCGGGGCCCTGGTCCTGCTGCTGTCCCTGATCATCTAGGGACCGGCCGCCCGCCCCCGCCTCCCCGTGACCGCCGTCACGGGGAGGCGGGGGCGTTCGCGCGGGCTCCCCCTTCCGCCGCCGGGGTGACCCGCTTCCTCCGGGCGCGCGCCTCAGGGGTCCGTCCGGGCCGCCTTCTCCATCTGGAACGCCTCGTTGCCGAGCCCGATGCGGGCGTGCCGCTCGGGGGCGCGGGCGCGCAGGACCAGGCCCTGGACCAGGCCGGCCAGGACGGCCAGGCCGATGATGCCGGGCAGCGCCCAGCTCAGGGACGAGCCGGGGCCGGCGCCGACCAGCACGTCGAAGTCCTTGACGGTGTAGCCGGCGATCACCAGCAGGGCGACGCCCGCCAGCGAGGAGGTCACGATCCTCACGGCCTGCGCCCGGGCGGCGCCGCGGCGGGCGAAGAAGACCACGACCGACACGGAGGCCGCCGCCATCAGCACGATCACCCCGAGGGCGCCGATGTTGCCGCCCCAGGTGAACAGGTGCAGGACGGGCGCGGTGGGGTCGCCGGCCGGCTTGTCGTCGGCGAGCGCGAAGCCGGTCACGACGAGGGCGGAGACGGCCGTCTGGAGCAGCGAACCGGTGCCGGGGGCGCCGCTGCCGCCGGTGGTCCGGCCGAAGGCGGCGGGCAGCAGGCCCTCGCGGCCCATGGCGAAGGCGTACCGCGCGACGACGTTGTGGAAGCTGAGCAGCGCCGCGAACATCCCGGTGACGAACAGCACGTGCAGGACGTCGGTGAAGGTGGCGCCGAGCCGGGACTCGGTGAGGAAGAACAGCAGCCCGGCGCTCTGCTCCCGCGCGGTGCCGACGATCCGGGAGGGTCCGGCGGCCACGCTCAGCGCCCAGCTGCTGAGCGCGAAGAAGACGGCCACCCCCGCCACGGCGAGGAACATCACGCGCGGCACCAGGACGTGGGGGCGGCTGGTCTCCTCGGCGTACACGGGGGCCTGCTCGAAGCCGAGGAAGGCGGCGATGCAGAAGCACAGCGCGGTGCCCACCCCCGCTCCCGACAGCGTCTGCGGGTCGAACGCCTGCAACGACAGCCCCTCGGCTCCGGGGTCGGCCACGGCGGCGATGTCGAAGAGGACGACGAGGACGACCTCGACGAGCAGCAGGACGCCGAGGACGCGCGCGTTGACGTCGATCTTCAGCCAGCCCAGCGCGCCGACGGCCAGCACGGTCAGCAGCGCCGGTATCCACCAGGCGACCTCGACGTCGGCGTAGGTGGCCAGGAGCCCGGAGACCTCGAAGCCGAGGATGCCGTAGATGCCGACCTGGAGGGCGTTGTAGGCGACCAGTGCCACCAGCGCCGCGCTCGCCCCGGCGGTGCCGCCGAGCCCGCGGGAGATGTACGCGTAGAAGGCACCGGCGTTGTGCACGTGCCGGCTCATCTCGGCGTAGCCCACGCTGAACAGGACCAGCACCACACCCAGCAGGACGAAGAGCAGCGGCTGGCCGACGATGCCCATCACCGCGTATGTGGTGGGCATGACACCCGCGACCACCATGAGGGGGCCGGTGGCCGCGAGGACGGAGAGCAGCAGCCCCCCGGTGCCGAGGCGGCCGGCGCGCAGCGCCCGTTCCTGTCCTTTGAAGGTGCTGATGCCGGAGCCGGGGGACCGGCTCGTGCGGGTACTGCCCGTGGTCATCGTCGGACCGTCCTTCTGTGGGATGCGGGGGGTCAGGCCGTGCCGAGCGCGCTGGCGCGGGCGGCACGGAAGGCGGTGCGGGCGTCGCGGCCCGGGTACGACCACGGCTGGGGCGTGACGTGGTCGCCGATCCGGTGGAACAGGGCGGCGGCCTCGGCGGACCGCCCCTCGCAGACCTTGGCGTGCGCCAGGAAGTTGAGGTCGATCAGCCTGCGCGGGTGGCCCTCCTGCTCCCATTCCAGCCACCAGTCGAAGGCGGCCTTCATCACCAGCCGGGCCCGGCGGCCGGCCCAGTGCCCCGAGGCCGCCGGGTCGGGGGGCGCGAGTCCGGCGGCGGCCAGCGCGCGGTAGCGCTCGGCGTGCGCGATCACCGGCAGGATCGCCAGCGGGGAGTCGGCGGGGGCCTGCTCGGCGGCCCAGGCGGCGAAGTCGTAGACCTCGTGCAGCGGGTCCGGCCCGGCGCCGGCGCGGCGCTCGGCCAGCCAGGCGACCATCAGGTGATGGGCGTGGTGGTGGTCGGCGTACCGCGCGCGGACCTCCTCGAACAGCCGCACGACATCGCGTTCCGGCCCCCGCTCGCGGGCCAGCATCAGCAGCCCCAGCCAGGGCGTCGGATCGGCGGGGGCCCGCTCGGCGGCGCTCCGGCACGCCTCCCGGGCGTCCTGCGGGGTCTCCTTGCCGCGCAGCGCGCGCCGCACCAGGGCCACCGCCAGCAGGACCGAGGCGTCGGCGGACTCGGGCTCGGCCAGCAGCCACTCGCGGGTCCAGGCGGCACAGTAGGGCTCCGCGGCCAGGACGGTCACCCGGTGCCCGCGCCGGTCCCACTCGTCACCGGTCCGGGCGAGCAGGGTCCGGGCGGACTGCCATCGCCCCTGGGTGAGCGCGGTGCGGGCGGCGACGAGCTCGCTGTCGTCGAGAGCCTCGTCGAAGAGCTGGGCCGCGCGTCTGCGACCACGGCCTAAAGGAGGCGGGGGTGGGGGCACCGCGGGACTTCCTCACGCGCACTCTGGGGCCGTCGGCTGCCGGACCGCCATGAACCGATCACGCACAGCAAACCGGGAGCCAACACTTCGCGTCAAGGGCTTCAGCTGGCGTTACACGCTTCAACTACCGTGACGCCAGGGGTACTTGTGGCGCGGCTCGCGCCCCGCCCCCACCCGTTGTGGTCCACGCCATGGCGCCGTGCACCCCGCCCCCGCACCATGGCACTACGGTCACGCCGCATCGCCGGCGTCTCCGCGCCGGCCGCCCGGCCGCCCCGGGCGCTCCCACGGCAGACCGGGCACCCCTGGGACCCCGCCGGCGCTCCCGCCCCACCGCCCGGCCCGATCATCGAGGTACGCAGCGTGTCGGTTCTGGTTCTGGTCCTCGCGGTGAGCGCCGCGTGCTGCATGGGCCTCGGTTTCGTCCTCCAGCAGAACGCGGCCCAGCGGGCCCCGCTCGGCGACTTCCTCTCGCCCCGCCTGCTGCTGGACCTCGTGCGGGTGCCGCGCTGGCTGGGCGGTACGGGGCTGGTGGTGGCCGGCATGGCGCTGGGCGCGGTCGCCCTGGGCCGGGGGGAGCTGTCGCTGGTGGAACCGCTGCTGGCGACGAACCTGCTGTTCGCGCTGGCCCTCTCCCGCAGGCAGACCGGGCGGCCGCTGGGCCGGCAGGGCTGGGCCGGTCTCGCGCTGCTCGCGGGCGGCGTGACCGCGTTCGTGGTGGCGGGCCAGCCGCGCGGCGGCGCGGCGATCTCCGATCCGCTGCGGCACTGGCTGATCATCGGCCTGATGACCGGGTCCGCCCTGCTGCTCACGGCGTACGCCAGGCGCGCCCGCCTCAGCTCCGCCCCGGTCCTGCTGGGGCTGGCCGCCGGTCTGCTCTACGGCGTCCAGGACGCCCTCACCCGGATCAGCGGCGAACGCTTCTCCGCGGGCGGCCTGGCCCATCTGCTGACCGCCTGGCAGCCGTACGCCGTCCTGCTCATCGGCGTCACCGCGCTGATCCTCGTGCAGAGCGCGTTCGAGACGGCTCCCCTGCGGATGTCGCTGCCCGCCCTGACCGCGGCCCAGCCGCTGGCCGGGATCGCCTGCGGCGTGGGCTTCCTCGGCGACCGGCTGCGCACCGACGCGGGGGCGCTGGCCTGGGAGGCGTGCGGGCTGACGGCCGTGGTGGCGGGCATCGTCCTGCTGGGCCTGCACCCGGCGATGCCGCGGGGCACGGCGCACCGGCCGCCGGCGCGGGACCTCCAGCCGCGCTGACCGCCCCGGCGGGCCCGGTGCTTGGATGGCGCCATGAGCGCTGCTGACGAGATCCTCGACATCGTCGACGAGAACGACCGGGTCGTCGGGCAGGCCCCGCGCGGCGAGGTGTACGCGCGGGGCCTGCGCCACCGCTGCGTCTTCGTGCTGGCCCGGGACGCCGGGGGCCGCGTCTTCGTCCACCGCCGCACCGCGACCAAGCTGGTCTTCCCCTCCCTCCACGACATGTTCGTCGGCGGTGTGGTCGGCGCGGGCGAGTCCTACGACGACGCGGCCCTGCGCGAGGCCGAGGAGGAGCTGGGCGTGACCGGGCTGCCGCGGCCGCGGCACCTGTTCACCTTCCTGTACGACGACGGCGCCGGCCGCTCCTGGTGGTCGGCGGTGTACGAGGTCCGCTGCGAGCTGCCGGTGCGGCCGCAGGCCGAGGAGGTGGCGTGGTACGGCTTCCTCCCCGAGGAAGAGGTGGCGCGGCGGCTCGGGGAGTGGGAGTGGGTGCCGGACGGGCTGGCGGCGTACGAGCGGCTGCGGGCGTTCCGGGGGTGACGGTGGCCGGTCCGGGCGCCGCCCGTGCCGCCCGGCGGCGGGACCGGCCGCACGGCCGGCCGATAGGCTCGACGGCGTGATCGAATTCGCACGGACCGTCCGGCTGTGGTTCGCGCCCGCCAGGATCCGCCGCGAGGGCAGCACGCCCGACTACCGCTTCTCGCTGGCGAACGAGCGCACCTTCCTGGCCTGGCTGCGCACCGCGCTCGCGCTGGTCGGGGGCGGTTTCGCCGTCGACCAGTTCCTGCCGGACCTGCGCTGGGGCTGGCGCGTCGGCCTCGCCCTGGCGCTGCTCGCCGCCGGGGCGCTGTGCGCGCTGCGCGCGGTGAACCACTGGGTGCGCTGCGAACGGGCGATGCGCCGGGGCGAGGACCTTCCGGTCTCCCGGTTCCCGGCCCTGCTCGGCGTCGTGATCGCCGTCGTCGCCCTCGCCATGGTCGCCGTGGTCCTCCTGGGGTGGGAGGGATGAGCCGCCCGGCCGCGCCGGACCGCGACCCCGGGCTCCAGCCCGAGCGCACCCATCTCGCCTGGCGCCGCACGACCCTGTCGGCCACCGTGGCCGCCGTGCTCGCCGTCCGGGCCGCGCTGCACACCGGCGCCTCGCCCGCCGCGGTCGCCGCCGCGGCCGTGTGCGGTGTGCTGTGGACGGCCCTCCTCGTCCTCGCCCACCGGCGCATCCGCGCCCTCGCGGCGGCCGGGAGCCCTGCGGCGCTCCCCCCGGCGTACGCCATCGCCGCGGCCCTGGGCACGGCGGCGATGGCCGTCTGCGGGGCGGTCCTCGTGCTCTGACCCGGCGCGGCGCCCCCGCCGCCCCGGCCGTCCGCGGGCTATCCCGGCGGCCCGTCGTCGCCGGCCACGGTCACGACGATCTTCCCCCGGGTCCGCCCCTCCTGGTTGCGCCGATGGGCGTCCGCGGCCCGCTCCAGCGGGAACGTTTCCGACACGTGCACGCTCACCACCCCCTGCTCCGCCAGCTCGGACAGCCGCAGCAGGTCCTCGGCGTCGGGGCGCACGAAGCAGTACCGCCCGCCGTACTCGACGACGTCGCCGTCGGCGACCGACGCCAGCCGCCCCTCGGGGGCCAGCAGGTTCGCCGACGTCCGCAGGGCGTCGCCGCCCACCGTGTCGAACACCGCGTCCACGCCCTCGGGCGCCAGCCCCCGCACCCGCTCGGCCAGTCCCTCCCCGTACGTCACCGGCTCCCCGCCCAGGGACCGCACGAAGTCGTGGTTGCGTTCGCTCGCCGTGCCGATGACCCGGGCCCCCAGGTACCGCCCCAACTGGACGGCGATCGATCCGACCCCGCCCGCCGCGGCGTGCACCAGGAGCGTCTCGCCCCGTCTGACCGCCAGGGCCCGGTAGAGCACCTGGTAGGCGGTCAGCCCCGCCAGCGGCAGCCCGGCCGCCTCCTCGAAGGACAGGTTGCGCGGCTTGCGCGCGAGGGTGCGCACGGGGGCCGCGACGTACTCGGCGAGGGTGCCCCGGGACAGGAAGTCCTCCCGGACGTACCCGATGACCTCGTCCCCCTCCCGGAACTCCGGGACGGCGGCGCCGGGCCGCACCACGACCCCGGAGACGTCCCACCCGGGCACCACCGGGAAGACGGGCTCCAGGACGGCGTCGAGGTAGCCCTCCCGGCACTTCCAGTCCACCGGGTTGACGGCCGCCGCCCGTACCCGCACCAGCACCGAGTCGGGCCCGACCCTGGGTTCTCGCACCTCGCCGTACTCCAGGACCTCGGGGCCGCCGTACCGCGCGTAGCTGATCGCCTTCATGGTTCAGACCCTCCGGGGTACCCGGGCGCCACGCAACCCAAATGACCCGATGTACGCCGTTCGCGTGTCGCCCTCCCGCCCGCGAACCGCCCTTCCGCTCCGCAGCCCCGGAGGTGAAGACCATGACCACCGCCCATCAGGAGCACACCGCCCACACGCACGTCCACGGCCGGGACTGCGGGCACGCGCCGGTGCCCCACGGCGACCACACCGACTACGCGCACGACGGCCACCTGCACCGCGAGCACGCCGGGCACTGGGACGAGTGCGAGCCCGCGGGACACACCTCCCACCAGGGCCACGACCACCAGCACGGCGAGAACTGCGGGCACGCGGGCGTGCGCCACGGCGACCACGTCGACTATCTGCACGACGGCCACCGCCACGCCCTGCACGAGGGCCACTGGGACGACCACTGAGCCCACCGGGACGGGGCCACCGGCCCCCGTCCCCGCCGGACCGGGTGTCACCCTCCCGTACCCCTTCCCGGTCCGGAGCGACCACCGCGCGGCTCCCCCGCCACCCGGCGGGGGAGCCGCCGTCCTGTCGTGGCGCCGATCACGTTCCGTCCGGGGACTGGACGGCATACCGACCGGTCGGCATCATGAGCGGGTACTGTCCGTCCGCCCTCAGGCACCGCAGGACCCGTAGGAGCGCCGATGAGCCCCGACCACCCGCCCGGACTCGACCTCGACCGGCTGCGCGGCCTGCTCGACCGCGAGCGTCCCGGCCTGGTGAGCGGCCCGCTGTCCGGCCGGCTGATCGAGGGCGGGCGCTCCAACCTGACGTACGCGGTCTCCGACGGCACGGCGCAGTGGGTGGTGCGGCGCCCGCCGCTCGGCCATGTGCTGGCCACCGCGCACGACATGAGGCGCGAGCACCGGGTGATCAGCGCCCTGCACCCGACGGACGTGCCGGTGCCGCGCCCGGTGCTGCTGTGCGAGGACGAGGAGGTGCTCGGGGCGCCCTTCTACGTCATGGAGTTCGTCGAGGGCACGCCGTACCGCACGGCGGACCAGCTCGCCCCGCTGGGCCCCGGCCGCACCCGGGGCACCGTGCTGAACCTGGTCGACACCCTCGTCGAGCTGCACGCCGTGGACCCGGCCGAGGTGGGCCTGGAGGACTTCGGCCGGCCGGAGGGCTTCCTGGACCGGCAGCTCCGCCGCTGGGCCAAGCAGCTGGCCGCCTCCCGCACCCGCGACCTGCCGGGCATCGACGAGCTGCACGCCACGCTGGGCCGGGAGCTGCCCCGCTCCCCCGCCCCGGCCGTGGTGCACGGCGACTACCGGCTGGACAACGTGCTGATCGGCGCGGACGACCGGATCGCGGCGGTCCTCGACTGGGAGATGTCCACGCTCGGCGACCCGCTGACCGACCTGGGCCTGCTGGTGATGTACAGCGCGCCGCTCGGCCTGCCCGGCTCGCCCGTCTCGACCACCGCCGAGGCCCCCGGGCACCCGGCCCCCGCGGAACTGATCGAGCGGTACGCCGCCCGCTCGGGGCGGGACGTCTCGGCCGTCTCCTGGTACACGGCGTTCGCCTGGTTCAAGCTCGCCGTGATCCTGGAGGGCATCCACTACCGCTACACACGGGGCCAGACGGTGGGCCGCGGCTTCGACCGCATCGGCGACCTCGTCCCGGTCTTCATCGAGCACGGACTGACCACTCTTCACGAAGGCTCCCAGGAGGGCTGATCGGCATGGACTTCGCGTTCGACGCGCGCACCGAGGAACTGCGCGCCAGGCTCCTCGCCTTCATGGACGAGTACGTGTATCCGGCCGAGGCCGTCGCCCACGAGCAGCGGGCGCGGCTGGCGTCGCCGTGGGACACCCCGCCGGTCGTCGAGGAGCTGAAGGCCGAGGCGCGCCGCCAGGGCCTGTGGAACCTCTTCCTGCCCGACGCCGAGCACGGCGCCGGCCTCACCAACCTCCAGTACGCGCCGCTCGCGGAGATCACCGGCCGCAGTCCGCAGCTCGCGCCGACGGCCACCAACTGCGCCGCGCCGGACACCGGCAACATGGAGGTGCTCGCCCAGTTCGGCGACGAGCGGCAGCAGAAGCAGTGGCTCGGGCCGCTGCTGAACGGCGAGATCCGTTCCGCGTTCGCGATGACCGAGCCGGACGTGGCCTCCTCCGACGCCACGAACATCACCACGCGCATCGAGCGGGACGGCGACGAGTACGTCGTCACCGGCCGCAAGTGGTACATCTCCGGGGCGATGAACCCGGACTGCAAGATCTTCATCGTGATGGGGAAGACGGACCCGGACGGGGCCGACATCCGCCGCCAGCAGTCCATGGTCCTGGTCCCGCGCGACACCCCCGGCGTCACCGTCAAGCGCGCGATGCAGGTCTTCGGCTACGAGGACCACTGGCACGGCGGCCACGCCGAGGTCGTCTTCGACCACGCGCGCGTGCCGGTGTCGAACCTGATCGGCGAGGAGGGCGGCGGCTTCGCCATCGCCCAGGCCCGGCTCGGCCCCGGCCGCATCCACCACTGCATGCGGCTGATCGGCATGGCCGAGCGGGCGATCGAGCTGATGTGCAGGCGGGCGGTGTCGCGCACGGCGTTCGGCAAGGCGCTGGCGCAGCAGGGGGTGGTGCACAACTGGATCGCCGACGCGCGGGTGGCGGTCGAGCAACTGCGCCTGCTGGTCCTGAAGACGGCCTGGATGATGGACACCGTCGGCAACAAGGGCGCCCACACCGAGATCCAGGCCATCAAGATCGCCACACCGCGCACGGTGGTCGGCATCCTGGACCGGGCGATCCAGTTGCACGGCGCGGGCGGCGTGAGCCAGGACTTCCCGCTGGCCGAGCTGTACGCCGGAGCCCGCACCCTGATGCTCGCCGACGGCCCGGACGAGGTGCACCAGCGGTCGCTGGCACGGCGGGAGCTGCGGACGTACCTGCCGTAGCCGCCCGTCGCGGCCCGCCTCGTGGGCCTGCGCTAGTAACCCCCCGAGTAGTGGTGGTCCGCGCGGGCCAGGGCGCGCAGGAAGGCGACGAGGCGGAGCCGGAGCGGCGGTCTGGTGCGCACACGCGGTGGTCTGCGGTTCATGGCTCCAGCCTGGCCCGCACCCCCTCCAGCGGTCCAACAGATGGTTTCGCTGGTTCCCATCTCTAAGATAGATGGATGGAGTTGCGCCAGCTCCGCCACTTCATGGCGGTCGTCACCGAGGGCGGCTTCACCGCCGCCGCCCGCGCCGAACTCATCGCCCAGTCGGCGCTCAGCACCTCGATCCGGAATCTGGAGCGCGAGCTGGGCGCCGATCTGTTCGACCGCACCGGCCGCCGGGTGGTCCTCACGCAGGCGGGCCGCGCGCTGCTGCCGCAGGCCCGGGCGCTGCTGGCCGGGGCGCAGGCCGCGCGGGACGCGGTCGCGGACGTGGCGAACCTGGCCGCGGGCCGCGTCTCCATCGGCACCATCCAGACGCTGACCTGTGTGGACCTGCCCGGCGAGCTGGCCGCCTTCCACCGCCGGTTCCCCGGTGTCCAGGTCTCCGTGCGGGACGCGCCGGTCGGCGAGCTGACCGAGGAGCTGCGCGCGGGCGAGCTGGACCTGGCCTATCTCGCGCCGGACGCGCGGGAGCTGCCCGAGGGCCTGACCGCGTACGCCACCTGGCACGAGGAGCTGGTGCTGATCACCGCGCCGGGCCACCCGCTGGCGCGGGCCGGGCGGGCACTGCTCAGGGATCTCGCCGAGGAGCCGTTCGTCGACTTCCGGGCGGGCACCGGCCTGGAGACGGCGGTACGGCGGCTGGCCGCCCACTGCCGCCTGGAGCGCCGGATCACCTGCGACGTCACCCAGATCGGGCTGCTGGTGGAGCTGGTGCGCGCCGGGATCGGGGTGGCGTTCGTGCCGCGGCGGATCGGCGAGCGGGCGGGGCTGCCGTGCGTGAGGATCCGGCAGCCGGACCCGGCCCGTACGGTCGTGCTGGCCGGGCGCGGGCCGCGGCCGCGCAATCCCGCGGCCGCGGCCCTGCTCGCCCACCTCACGGGCGCAGCGCCCGCAGCAGCAGATCCGCCAGGTGGTCGGCGACCTCACGAGGGGTGAGCGGGCCGTCGGGGCGGTACCAGGTCGACAGGTGGTGGACGGAGCCGAAGTGGTAGTCCACCACGAGGTCGGCGGGGGTCGCCGTGGAGAAGACGCCGGCCCGCTGGCCCTCCTCGACCAGGGCGCGGAAGCGCTCGTGGTAGCGGCGGCGCTCGGCGCGCACCTGCTTGTTCTTCTCGGGGCTCAGGTGGTGCATGGAGCGGAAGAAGATCGACGCGTCGTCGAGGTTCTCGATCGTGGTGACGACGACGTCGGCCGCCGCGTCCCGCAGCCGCTTCTCCACCGGCTCGTCGGCGTCGGCGAAGGTGTCCAGGCGTTCCTGCTGGAGACGCAGCACGCGCGCGTACACCTCGTGCAGGAGGTCGTCCTTGGAGCCGAAGTAGTGGTAGAGCGCCCCCTTGGTGACGCCCGCCGCCTCCACGATCTCCTGCACGGAGGTGCGGTCGTAGCCCTGCTCGGCGAAGAGCCGGGTGGCGGCGGCCAGGAGCCGCTGCGGCACAGGTGTCCCGTCACCGTCCGTCGTCCTGGGCACTGCCGCCACCTGCCTTTCCGTCCGTTGTGCTGCTAGTTGCCGTGCGACCGGGAACGCAGTTCCCGACGGAGGATCTTCCCACTCGCCGTCTTCGGCAGGTCGGGCAGGATCTCCACCTGGCGCGGATACTTGTACGCGGCCAGTTTTTCCCTGCAGTAGGCGGCGAGCTCGCCGGGGTCCGTCTCGGCGCCCGGGCGCAGGCTGATGTACGCCTTGACGGTCTCGCCCCGGTAGCCGTCGGGCACCCCGACCACCGCGGCCTCGCGCACCGCCGGGTGGGTGTACAGCACGTCCTCGACCTCGCGCGGCCAGACCTTGAAGCCGGAGGCGTTGATCATGTCCTTCTTGCGGTCGACCACGTACAGCCAGCCGCTGTCGTCCATGAAACCGATGTCGCCTGTGCGCAGCTCGCCGCCGGGGAAGGTCTCGGCGGTGGCGTCGGGGCGGCGCCAGTAGCCGGGCACGACCTGCGGCCCGCTGACGACGATCTCGCCCTGCTCGCCGAAGGGCACCTCCTCGCCCTGGTCGTCGACGATCCGTACGACGGTCTCCGGGCCGGGCAGGCCCACGGCGAGGGTCCCCGACGCCGGGTCGACCGGGGCCTGCAGGTGGGGCGGGACGGAGGCGCAGGGGGCGGTGCACTCGGTGAGGCCGTAGCCGTTGTGGATGTACGGCCCGAAACCGGCCCGGAACTTCTCCACCAGGGCGGGCGGCAGCGGGGCGCCGCCGGAGGAGAGGGTGGCGAAGGACGCGAAGTGCTCGCGGGTGACGGCGGGGTGGGCGGCCAGCGCCATGAAGGCGGTGGAGGGGCCGACGGTGTAGTGCGGGCGGTGCTCGGCGAAGGCGTCCAGCACCACACCGGCCTCGAACCGGTAGGCGAGGGCGAGGGTGCCGGTGCTGTTCAGGCAGGCGGCGAACTGGCAGACCATGCCGGTGATGTGGAACAGGGGCGCGAGGGCGAAGTAGACCGGGGCCTCGGGCAGGCCGAGCCCGGTCCGCTGCCGCTCGGCGTTGTACATGATGTTGCGGTGGGTGTTGGTGGCGCCCTTGGGCGTGCCGCTGGTGCCGGAGGTGTAGCTGATGAGGGCGATGTCGCCGGGGTCCGGCGCGCGGTCCCCGGGGGCGGGACGGCCCGCGCCCGCGACGGCCGTCAGGTCGTCGGCGTCGGCCGCCTGCGGGAGCCGCTCGAAGGTCAGCACGCGCGCGTCGTCCCGCGTCTGGAAGTCCAGCTCGCAGGCGGTGAGCACGATCCGCACCGGCGTGCCGGCGGCCGTGTCGCGCAGGTACGACTCCCAGGCCCGGTCGGAGCAGACCAGCGCCGTGGCCTCGCCGTCCCGCAGGACGTGGTCCACCTCCCCCGACTTGTACATCGGGTTGACGGGGATCACGACCGCGCCCGCCTTCCAGGCGCCGAGCACGGCCAGCACGAAGTGCGGGGAGTTCTGCAGCAGGACCGCGACCCGGTCGCCGCGCTCCAGACCACGGGCGGCGAGGTACCCGGCGACCGAATCGCTCAGCTCGTCCACCTCGCGGTAGGTCAGGCGGCCGTCGAAGTAGGCCAGGCAGGTGCGGTCGGGAGCCTCGGCGACGGCCCGGCGCAGGGCGTGCACGAGCGAGCCGGCCGGGCTGACCGGGGCCTTCTGGGCGTCGGTGAGCAGGGCGAGCCAGGGCTTGGCCGCGTAGCGGGAGGCGGTCATCGGGCCGTCGCCTCCCACTGCTGCTGGAGCCGGTTCATGCCGCGCAGCCAGCGGTCGGGCTCGGCGGCCCGGGCCCGGTAGTACTCGGCGACCTCGGGGTGCGGCAGGATCAGGAAGCGGTCGTCCTCGATGCCCTGGAAGAGGGCCTGCGCCACGTCCTCCGGCTCGATGGCGGTGGGGCGCAGCACCAGGTCGCCGGCGCTGCCGCTGGCGGTGAGCATGTCGGTGCGCACGCCCTGGGGGCAGATGGCGTGCACCTTCACCCCGCGGTGGCGGTACGTCAGCGACAGCCACTCGGCGAAGGCGTAGGCGCCGTGCTTGGTGACGCTGTACGGGGCGGCGCCGATCATGGTGAGCAGCCCGGCGGCCGAGACGGTGGAGACGAACCTGCCGTCGCCGCGCGCCAGCCAGTCCGGGAGCAGCAGATGGGCCGCGCGGACATGGGCCATGACGTTGACGTCCCAGGCCAGCGCCCAGACGGCCTCGTCCGCCGACTCCGACCCGCCGGAGGCGACGCCGGCGTTGGCGCAGTAGACGTCGACCGTGCCGCCGAGCGCGGCGCGGGCCTCGTCGACGATGGCCGAGGCGTCGCCGGGCACCGGTGTCCCGCCGATCTCGTCGGCGACGGCCTTCGCCTTGTCCGGGTCGAGGTCGTTGACGACGACCCGGGCGCCCTCGGCGGCGAAGCGGCGGGCCAGCGCGGCCCCGATGCCGCCTCCCGCTCCGGTGACGACCACTCCGGCATCCTGCACGGCTTCCACCATCGGTCTCCTTCGACGCGACGCGACGTGACGTGACGCGAACCATCGGCTCTGCTGGAGCGCCAGACTAACCAGTCGGTATGTACGGGGGAAGGGGTGTTCCGCGTCGGGCTCGTTCCGCACCGCCGGGCCGGGCGCTAGCGTGCGTGGGCATGTCAGCCGCCGCCGCGCTCACCGGAGGTACCGCATGAAGCTGTCCAGACGGACCCTGCTCGCCACCACGGCCGCGGCCGCGGCCGGCACCGGCACCGCCCAGGCGGCCCCCCTGCGCGGCGGGCGGCTGCGCACCGGCTTCGAGCGGCTGGCCGCCGACGGCTACGCCCTGCTCGAGGGGCAGCGCGTCGGCGTGGTCACCAACCCGACCGGCATCACCCGGGACGTGCGGCACATCGTCGACGTGATGCACGCCGACGACCGCGTGGACCTGGTCGCCGTCTTCGGGCCCGAGCACGGCTTCCGCGGGACCGCGCAGGCGGGCGGCTCCGAGGGCCGGTACGACGACCCGGCGACCGGCCTGCCGGTCTACGACACCTACCTCAAGAGCGGGCAGCCGCTCGCGGACGTGTTCACCGCCTCCGGCGTGGACACGGTCGTCTTCGACATCCAGGACGTCGGTGCCCGCTTCTACACCTACATCTGGACCCTGTACGACTGCATGGAGGCGGCGCGGCTCGCGGGCAGGCGGTTCGTCGTCCTGGACCGGCCCAACCCGGTGACCGGACGGGCGGCGCTGGGCCCGGTGCTGCACGAGGAGTTCGCGACCTTCGTGGGGCGCCGGCCGATCGCCCAGGCGCACGGCATGACGGTGGCGGAGCTGGCGCGGCTGTTCAACGGGGAGTTCCTCACGGCGCCGGTGCCGCTGGAGACCGTGCGGATGTCGGGGTGGCGGCGGTCGGACTTCTACGACGCCTCCGGGCTGCCCTGGGTGCCGCCGAGCCCGAACATGCCGACGCCCGACACCGCGCTGGTGTACCCGGGCACCTGTCTGTTCGAGGGCACGAACCTGTCCGAGGGGCGCGGCACGACCCGGCCGTTCGAACTGCTGGGCGCGGAGGGGATCGACGGGCGGTGGGCGGCGGCGGCCGGCGCGGAGGAGCTGCCCGGGGTGCGCCTGCGGGAGGCGTACTTCACGCCCACCTTCTCCAAGTTCCAGGGCCGGACCGTCGGGGGTGTGCAGCTCCACGTGCACGACCGGGCGGCGTTCGACCCCGTGCGCACCGGGATCGCGCTGCTGGTGACCGCCCGGCGGGTGTGGAGCGGCTTCGCCTGGCGGCCCGACCACTGGATCGACAAGCTCACCGGTTCCGCGCGGGTGCGGACGATGATCGACGCGGGGGCCGGCACCGACGCGGTGGTGGCCGCCTGGCAGGAGGAGCTGGCGGCGTTCCGGCGCACGCGCGCGCGGTACCTGCTGTACCGGTGAGGGCACTGCCGGGCGGGCACCGGGGTTCCGGTGCCCGCCCGGGCGCCGTCAGCGGTGGGACGTGAACTCGACGACCTGCTGGTAGGTCGGCCGGTTCTGCCAGCCGATCCCCCCGTGCTTGATGCCGCCCAGGGTGCGGTGGACGATCGAGTCGGCGCACCACTGGTCGCCCGCGGCGCAGTGCTCGTCGCCGGGGTAGACCTGGGCGGGCGTCCTGGCCGCCGCCTCCTTCAGGGTGGTGAGCAGGACGTCCCGGCAGGCGGCGGGGTCGCCGCCGCCGCAGTACGCGCGGGCCAGCGGTCCGCGCACCGGCTCGCCGAGCACCGCCCGGACGTCCTTGTCGACATGGCTCCACCAGCCGTACTGGAAGGCGCTGCCGGCGTGCGCGCCGGTCGGGCCGTGCGCGGCGGACGGGGACTCGTCGACGGGGAGGTTGCGGGTGAAGGCGGTGTACAGTCCGCTGCCGAGGCCGGGCTGGAACTCGGCCTTCACCAGCAGCGGCCACCAGGCGTCCAGGATGCGGACGGCGTCGGCGTGGCCGTACTTCCTCGAACCGGCCGCCGTCTCCGCGCGCTTGGCGCCGGAGGCCACCCACGCGCGCAGCTTGTCGACGGCCGCCGAAGCGGCCGGGTCGGCCACCGGCGCGGCGCCGATCACCTTCAGCAGCTTCGGCAGGACCCGCTCCGCCCGCAGGTCGGCAACTCCCGCGTCCGCCATCGCCTTGACCAGCGCGGCCCGGGTCACCCCGCCCCCGGCGACCAGCTCGCGCACCCGGTCGTCGAGCAGGTCGCCGCGGTGGACGGAGCCGTTGCCCCAGGGCGCGGCCGTGTAGTCCCTGGCCACCTTGTTGTTCCAGGAGACGTAGTAGTCCTGGTCGCGGGAGTGGGGGTGGGCGGTAGCCGGTGTGTACCGGGCCTCGTTCGTCGCCGGGTCCCAGTCGCGCCACTCGAACTCCGGGGCGGCCCGCACCGGGAAGTCGGCGTCGACGCCGGGGGCGCGCACCGGGTTGTCGCCGCTGTTGTAGTACGCGGTGTGCTCGGCGTCGGCGTAGAACCAGTTGAAGGTGTAGTTGATGTGCCGCGCCGCGCTCTGGAAGGCGTCGGGGCCGGTCAGGAAGCCGGGGTCGTTGAGCATCTGGAAGCCGATGATGGAGTCGACCTCGTGCAGGAAGGACGAGCGCAGGGTGGTGTAGGCGACCTTCCTGCCGCCGACCGTGGCGCGGGACTCCACCGGCCCGTACTTGGTGCGCCAGGCCCGCATCGTGTAGGAGCCGGCCGCGGTGCCGTCGGCGACGGTCGGCTTCCAGGCGTTCTTCTGCTCGACCTTCTCCATCGGCGTGCAGACGCCGCGGTACAGGTAGTGGTGGTCGTCCTGGCAGAGTTCGACGGCGTAGGTGTCGATGACGTCCTGCCCGGAGGTGGTGGCGCTCCACGCGTAGTCCTGGCCGCGGCCGAGTTCGACGTACATGCTCAGCCCCGCGAAGGAGGCGCCGCGGGCGCTGAGCCCGGGGCCCTGGATCTCCTGGAGCATGAGCAACTGGGGGGCGAAGTAGCCGGTCTGCGGGCCGAACACGGCGATCGGGTGGCCGCTCGCGGTGTGCTTGCCGCTGACGACGAGGGCGTTGGACATGCCGCGCCGGGCCGGCCCGGTGGCGGCGCGGGCGGCCTCCCGCGCGGCGTTGTCGGCACGGGCGGTGGCCGCGCTGCCGGTGCGGTCGAAGACCAGCGGCTCGGGGACGACCGAACCGGCGTCCGGCAGCGCCCGGCCCCGCGGGTCCTCGGGCCGCGTGGCGTAGGGGAAGCTGCCCTCGTGGACGGTGAGGACCGCCTCGGGGTCGTTGCGCTGGCGGAAGGACTCCCACACCTCGGTGCCCTCCGCCACGCCGTACTTCTCCTGCGCGGCCAGCAGGGACAGCGCGTTGTTCACCTCGCCGCCGCCTCCGGAGCCGAACAGGGCGCCGATGACCGAGGCGAGGGCGACCAGGTCGGTGGGTCTGAAGTGCTCGATCGTGCCGGCGTTGGTGAGGGCGTCCTTGTGGCCGGTCAGGACGTACTCGCCGGGGAAGTAGCGGCCCCGGTCGGAGGCGTCGATGTAGGCGTTGATCCCGTCGATGTAGGCGTGGACGTCGGCGAGGGCCTGCCTGCCGCGTTCGCCGTTGGCCGCGACGGCGTGGTCGATCTGGGCCTGGAGCTCCGCCTCGGTGTACGGGGCGTTGCGCCAGAACTGCTGCTCCAGGCCCTGGTTGGCCGGGGCGCCGCCCGCGAAGGAGGTCAGCCGGCCGCGCCCGACGTGACGGAAGACGTCCATCAGCCACAGCCGGTCCTGGGCCGCGGCGTACCCGGCGCCGAACTCGGTGCCGTAACGGGTGGTGCCGGTGATGTGCGGCACGCCCGTCTTCTTGTCGCGGACGATCGTCACGTCACCGCGCCCGGCCGGACGGACCGTGGAGGCGATCTGGTCGGCGGGGACGCCGAACGAGGCGTCGTTGAAGAAGGTGTTGATCGTGTCGTTGGTGAGGGCCGGGTAGTCCGTGGCGAGCTCGGCGTAGGGGCCGAGCTGGTCCCCGGCGTGCGCGGGCTGGGTGCCGAACGCCTGGTTGAGCAGGATCTGGGCGAGGGTGGCGTTGCCGTTCTGGCCGGGCGGCAGGATGTCGGAACACCGGCCGCCGCAGTGGTCCTCGGCCGCGGCCGCCGGGGTGCTGGGGGTCGCGGTGACCGTGGTGTCCGCCGGGTCCGCGGCCGCCGGCGGCGAAAGCGGCGACAAGAGACCGGCCGTCAGCACGCATATCGTGGCGGTCTTCAGGAACCCGGGCAATACGCGGGGAGTTCTCAGTCTGTCGAGGGTGGTGCGTGACGTGCGTGGTGGCATGGCAGCTCCTCCCGACGAGGGTGTGCCGGAGGTTACCGCCGGTATCCCCGCCATAGAAGATGAACACGCGTCACTTTTCGGAGTCGGAACAACAGCACACGGTCCGCGCCGGCCGGCGCGGGGGCACCGGGGCCGGCTTATGGGGGCCATCGGAAATCGGATGGAGCCGGATCGTGTGCCGGTACGTCTCTACGGCGACGTCCGTACGACGACGCCGCATGACCGGAGTACGCAGATGCAGGTGTGACGGAGGTGCAGGGCGATGGCCGGTTTCCGGAGTCTGGCAAGACAGGTCCGCGACCCGCGGTGCGACCTGGCGCTGCGGCGCTACTCGCTGCGCAAGTGCCTTGAGCGGTTCGCCCCTTACGGGCACAGGGCGACCTGGGACCATTTGTGCACCCGCTGGGGGTTCGATCCGGAGGACAGGTCGCCGGACCCGGCGCGGCTGGTGGCCGCGCTGGACGAGCTGGAGGAGGCGCGGTCGGTCTGGCTGGCCTACGAGGTGCAGTTCGCCGAGCGCCGCCGCAAGGAGAAGCACGACGGGCTGCGCAGGCCGGGCAGCGTGGACGACTGGCACCGGATGACCTGGGGCGGGTTCGGCGTGGCGTGGTGCGACGACCCGCGGCGTCATCCCCGTGAGCCGCTGGCCGAGGTGCTGCGCCGGCTGATCGCGGCCCTGGAGCGGGAGCCGGGCCGGGTCTGTCCGGTCTGCGCGGGCGAACGGCTCGTGTGGCAGTACGGCCTGGAGCACGAGCCCTCGTCGGGGCCGGTCTGCGCGGACTGCGGCATCCTGGTCCCGCGGCCCGTCCTGACGCCCGGGGCGCTGGCGGACGCCAGGCGGGGACGGCAGCTCGTCCCGGCCTGAGCCGGGGACGGCGGCGTGCGTGCCCGGGGTGCGGCCCGCGGGCGCCCGGGGGGGCGCGCCGGGGGTGCCGCGCCCCGCGGCGAGGCGTCGGTGCGTCCGGGGCACGGGCGCCGGTGCCCGCCGCGGCTCCCGTTGCCGGTGGCATCGGGCATCCTCGGGGGCATGATGCAGGTGTGTCTCAACGGTGCCCGGACGGCCGCCGACGGCGTGCGGGTGCCGCTGTCCCCCAAGGCGCTGGCCGCGTCGGCGGCCGAGGCCGTGGCGGCCGGTGCGACGGACGTCCACGTCCATCCCAAGACGCCGTGCGGCAGCGACAGTCTGTCACCGCGCGTGGTCGCGGCGACGCTGGAGGCGATACGGGCCCGGGTGCGGGTGCCGGTCGGCGTGACCACGGGCGCCTGGGCGGAGCCGGACCCGGCGGCGCGGCCGGCGCGCGTCCGGTCCTGGACCGTCCTGCCCGACCACGCCTCGGTCAACTGGCACGAGCCGGGGGCCGAGGAACTCGCCGCCGCCCTGATGGAGCGCGGCGTCGGTGTGGAGGCCGGCATCTGGTCCGGCACGGACGGCGCGGCCCGCTTCGCGGCCTCCGCGCTCGGGCCGAGGGTGCTGCGGGTGCTGGCGGAGGTCACGGAGACCGGCCCGGCGTCCGCGGAGGCGTCCGCGCGGGCCCTGCTGGCTGAGCTCGGCACCGCGCACGGGCGTCCCGTGTTGCTGCACGGCGAGGACGGCGGCGCCTGGCCGGTGCTCCGGCTGGCGGGGCGGCGGGGCCTGGCGACCCGCATCGGCCTGGAGGACACGCTGCTCATGCCGGACGGCGCCCGGGCGGAGTCGAACGCGCGGCTGGTCACCGCGGGACTGGCCGAGTGGCGCGCCGCGCGGAAGACCGGGAACTGACGCACCGGCAGGTACGGGGGTGGCGCCGGGCGGACGGGCGCCCCCGGACGCCCCGCCGCACCGCTCCACGCCCGCGTCCGGCGCGCGACGAGAACACCCGGCGCGGGCGGACCGCCCGGCCGCGTGGCCTGGCGGGCCGGGGCCCCGGACACCCCGGCACGCCGGCGTCCGGCCTGCCGCGCCGGGCAGCACCGGCACGGCGCCTCCCGGCGCGGAAGGCGCCAACCGGGGCGCGGCGCACGGCGGGCAGACCACCAACCGGTCCTACCGGGACCGGGGACCGCGACCCGGAACACCCCGCACGCCGACACCCGGCCTCCGCGCCGCCCCGGCACGGCACCGCCCGCGACCGCAGGCGCCAACCGGGGCGCGGCGCACGGCGGGCAGACGCCGGCCGCATCACCCCGGGGCCCGGGGAACGCGCGCCGAACACCCCGGCCTCCGCGCCGCCCCGGCACGGCACCGCCCGCGACCGACAGCGCGGCGCGCGGCAGGCGGACCGCCAACCGCGTCGCCCAGGCCCGGGGACCGCGACCTCGAACGCCCCGGCACGCCGGCACCCGGCCTGCCGCGCCGCACCAGCACTGCGCCGCCCGCGGCCGGGGATGGGAACCCGGGCGCGGCGCGCGGCTGTTCAGGCCCGCGGCCTGCAGCGCCTGCGGGCGGCGGCGCCCTGTTCCGCCATCAGGCGGGAGCCGGTGATCCGTTCGCCGAAGACGTCGTCCGGGTTGGACAGCACACAGGTGTCCAGGGACAGGCAGCCGCAGCCGATGCAGTCGGTGAGGTGGTCGCGCAGCCGGTTGAGCTGGTTGATGCGCTCCTCCAGTTCGCTGCGCCACGCTTCGGAGAGGCGGGCCCAGTCCTCCCGGGTGGGCGTGCGCTCCTCCGGCAGCTCGGCCAGCGCCTCGCGGATCGTGGCGAGCGGGATGCCGACGCGCTGCGCGGCGCGGATGAAGGCGACCCGGCGCAGGGTGTCACGGCTGAATCGGCGCTGGTTGCCCGTGGTGCGGCGACTGCTGATCAGGCCCTTGGACTCGTAGAAGTGCAGGGCGGAGACGGCGGCGCCGCTGCGCGCGGCGAGCTGGCCGACCGTGAGCTCGTTGATCTTCTCTGGAATCTGGGGCACTCCTCGAAGCCTACCGACCCCGCCGGCCGCCCCTTCCGTTGACACCGCCCGCATGACCGGACCATGCTAAGCAGTCGCTTAGATTAGTGGCGCGACAACCACACGAGCACCAGGACCCAGGGCGGACGGCCCTGTGACGCGGGAGGCCGGGACATGGCAGAGCCGAGGATCTTCACCTCCGTCGACGAGCTGAAGGCGGCGGTGGGCGAGCAGTTGGGACACACCGACTGGCTGGAGATCGACCAGAAGCGGATCGACCTGTTCGCGGAGGCGACCGGCGACCACCAGTGGATCCACGTGGACCCGGAGAAGGCCGCCGGGGGGCCGTTCGGCACCACCATCGCCCACGGTTACCTCACCCTCTCGCTGCTGCCCCTCTTCGGGCCGCAACTGATCAGGGTCGAGGGCGTGCGGATGGGGGTCAACTACGGCACCAACAAGGTCCGTTTTCCCTCCCCCGTCCCGGTCGGCTCGCGGCTGCGCGCCACCGCGGCGATCTCCGCCGTCGAGGAGGTGAAGGACGCGGTGCAGGTGACCCTCGCCTTCACCGTGGAGCGCGAGGGCGGCGAGAAGCCGGTGTGCGTCGCGGAGTCCGTCTCGCGCTACTACCTCTGAGCTATCCCCGCCCGGCACCGGGGCGCCGGGCCCCCACCATGCGCAGCACGAGGTCGGCGTAGAGCGCGCCGACCTCGTCCGGCGTCCGGGGGCCCTCGATGTTGAACCAGCGGGCCACGTCGATGCAGAGCGAGAGCACGGCCAGCGTGGTGCCCTTGACGTCGGCCACGTCGAACTCGCCCGCCGCCACGCCGTCCTCGATGATGCCGCGCACCTCGGCATCGACCCGGCGGCGCAGCGCGAGGATCTCGGCGCGGGCCTCGGGACCGAGCGCGTCCAGTTCGTACTGGACGACGCGCGCGGTGGTGCGCCGCCCGGCGTGCCAGCGGACGAAGGAGCTCACCGCGTCGGCGAGCCGCTCGGCGGCGCTCCCCTCGCCCCCGGCGGCCGTGCGCAGGATGTCCAGCGCCTTGTCGTGGCCGATCCGGCTGATGCGGTGGAGCAGCTCTTCCTTGGTCTTGTAGTGGATGTAGAGCGCGGCCGGGCTCATGCCGGCGCGGCCCGCGATGTCGCGGGTCGTCGTCGCGTGGTAGCCGCGCTCGGCGAAGGCCTCCACGGCGGCGACCAGCAGCCGCCGGGCCGCGTCCGGGGTGACCTCGCCCCACGGCTCCGCCTCGCCGCCCGCCGTCTGCTCCGCCGTACTCATCGCTCGCTCGCCCCTCTCGGTGACAGGAGCTCCACCATACCGCCGAGGGTGAGCGGGCGCTTAGCCTGCTGGTGCGGCCGGGTGGCCGGGGACCGGCCGGGTCACAGCTTCTCGAACGGGTCGTGTTCGGCGAGCAGCTTCTCCAGCCGCGCCTGCTCGACCCGGCTCACGATCTGCCCGGCCTCCTGCCGGTCGCGGATGACCTTGGACAGGGTGAAGGCCGAGGTGACCAGGTACAGGACGGCGATGGCGAGGAAGGCGCGGACCCAGGCGTCGGCCTGGAGGCTGAAGATGCCGATCGCGGTGGCGGCCAGGGCGACCGCGAAGGAGGCGACGGCCTGCCCGTAGAAGGCGGCCGTGCTCTGCTGCTTGACCGGAGTGTCGCTCATGGGCACCAGCATCGGCGGAGGCCGGCCGCGTCACATCCGCCGGGATACTCAGGAGGTACTCAGAAGGCCGAGACCCCGGTGAGCGCCCGCCCGATGACGAGCTTCTGGATCTGGCTGGTGCCCTCGTAGAGGGTCATCACCCGGGCGTCGCGCAGCAGCTTGCCCGCCGGGTACTCGTCGATGTAGCCGTATCCGCCGAAGACCTGAAGGGCGTTGTTGGCGGCGCGGACGGCCGCCTCGGAGGCGAACAGCTTGGCCTTGGAGGACTCGACGGCGAAGGGCTGCCCGCGGTCGATCAGGTCGGCGACCCGCCAGGTCAGCAGCCGGGCGGCGTCGACGTCGACGGCGATGTCGCTGATCAGCTCCTGGACGAGCTGGTGGCCGGCGATGGCCTTCCCGAACTGCTCGCGCTCGCCCGCGTACCGCACGGCCGCATCCAGGGCGGCCTGGGCGATGCCGACGCAGCCGGCCGCGACCGACATCCGGCCCTTGGCCAGGGCGGACATGGCGACCGAGAAGCCCTTGCCCTCCGGCGCCATCATGGCCGACGCGGGAACGCGCACGTCCTCGAGGACCAGCTCGGCGGTGGCCTGGCCGCGCAGGCCGAGCTTGCCGTGGACGGTGCGCCGGGTCAGGCCCGGGGTGTCGGTGGGGACGAGGAAGGCCGAGACGCCCCGGTGGCCGGGGGCGTCGGTGGAGCGGGCGAAGAGCAGCACGACGTCGGCCCAGGTGCCGTTGGTGATGAACATCTTCGTGCCGTTGATGACGTACGTGTCGCCGTCGCGGACCGCGCGGGTGGACAGGTTGCCGGCGTCGGAGCCGGTGCCCGGCTCGGTCAGCCCGAAGCAGCCGACGTACTCCCCGGAGGTGAGCCCCGGCAGCCAGCGCCGCTTGTGCTCCTCGCTCCCCCAGGCGGCGATGGTCTTGGCGACCAGCCCCAGCGAGACGGAGACGATGCCGCGCACGGAGGAGTCGCCGCGGCCGAGTTCCTCGGTCACCAGGCAGTAGGCGAGGTGGTCGCCGCCCGAGCCGCCGTACTCCTCGTCGATGGTCAGGCCGAGGAAGCCGACGTCGCCCAGTTTCCTGACGATGCCGCGGTCGACCTCCTCCGCGCGGTCCCAGGCGACGACGTGGGGGGCGATCTCCCGCTCGACGAAGTCCCGGGCGAGCCGCCGGACGGCGGTCTGCTCCTCGCTGAGCTCCAGGTTCATGCCGAGTCACCCCACACAGGACGGATGGCCGTAGCCACGCTTGAAAGGCGGACATTTAAATTAGCACTGCTAGTTTCTGTTCGCAGCCCTACTATGTGCGCCATGGCCCGACCGCGCAAGCCCCTGCTCAGCACCGACCGCATCGTGGAAGCGGCCCGTGCCCTGGTCGACGCGGAGGGCCTCGCGGCCGTCTCCACGCGCCGGCTCGCCGCGGAGCTGGGGGTCAGCGGGCCCTCGCTCTACAACCACTTCCGCACCAAGGACGAGATCCTGGAGGCGGTCGCCGACTCGGTCAGCGCCCAGGTCGACCTGTCGATGTTCGAGGACGGCCGGGAGTGGCGGACCGCGCTGCACGACTGGGCGGTCTCCTACCGGGCCGCCCTGCGCGACCACCCGAACATCGTGCCGGTCCTGGCCCGCGGCCCCGGCCGCCGCCCGGCCGCGCTGCGCCTGGCGGACGCCGTCTACGGCGCGATGGTCGACGCGGGCTGGCCCCCGGCGCAGGCCACGTCCATCGGCGCGCTGATGCGGTACTTCATCATGGGCTCGGCGCTCGGCTCCTTCGCCGGGGGCTTCGTGGACGACGCGAGCGCCTACGACCCCGCCGACTACCCGCATCTCGGCCAGGCCCACCTGCTGGCCGAGCAGCAGGAGAAGATCGACGAGCGGGCCTTCGAGACGGGGCTGACCGCGCTGCTGGACGGCCTGGCCCACCAGTACGAGCAGGTGAAGCGGTCGTCCGTGTAGCGGCGGCCCGCCCAGGACCCTTCGGTCCGCGCCGAACGGTCCGTGCCGCATGCTGGGGCGTATGACCGAGGAGACCCAGGCGGCGGGGCTGGCACGGCTGGCCGCGCTCTTCGCCGACGAGACCCGGGCCGCCTGCCTGCTGGCGCTGCTCGACGGGCGGGCCTGGACCGCCGGGGAACTGGCCCGGCACGCCCGGGTCGCCGCCTCCACGCTGAGCGAGCACCTCGGGAAGCTGGTCGCGGGGGGCCTGCTCACCGAGGAGCGGCAGGGGCGGCACCGGTACGTCCGGCTGGCCGGCGCGCAGGTCGCCCAGCTCGTGGAGGACCTGGCCGCGCAGGTCGCGCCGCGCTCCGCCGCCCCGCGTCCGCGCACCCTGCGCGCGGTGAGCGCGGGAGCGGCGATGGCCCGCGGGCGCACCTGCTACGACCATCTCGCCGGGCGGCTCGGGATCGCCCTGACCGACGCGCTGACCGCCCGTGGACTGCTGCGCCAGGACACCGGCTTCGCGCTCACGGACGCCGGGCTGGCCTGGTTCGGCACCGCCGGCATCCCCCTGGACCGCGCCGGCCGCCGCCCCCTGGCCCGCGCCTGCCTGGACTGGACCGAACGCCGGCCCCATCTCGCGGGTGCCGCGGGAGCCGCGCTGTGCCGCCACGCGCTGGACACCGGCTGGTGCGTCCGCATCGGCTCGGAGCGGGCGGTGCGGGTGACGCCGCAGGGCGAGCGGGCGCTGTCCGAGCTGCTCGGCATCGAGGCGGAGGCGCTGCGCTGAACCGGTGGGGCCAGGGGGCACGGTCAGCAGGCACACGCCCGGCGGGCGAGGATCTCGATGGTCACCAGGGCGATGACCGCGAGCGCGGCGATGCAGCCGGAGACGGCCATCGATCGCAAGGCCCGTAGGCCGCGCGCTCTGTTCACGCGAAGAGCCCCGACCGCACGTACAGCCGGGGCTCTGATGCCGATCACCGAGTTTTTCACCTGCGGCATGCGGACCGAGCACGAGATGCAGACGCTTCGCATGGGAGCCGGCGTGCCCGCGCTCCGCTACACCGGGCGCCACATCGCCGACGACGGACGGATCGTGGGGGTCACCCGCCCGATCGCGAGGCGGAACGATACGACTGTGGCGGACTTCGGGATCGACCTGGCGGTCCGATCAGGCGGAGGCGAGTCGTCCGGAAGCCGAACAGACCCGTGCCGACAGCTGTAAGCCCTGTGAGCAATCCACCCATGGCCGCACCGAGGACAGCCGCAACTCCTGCATCCACGGCGGCACTTCCGGCAGACCACGGGCCCGCCCCTCATGGGCTCAACTGCCCACTGGGCCAACGTGGATGGCGGTACACTGACCGCTCCTGTCGAGCCTGTAAGACCTGGAGGTCCGTATGGCTGATCAGCCCCTCAAGGCGCACTTCGCCGAGACCGTGACCCTGCCCGACGGCCGCAGGGTTCGTGTCAGTGCCTACCCTGACGGAAGTATCCGGTTCCGGGTGGACGGCCTGCCCTATGTGCTCACCGAGGCGTACCTCAGTGGTAACCCTGAGAAGAACCAGGCGATCATGAAGATCTCTCCCGGCAAACAGGGCAGCAGCGCCTCGTACAACTACACCGAGTGGCTGCAGGCCAAGAACCAGAGCCCCAGCTAAGGCTTGCTCGTCACTGATCTCGGACCTGGTGAGGGCAGGGCCGGCTGTGGTGCCGCCCGTCGGCCTGTCCGGCGAGGGCGAGGTTGTGCAGCCGGGCGATGCCGAGGACAGGGTGGTGGACGCCGTCGCCTGAGTCGGCGGTCGTGCAGGACCGTCCAGTCCTTCACGCGGGCGCAGGTGCGCTCGACGCGGGCCTCGACCTGCTGGTGCGAGCGGTCGTGCTCCTCCTTCCATTCCAGGAGCCCCCGGCCCTCGCGGCGGCGAAGCGGGACGACCGGCCCGATGCCCCGGTAGCCGCCGTCGACGATGGTCATCGTCTTGCCGACGGCGGCCCTGGCCCCGGACTCTCCCCCAGCCCCGGGAGTCGTGCCGGTTGCCCTGCAGAGGCCGACGCCTCCAGTAACCACGGTGCCGGCCAGGGGCAGGGCCCCCTTCCCGCACCTGCAGTCACCCAGTGGATCACCTGCTTGCTCTCAACCGAACTTGAGGTCATACGGTCGCCCCACCTGCACGGTGTGCGGGCCCACACTGACGTACACGGAGGGGGCACCCCATGACGACACAGCAGATCACCGACGCCGAACTCGCCGGACAGCCCGCCGCGTACTGGACCGGTGTCGCCTACGAGGCGCTCATCGCGTACACCCGTGCCCAGCAGGCCGAAAACGGCTACACCCAGCCGCAGTTCTGGCTGCTGCGCAACCTGTCGGCGAACGACCTCTCGCCCGACGGCGAGGGGATGACTCTGCCCGAGTTGCGGGAGGCAATGGCCTCCTACATCCGTCCCGAGGACGACCTGGCAGCGGAAGCAGAGGAGCTCCTTGCACGCGGTTGGCTGACCGAGGACACCGAGGGCAGGCTGTGGCTCACCCCGGAAGGGGAAAAGGCCCGCGTCGACCTGGCCCGCAACGCCCCCGCTATCCGCGCCGCCCTCCACGAGGGCATCGACGACGCGGACTACGTCACCACGGTGAAGGTGCTCCAGCAGCTGATCCGGAACGCGGGTGGGAGGGTCGCCTGATCGACCGCGAGCCCTGGGCAGAACGCCCCCGGCCAGATACTCGACCCGATCTCTGCGATACAGCCCCTGGACGCACGGAAACACCTCCGGTCTCCGCGAGGTACCGGACGTACGAGAAGAACTGCGACTGTCAGGTTGCCGCGGATGACGACGTTGCCCGGGAGCACCCCGCCGGTGAGCTGACCGGACTTGTGGCGCGCGGCCCGGACCCCGGGGACATCCCGGCCGGACGGATGGTTGCCAACGGGCCATGCGCTGGCAAGGTCCGCCCGCCCGCGTCATGGCGCCGGGGGCTGCGGCACCCCGCATGACCCCGGCGTCTCGGAGACGCCGGGGTCATGGGGCGGACGGGCTCGGGAGCCGGCCGGTCCGGAGGCGGACGGGGCTTGGGGCGGATGCTAGAAGACGACCAGCGCCCGTCCGCCCTTGCCGGCCAGCATGTTCTCGAAGGCGGCCGGGATGCCGTCCAGGGCGATGCGCTCGGTCACGAGGGCGCCCAGGTCCAGGCGGCCGGCGCGGACGTGTTCGGCCAGTACGGGGAGGTCCCGTACGGGGTCGCAGTTGCCGTAGACGCAGCCGGACAGGGTCCGGCCCCAGTGGAAGATCTCCAGCGCGTTGAAGGTGACCTGCTGGTCCTTGCCGCCGATCCCGACGACGGTGGTGCGGCCGCCGCGCCGGGTGGACTCCCAGGCGGTACGGATGGTGGCGGCGCGGCCCACGCACTCGACGGCGACGTCCACGCCCTGCTTGCCGGTGAGGGCGCGGATCTCGCGGGCCGTGGTGTCGGAGGCGACGACGTAGTCGGTGGCGCCGGCGGCCCGGGCCAGTTCCTCCTTCCGCGGGGAGACGTCGACCGCGACGATCTTCGAGGCGCCCGCGATGCGGGCCGCCTGGACGGTGGACAGCCCCACTCCCCCCACGCCGAACACCGCCACCGTCTCGCCCGGACGCACCTTGGCCGAGTGGTGGACGGCGCCGTAGCCGGTGAGGACGGCGCAGCCGAGCAGGGCGGCGTCGGTGAGCGGCACGCCGTCCGGGGCGGGCAGGACGCAGGAGGCGCGCACCACGGTCTCCTCGGCGAACGCGGCGACGTTCAGGCCGGGGTGCAGATCGGTGCCGTCGTCGGCGCGGCGGGCGTGCACGCCGGCGGCGCCCGCCAGGGCGTCGGCGCACAGCCAGACCTCGCCGAGCGAGCAGGGGTGGCAGACGCCGCAGGACGGCGCCCAGTTCAGGACGACGCCGTCGCCGGGCGCGACATGGGTGACGCCCTCGCCGACGGCGACGACCGTGCCCGCGCCCTCGTGGCCGAGGACGGCGGGCAGGGGCACCCGCATCGTGCCGTTGGACAGGGACAGGTCGGAGTGGCAGACCCCGGCGGCGGCGAGCCGGACGCGGACCCGGCCGGGGCCGGGCTCCGGCAGGTCTATCCCGGTGATCTCCAGCGGGGACCCGGGGGCGGGGACGACGGCGGCGCGGACGGCCATGGTGGCGGCACCTCTCCTGACTGGGAG
>NZ_WYCT01000310.1 GCF_011008945.1 Streptomyces harenosi
ACCGGTTAGCCCGGCCGTCGAGTTCGGCGTACGACACCTCCACGCCGCCCGAGACCACCGCGACCGCCTCCGGCGTCCGCGCCACCTGCGCCTCGAACAGCTCCGGAACGGAACCGGAAGCCACCTCAGCGACCGTGTCGTTCCACTCCGTCAACACCTGGCTCAGCCAGGCACCGTCCATGACCTGGACCGTGCTCAACGGCACGTCCTCGTCGTGGTCCAGAGCCGATTCGAGCGCCGAGACCAGGTTGCGCGCGGCGGTGCGCACGAACTCGCCCACCACGCACGGGTCGATCGGCGCCACCGCGTCCACGGCCAGCGTGAACAGGTCGCCGTTGTCATTGACCGAGACCATCAGCGGGAAGTTGGTGCGCTCCCGCGTGAACACGGCCCGCATGCCGTCCATGCCCTCGTGGCGCGGCTTGTCCGCGCTGTCCTCGGCGCTGCGGCCCGGGTTGTGCCGGAAGTTGAACAGGGCGGTGAACAGCGGGGTGTCACCGGTGACCCCGCTGGCCCGCTGTGCCACGACCAGCGGCGCGTGTTCGTGCTCCAGGAGCGCGGCGAGTTGCTCGCGCATCGCGGCGACGGCGGCACGGACCCCGGAGGCGTCGGTGCGGACGCGGACGGGAAGGGTGTTCATGTAGGGGCCGGGGACCTGGTCGGCGCCTTCGCCCGCGTTCATGCGGCCGAACAGGACCGTGCCGAAGACCACGTCCGTCCGGCCGGAGACGGCCGCGAGCACCCGGGCCCACGCGACGTGCATGACGGTCGCCGGGCTGGCACCGAGACGCCGGGAGACCTGCCGGAGCCGTGCGGTCAATTCCCCGTCGAACGGAACCACTTCGCGTACGGTTCCGGCACCGTCGCCGCGCACGTCCGCGACTCCGAACGGGGTCGTGGGCTCGGTGACGTCGCCGAGCAGTTCGGCGAAGTACCGCTCGTGCTCGGAGCGGGCGACGGCGCCGCGCGTCTGGGCGACGAAGGTGCGGAACGGCAGCGGCCGCGCCAGCTCCCGGCCACGCCCCGCGAGGATCGCCTGGACCTCCTGGAAGACGATCTCCAGCGCGGTATGGTCGCGCACCACGTGGTGCGTCCGCAGCAGCCCCAGCCAGCGACCCGTGCCCGGGATCTGCGCGGCGTGCATCCGGATCAGGGGGGCCTCGCCGAGGTCCATGCGCAGTCCGCCGGCCGCGAGCAACTGCTTGACCGGGTCACCGCCTTCAGGGTCCAGGGAGACCTCGGTAACGGGCAGCGCGGCATGCCGCCACACGACCTGGACCGGCTCACGCAGACCCTCCCACACGATCGACGTGCGATAGATGTCGTGCCGCCGCACCACCTGGCACAAGGCCTGCGTGAAGGCATCCAGCCGCGCCCGCGAGTCGAACTCCACAACCGTCGGCAGCACATAAGCATCATCCCCGCCGTCCGCGAGCAGGTGATGGAAAAGCAGACCCTCCTGCAACGGAGCCAACGGATAGATATCAGCGACATTGGCCGCACCACCGTCGACCGTGGCAACAACCGCCGCCAGCTCATCGCCGGTGAGGTCGACCAGCGGCAGCATCTGCGGAGTGATCACGCTCGCACCGGCCGGAATCGGATTCGCCGGAACCTCGACCTGGACAGCACCCGCCGAGGCAGCCAGAGCAGCAGGCGTCGGCGCCTGGAAGAACGAGCGGACCGACACCGAGACACCCTGCTTCTGAAGGCGGGCAACCAGCCGGATCGCCAGCAGCGACTGACCACCGAGCGCGAAGAAGTCATCCTCCACACCCACGCTCTCCCGCCCCAGAACCTCCGCGAAAGCCGCGCAGATGATCTCCTCCCGGGCATTGACCGGACCACGCCCGACCGTGACCACCTCAACAGGAGCAGGCAACGCCCCACGATCCAGCTTGCCGTTGGCCGTCAACGGCAACGCGTCCACCACCACGACCGCCGACGGAACCATGTACTCCGGCAGACTCCCCGCCACCACCTCCACCACCGGCACCACCGGCTCGCCGCTCATCACCACATACGCGACCAGCCGACGATCACCGGGCGTGTCCTCCCGCACCACCACAGCAGCCTGCGCAACCTGCGGATGCGCCGCCACAGCAGCCTGCACCTCGCCCAGTTCCACACGGAAACCCCGCACCTTGACCTGATCATCGCCACGCCCCAGGAAGACCAACTGGCCCTCCGCCGTCCACTTCACCCGGTCACCCGAGCGGTACATCCGCTCACCGGAGGCGAACGGAGAGGCGACGAACCGCTCAGCCGTCAGACCCGGACGCCCGACATACCCACGCGCCAGCCCCGCACCCGACACATACAACTCACCCGGCACGCCGACCGGCACCGGCCGCAAAGCCCCGTCCAGCACGAACACACGCGCGTTCGGCACCGGCCTGCCGACCACCACCTCAGCCGAGTCCGCCACACAGGCGATCGCTGTGTCCACCGTCGCCTCGGTCGGACCATAGAAGTTGAAGCCCTCCACACCCTCCAGCGCACGCAACCGCTCCCACAGACCCGCCGGGACCGCCTCACCACCCACACCGATCCGCGACGGCCACACAGACCCCTCGAACAGACCCTCGTCCACCAGAACCTGCACATACGACGGCGTGACCTCCGCGACATCGATCCGCGACGACCGCATCCACGCCACCAGACGCCCCGCATCCAGCCACGTCTCCGCGTCCACCACATGCAGCTCATGCCCCACGAACAACGCCGAGAGCTGGTTCCACGACGCATCGAACGACACCGACGTCGTCAACGCCACCCGCAGCACGCCCCCGTCCGACGCGAACACCGTCCGGCCATGACTCTCGCACAGGCTCACCACACCCCTGTGCGACACCACCACACCCTTCGGCCGCCCCGTCGACCCCGACGTATAGATCACATACGCCGGATGCTCCGGCCGGACCCGCGTGCCCAGCGGCCCGCCGTCCAGCCCCGCGAGCGCCTCCGCCACCTCCGGAGCATCCAGCACCACCACGCTCACGTCCGAGCCGGGCAACACACTCGCCGACCGGGAGGAAGCCAGCACCACCACAGGCGCCGCATCCCCCACCATGAACGCGATCCGCTCCAGCGGATAGTCCGGATCCACCGGCAGATACGCACCACCGGCCTTCAACACGGCCAGCAGCGCGACGATCAGGTCAGCCCCCCGTTCCAGGCACACCCCCACCAGCGACTCGGGGCCAACCCCCCGAGCCACCAGATAGCGAGCCAAACGGTTCGCCCGTGCGTCCAATTCGGCGTAGGAGAGCGTCACATCGCCGGCGACCACCGCGACCGCGTCCGGCGTGCGGGAGACCTGCGCCTCGAAAAGCTCCACCAGCGACCCCGCCGCCACCGCAGCCGCCGTATCGTTCCACTCCACCAGCACCCGGTGACGCTCAGCCTCATCCACCACCTGGACAGCGCTCAGCCGGAGCCCCGGATCCCCCACCAACAACTCGATCGCCCGCACCCAACGGGCCACAATGCGCTCGGCCGTCTCCACATCGAACAGATCCGCCGAAGCGACCACCGAACCACGCAACCCCACCGGCGCACCCTCCGCGTCAAACACCTCGGACACCGAGGCGTCCAGGTCGAACTTGGCCGCGGACTCGCTGGTCGCCGGACCGTTCTGCGCGGCGGCGGGCTCGCCGGATGTCGACGGGGTCGGGGCATCGCCCGCGCCCATGCCTGGCAGGTCGAGGACCGCCTCACCGGTGTTCTGCACCTTCAGCATGACCTGGAACAGCGGGTGCCGGGCCAGCGAACGCGTCGGGGCCAGCTCCTCCACCAGCTTCTCGAACGGCACCTCCTGGTGCTCGAACGCCGCCCAGTCGGCCTGCCTCACCCGTGAGAGCAGCTCGGTGAACGTCGGATCGCCCGACACGTCCGTACGTAGGACGAGGGAGTTGATGAAGAAGCCGACCAGATCGTCGAGGGCGACGTCCGTACGCCCGGCCACCGTCACGCCGATCGGGATGTCCGTGCCCGCACCGAGGCGGGAGAGCACGGCGGCGAGGGCCGCCTGCAGCACCATGAAGGGGGTAACGCCCTCAGCCTTCGCCAGCTTGGCGAGGCGCGCGTGCACCTCGTCGGGCACGGTCAGCGGCACTTTGTGACCACGGTGGGAGGGCACGGCGGGCCGCGGACGGTCGGCGGGCAGCTCCAGCTCCTCCGGAATGCCCGCCAGTACCTCACGCCAGTAGGCCATCTGGGTGGACATGACGCTGTCGGGGTCCGACGCGTCGCCGAGCAGCTCGCGCTGCCAGAGCGTGTAGTCCGCGTATTGAACGGGCAGCGGCTCCCACTCGGGGGCCTTGCCCTCGCAACGTGCCGCATAGGCGACAGACAGGTCACGGGCCAGCGGCCGCTTGGACCAGCCGTCGCTCGCGATGTGGTGCATCACCAGGACGAGCACCTGCTCGTCGGTGCCTGCGGAATCCGTGGAGAGCAGGGAGGCCCGGATCGGTATCTCAGTCGACAGGTCGAAGGTGTACGCCAGGGCATCGGCAATCAGGCCGTCGAGCTGCGCAGGGGTGACCTCGGCCACCGTCAGCGCCCAGTCCAGGTCGGCCATCTCCAGGATGTGCTGGTACGGCTCACCGTCCGCGACCTTGTAGACCGTGCGCAGCACCTCGTGGCGGCCGATCACGTCCAGCAGGGCCGCACCGAGCGCCTCGGCGTCGATCCCTCCCGAAAGCCGCAGGACGACCGGGATGTTGTAAGTGGAGCTCGGCCCCTCGGACTGGCTGATGAACCACAACCGACGCTGCGCGAATGACAACGGAATCATCAGGACTCCTTCTGGTTACGCATCGGCCGCAACGCCGGCCTTGCTTTCTTTTGGTTGGCAAGTTGTTCTGCGAGTGCTGTCACGGTCGATGCCTGGAGGAGCACCCGGAGCGGGACCTCGACGCCCAGCTCGGCGCGGATCATGCTGGTCAGGCGGACGGCGAGCAGCGAGTGACCGCCGAGTGCGAAGAAGTCGTCATCGACGCCGACTTCGGAGAGGCCCAGCAGTTCGGCGAAGGCCGCGCAGAGGATCTCTTCCTCGGGGGTGGCGGGCGCGCGTCCAGTTCCGGCCGAGCCGGAGGCGTCGGGGGCGGGAAGGGCCGTGCGGTCCAGTTTGCCGTTGGCCGTCAGCGGGAGCGCCTCCAGGACGACGACCGCGGACGGGACCATGTACTCGGGCAGCCGCTGACCGGCGAACGCCTTGACCGCCTCACCCAGTCGCCCGTCCACCTCCTCCCGGTCGGTGGGGACGACGTAGGCGACGAGACGGGTGTCACCCGGGATGTCCTCACGGGCAACGACCGCCGCCTGGGCGACCTCGCGGTGCGCGGCCGCGACCGCCTGCACCTCACCCGGCTCGATCCGGAAACCACGGACCTTGACCTGCTCATCCGCACGGCCCAGGTACTCGAGGAGCCCGTCCGCGCTCCAGCGGGCCACATCACCGGTGCGGTACATCCGCGCCCCCGGCTCGAAGGGGTTCGCGACGAAGCGTTCCGACGTCAGACCCGGACGCTTCACATACCCCCGGGCGAGCTGGACACCGGCGATGTACAGCTCACCCGCGACACCCGCAGCGACCGGCTGAAGATACTCATCCAGCACATACAAGCGGGTGTTCGCGATCGGACGCCCGACCGGGACGGACTCCCCGACCTCCTGACCCGCCGCGATCTCGAAGACGCAGCAGCCGACCACGGTCTCGGTGGGCCCGTACTCATTGACGACCACGGACCCCAGAGCCCGCGAAAGCCAGTCGCGTACCACCCTGCCGGGCAGCGCCTCACCACCCACAACCCAGGTACGCGCCGCAAACCCCGCCTCCTGTCCGGACAACAACTCCGCCAGAAGGGGAAGGTGCGCCGGAACGGCCTTGACCAGAGCGAACTGCGGCGAGGACCGAACCAGCTCGGCCAGCCCCTCCGCACCACCGGCCTCACTGGTCACGACCGCCGACCCGGAGACGAGCGGGACCAGGACGCTGGTCACGGTCAGGTCGAACGCGAGGGAGGAGTGCAGCGGAGCACCCCCGCCCACGTCCTTCATCCCATAAGCACCCGCAGCCCACGCCACATAGTTCGCCAGCCCGCCATGGGGGACGGCCACACCCTTCGGCCGGCCCGTCGACCCCGACGTATAGATCACATACGCGAGCGACTGCGGAATGACCGCCACGCCCGGCGAAGCCGCATCAGCCGCCGCCAGCTGCATCTCCACCAGCGCACTGTCCAGCGCCACGAACCGGTTCCGACCAGCCGGAAGATCATCCAAGATCTCCTCGGTCGTCAACGTCAACACCGCACCGCTGTCGGCCAGCATGAACCCGATCCGCTCCGCCGGATACTCCGGATCGACCGGGAGATAACCCGCCCCGGCCTTCCACACCGCCAGGACCGCCACCACCATCTCGACCCCACGCGGCAGGCACACCCCCACCAACGACTCCGCACCCACCCCCTGACCGACCAGATAGTGAGCCAAACGGTTGGCACGAGCGTCCAGTTCGGCGTACGAAACCGACTCCGCCTCACCAACCACAGCCACCGCATCCGGCGTCCGACCCACCTGCGCCGCGAACAGCTCCGGCACCAACCCCGACCCCAGGTCGACCTCAGTGGCGTTCCACTCCTCCAGCACCCGACGCCGCTCACCCTCACCAAGGACCTCAAGGGCGCTCAGCCGGAGCTGCGGATCGGCGACCAGCTGACCCAGGACGCGGACGAAGCGCTCGCGCAGACCAGTGACGGTGTCCCGGTCGAACAGGTCCGCCGCCCCGACCACCTGGCCCCAGACACCGGCCGGTGCGCCCTGCTCGTCGTAGGTCTCGGTGAGCCGGACCTCGACGTCGAACTTCGCCACGGCGGTGTCCGACGACGTGCCGCCCCCTTCCGAGCCGGGGAGGTCGAAGACCGCCTCGGCGTGGTTCTGGAGGTCCAATTGGACCTGGAACAGCGGGTGTCGGGCCTTCGAGCGCGACGGCGCCAGCTCCTCCACAAGACGCTCGAACGGCACCTCCTGGTGCGCCAGGGCCGACAGGCTCGTCTCCCGCACCCGGTCCAGGACCTCGCGGAACGTCGGGTCGCCGGTCAGGTCCGTGCGCAGCACCAGCGTGTTGACGAAGAAGCCGACCAGGTCGTCAAGGGCTTCGTCCGTACGCCCGGCGTTCGCCGAGCCGATCGGGATGTCCGTGCCTGCCCCGAGGCGCGACAGCGTCATCGCCAGGGCGGCCTGGAGCGCCATGAAGGGGGTCACGCCCTCGGCGCGGGCCACCTCCACGAGCCGTGCGTGCACCTCGGCCGGGATCTCCACCGGCACGCGGTGTCCGACGTGGGACGCGACCGTCGGACGCGACCTGTCGAAGGGGAGCGCCAGTTCCTCCGGAGAGTCCGCCAACGCTTCCCGCCAGTACCCCATGTGGCGTGCGATGACGCTGTCGGGGTCGGCCTCGTCGCCCAGCAGCTCGCGCTGCCACAGGGCGTAGTCCGCGTACTGCACCGGCAGCGGCGTCCACTCCGGTGCCTCGCCCGCGCTCCGTGCCGCGTACGCCGTGGACAGGTCGCGGGCCAGGGGGGCAGTCGACCAGCCGTCGCCCGCGATGTGGTGGAGTACCACGACCAGCACGCGCTCGCCGGGTCCGGCCTCGAACAGCGTGGCCCGGATCGGCGCCTCGTCCGAGAGGTCGAAGGCGTACGACGCCGCCTCGGCCACGGCGGCGTCGAGCTCTGCGGGCTCCACCGCGATAGCGCCCAACTGCCAATCGACGTCGGCCGATTCGATCACTTTCTGGTTCGGCTCGCCGCCCTCGGCCGTCGGGAAGACGGTCCGCAGGACCTCATGCCGCCCGATCACGTCTCGGAAGGCGAGACCGAGCGCCTCCCGATCGACGTCACCGGCCATCCGCAGTGCGAACGGGATGTTGTACGTCGAGCTGGGCCCCTCCAACTGGTCAATGAACCACAGTCGTTGCTGGGCGAAGGAAAGCGGCACCAGCTCCGGCCGTTCCCCTGCCGTCAGCGCCAGCCGTGCCTGCCCGGCACCCGCCAGGCCGGCCGCGAGACCGGCAACCGTGGGCGTGTCGAACAACGCCCGCAACGGCACCTCGACGCCCAGGACCGTACGGACCCGGCTGATCAGGCGCACCGCGAGCAGCGAGTGGCCGCCCAGGGCGAAGAAGTCGTCGTCCACGCCGACCTCGGGAAGGCCCAGGACCTGCGCGAACACGCCGCACAGCAGCTCCTCCCGCAGGTTCGAGGCGCCGCGCCCGGTCCCCGCCTTGCCCGCCGAGTAGTCCGGCGCGGGCAGGGCCTCGCGATCCAGCTTGCCGTTGACGTTCAGCGGCAGTGCGTCCAGGACCACGATCGCCGAGGGGACCATGTAGGGCGGCAGCCGGTCACCGGCGAACTGGGCGACTCTGGCAGGCAGTTCACCCTCCGACGCACCGTGGTTCGGGACGACGTACGCGACCAGGCGCTTGTCCCCCGGCACGTCCTCACGGGCCACGACAACGGCCTGGGTGACCTCCGGGTGGGCGGCCACCACCGACTGGACCTCGCCGAGTTCGATACGGAACCCACGGATCTTGACCTGCTCGTCGGCACGGCCGAGGTACTCGACCTGACCATCCGGCGACCAGCGCACCACGTCACCGGTGCGGTACAGGCGACCGC
>NZ_WYCT01000311.1 GCF_011008945.1 Streptomyces harenosi
GTCCGCCTCCCCCTTCCCGTTCTCCCGGCCGTCAGCCCACTGCCGGAGGGCGGCCGCCGATCCGCTCGACCGCCAGCGCCCCCGCCCGGCATCCCGCCCGCGCGGCCTGCCGCGGACCGGCACCGGTGAGCAGCGCGGCCAGGAAGGCCCCCGTGAAGGCGTCACCCGCGCCGGTGGTGTCCCGGGGCGTCGCCGGGACGGCCGGCACCCGCGCGCACACGGCGCCGGAGCGTGCCACCACGGCACCGGCACCGCCCCGCTTGGCGACCACCAGGGGTATGCGGCGGCTGAGCTCGGCCGCCGCGTCCGCCACGTCGGGCACTCCGGTGAGCAGACACGCCTCGTCCCGGCTGGGCAGCAGGACCTCCACCCCCGCCGAGAGGGCCAGGAAGCGGTCGGCGCCGAGACCGGCGAGGAAGCCCGCCGACGCGGGGTCCAGACTGACCGGCACTCCGCGTGCCCGGGCCGACTCCACGGCGACGGCGACCAGCGCGCGGCCGGTCTCGGAGAAGAGCAGGTAACCCGACAGGTGAAGGCGGCCCACCCCGTCCAGCAGCGCGTCGGACCAGTCGCCGGGCGCCAGCCGCAGGGACGCCCCGCTGTCGGTGAGGAAGGTCCGTTCCGCCGCGGCACCCGCGTCGACCAGGCAGATCACCGTCCCCGTCGCGCTCTGTGCGTCCACGGTCAGCAGCGGCCGCACACCGCAGGCGGCCAGGTGCCGCTCGTGCCAGGCCGCCGCGTCCGCCCCGACCCGTCCGAGGAACCGTACGTCCGCGCACCCCGCGTGGGCGGCCCAGCAGGCCACGTTGGCGCCCGCCCCGCCCGGCAGGGTGCGGATGGCGGCGGGCGTGTCCGTGCCCGCCGCGAGCGGCCCGTGGTGCCGGGCGACGACGTCCGTGACGACGTCCCCGACGACCAGCAGCCCGCCGCCCGGCCCCGCGCTCACGCCCGCGCCCAGGCCGCCGCGATGCGCGCCGCCAGCCGCACGTTGCCGCGCACCGCGGCGAGATTGGCGCTCAGCGAGGCCCCGTCGGTGTGCCGCACCAGATGGTCCAGCAGGAACGGCGTGACCGCCTGGCCGGTGATCCCTTCCTCCTCGCACGCGCGCAGCGCGTCGGCGAGGACCCGCGCGTGCAGCTCCGGATCGAGCTGCTCGTCCGGCGGCACCGGGTTGGCGACGACGAGCGCGGAGTCCGGCGCGCCGAGCAGGTCCTGAGCCCGCATCACCTGCGCCACCTGCCCGGGCGTGTCCAGCCTCCAGTCGACCGGGTGACCGGAGTCGGACAGGTAGAAGCCGGGGAAGCGGTCGGTGCCGTAGCCGGCCACCGTCACGCCGAGCGTCTCCAGCCGCTGCAAGGTCGCCGGCACGTCCAGGACCGACTTCACGCCCGCGCACACCACGGTGATCCGGGTGCGCGCCAGCAGGCCCAGGTCGGCCGACTCGTCCTGGGTCGCCGTCCACTGCCGGTGCACACCGCCGAGCCCGCCGGTGGCGAACACCCGTATGCCCGCGCGGGCGGCCAGCAGGGCGGTCGCCGACACCGTGGTGGCGCCGCTCGCCCCGCACGCCACCGCGAGCGGCAGGTCGCGGTGGCCCAGCTTCCGGATGCCGTCCTCGTTCGCCACCCGTTCCACCTGCCGCCCGGTCAGGCCGACATGCGGCCGCCCGTCCAGCACGGCGATCGTCGCGGGTACGGCGCCCTCCCGCCGTACCGCCTCCTCCAGCTCCAGGGCCACCCGCAGATTGCGCGGGCGGGGCAGCCCGTGCGCGATGATCGTGGACTCCAGGGCCACCACCGGGCGACCCGCACCGATCGCCTCCCGCACCTCTTCCGACACCACCAGCACCATGGGGCCCGCCTCCCGTCCGTCCGTCCTCCCTCATCCCTGGCGGGCGGAGCACCGGGCCAAACCCCGCGCGGCCCGCCACTCGCCGCGCGGGCCCGGGCCCCTCACCGGCCGCGCGGGCCCGGGCCCCTCACCGGCCGCGCGGGCCCGGGCCCCGGGAGGGACGGCGCGGCGCGTCCGGACCATGCCGTCCTCCGGGGCCGCCGCCCGGTGGCCTTCCAGGCGTACGCCCGGCCGCCGCCACCGCGACGGGGAGAACGCCCGGCGTTCTTGCCGCCCGGCGCCGGGTCCGGGAGCGGGCCGCGCGGGCCGTCGACGTCAGAACAGCGGCTCGGGCAGCACGCCCTCCAGGGCGAGGAGTCTGCGCTTGGTCTCCAGGCCGCCGCCGAAGCCGCCCAGGCCGCCGCCGCTCTCCACGACCCGGTGGCAGGGCACCACCACCGGCAGCGGGTTGGCCCCCATCGCCACCCCCACGGCCTGCGAGGCACCGGGCTGGCCGACCCGCCGGGCCAGGTCGCCGTAGCCGACGACGTGGCCGTAGGGGACGCCGCGGGCCAGCTCCCGCAGCACTTCCCGGTTGAAGCCCGAGATCAGCGACCAGTCCAGCGGCAGGTCGAAGTCGCGCCGCCCGCCCGTGAAGTACGCCCGGACCTGGCGTATCGCCTCTGCCAGCAGCGGGGAGCCGGGCGCCCGGACGGGCCGGGCGCCCAGCCGGGACGCCAGCCGTCCGAGCGCCCGGTCGCGCACCGGGTCGCCGGCGTGGAACACGACGTTGACCAGGCCCGCGGGGGTCGCCGCCAGCAGCAGCGGCCCGACGCCGGTGTCCACGACGCTCCACACCAGGCGCTGCTCATCCTGCCCATGGCTGTCCATGCGCCCACCGTACGACCCGCCACCGACAGCGCCGGGGGCGGACGCCGGCCCCCGGCGCCCACCCCCGGCCGGGGACTCACTCCCCGGCGCCCCGGACCGCGCCGCGCACCACGTCGGGCTTGTTGGTGATGATGCCGTCGACGCCGAAGCCCGCGACCTGCCGGGCGCGCTCGGCGTCGTCGACCGTCCAGGTGAAGACCTGCAGCGGCTTGCCGTGCGGGCCGGTGACCGCCTGCACGGCGGAGACGTAGCCCGCCGAGAGCGAGCCGTGCGAGGGATTGATCTGGTCGGTGAAGGCCGCGTACGCGGGCAGCTCCGCCACGGGCGGCGTGCCGAGGAAGCCGGTCTTCACGGCCGGCTTCAGCTCGTGGACGGTGCGGACGCTGTCCGCGCTGAAGCTCTGCACGACCAGCCGGTGCGCCACGTGCCGCCGGTCCAGCCAGCCCTCGTTGGCCAGCACCTTGAGGGTCTGCCGTTCGATGCCCGGGTACAGGGCCGGGTTCTTGATCTCCAGCAGCAGCTTCTGGTGGTGGTGCTCCACGCGCCGCACGTACTGCTCCAGCGTCGGCACGCGCGCGCCCGCCCACGCGGGACCGAACCAGCTTCCCGCGTCCAGGCGGGCGATCTCGGCGGCGGTGAAGTCCTTCACCTTCCAGGGCGCCCGGTCGGGGAACACCTCCTCGACGTCGGTGGTGCGCCGCAGGCTGTCGTCGTGGAGGACGACCAGCTCGCCGTCCTTGGTGCGCTGGACGTCGTTCTCCACCCAGCGGATGCCCAGCTCGGCCGCCTTGTCCACGGCGGCCAGGGTGTTCTCCGGCGCGTACGCGGAAGCCCCCCGGTGGGCGATCACCGTGGGCGGCCGCGTGCCGTCCCCGGCGGCGTGGGCGGGGGAGGAGGGGGCCAGCAGGCAGACTCCCAGGAGCGCGGTGGTCGTGGCGGCAACTGCGCGCGCGTGCATGCGTACTCCTCGCGTCGGGCGATCACGGACAGCTCAACTGTGACAGCACGGGGGCAACGGCAGGCGGGTGCAGAATGGCCACAGACTGAATGGGGGCGCTCGACTCCGCTCACCGGGGCCGCACAAGTGGGGCGAGACCGTGATTCTTTGCCTGAAAATCGTTCGACCATTCCGGTGAGAGTCATACTCTCTGCCTCGACCCTGCCCGCTCGCGCGGTGCTGGGAGGGGTGTATACCGGTTGTTTCCGGAACGGAAGAGGGCGGAAAGGTAGCCGCGCATGCAGGGCACGGTCGACGGATTCAGCTACGGACTCGTCACACCGCTGGTGGCCTACCTCATGGCCTGCCTGGGCGGAGCTCTCGGCCTGCGCTGCACCACCAGATCGATGCTGGTGGTCCGGTCCTGGCGCCCCGGGTGGCTCCTCCTCGGCTCCGCGGCGATCGGCTCGGGCATATGGACCATGCACTTCATCGGGATGATGGGGTTCACGATCCGGGGCACGCCGATCCGCTACGACGTGCCGATGACGTTCGCGAGCCTGGCCGTCGCCATCGTCATGGTCGGCCTCGGGATCTTCATCGTCGGCTACCGGGGCACGCGCGGGGCGGCCCTGTTCACCGGCGGCACCGTCACGGGCCTGGGCATCGCCTCGATGCACTACCTGGGCATGGCCGGTATGCGGCTTGACGGGGAGCTGCGGTACAACACGTTCACCGTGGCCGTGTCCGTCGCCATCGCCATGGCCGCCGCCACCGCCGCTCTGTGGGCGGCCGGGCAGGTGCGCGGCTTCCTGTGGAGCGTGGGCGCGAGCCTGGTGATGGGACTCGCCGTCAGCGGCATGCACTACACCGGCATGGCCGCCCTCAGCGTCCATCTGCACGGCACCGCCGAGCCCACCTCGGGCGAGTCGGCGGCGGCCCTGCTCGCGCCGATGCTGATCGGGCCGCTGGCCTTCCTGATCCTGGCGGGCGTCGTCGTGATCTTCGATCCGATGATGGTCACGGGCCGGCTCCCCGCCGCGCCGGCCGAGCACAAGCCGGGCGTCCCCGCCCGCCCGGCCGTCCGCGACACGGCGGGCCCACCGGCCCGTCCGGCCCGGCCGCACACGCGCCGCCCCCTGGCGCGCAGGCGCTCCCGCGTCCCGCAGAACCGGTGATCCGGACCGGTTGTCAGTGCGGGGTCGTACGGTTGATGGCATGCGGCCCGTTTCCCACATCGAACGTACGGTGGCGCCCTTCGAGGTCGTCAGCCCCTACCGGCCCAGCGGCGACCAGCCCGCGGCCATCACCGAGCTCGCCCGGCGCATCGAGGCGGGCGAGAAGGACGTCGTCCTGCTGGGCGCGACCGGCACCGGCAAGTCCGCCACCACCGCGTGGATGATCGAGAAGCTCCAGCGCCCCACGCTCGTGATGGCGCCGAACAAGACGCTGGCCGCCCAGCTCGCGAACGAGTTCCGCGAGCTGCTGCCGAACAACGCCGTCGAGTACTTCGTCTCGTACTACGACTACTACCAGCCCGAGGCGTACGTCCCGCAGTCGGACACCTACATCGAGAAGGACTCCTCGATCAACGAGGAGGTCGAGCGCCTGCGCCACTCCGCGACCAACTCGCTGCTCACCCGCCGTGACGTCGTCGTGGTCGCCTCGGTCTCCTGCATCTACGGCCTGGGCACGCCGCAGGAGTACGTGGACCGCATGGTCCCCCTGCGGGTCGGCGACGAGGTGGACCGGGACGAGCTGCTGCGCCGCTTCGTGGACATCCAGTACACGCGCAACGACACCGCCTTCACCCGCGGCACCTTCCGCGTCCGCGGCGACACCATCGAGATCTTCCCGGTCTACGAGGAGCTCGCCGTCCGCATCGAGATGTTCGGCGACGAGATCGAGGCCCTGTCCACCCTGCATCCCCTCACCGGGGAGATCCTCAGCGACGACCAGCAGCTCTACGTCTTCCCCGCCTCCCACTACATCGCCGGCCCCGAGCGCATGGAGCGGGCGGTCAACGGCATCGAGAAGGAGCTGGCCGAGCGCCTGGCCGAGCTGGAGAAGCAGGGCAAGCTCCTGGAGGCCCAGCGGCTGCGGATGCGCACCACGTACGACATCGAGATGCTCCGCCAGATCGGCACCTGCTCCGGCGTGGAGAACTACTCGCTGCACTTCGACGACCGCCCGCCCGGCTCCCCGCCCAACACCCTGCTGGACTACTTCCCGGACGACTTCCTGCTCGTCATCGACGAGTCGCACGTCACCGTCCCGCAGATCGGCGCCATGTACGAGGGCGACGCCTCCCGCAAGCGCACCCTGGTCGACCACGGCTTCCGGCTGCCCTCCGCCCTCGACAACCGCCCGCTGAAGTGGGAGGAGTTCCAGGAGCGCATCGGGCAGACGGTCTACCTGTCGGCGACGCCCGGCGCCTACGAGCTCTCCCGCTCGGACGGCGTGGTCGAGCAGATCATCCGCCCCACCGGCCTGGTCGACCCGGAGGTCGTGGTCAAGCCCACCGAGGGGCAGATCGACGACCTGGTCCACGAGATCCGGGGGCGGATCGAGAAGGACGAGCGCGTCCTGGTCACCACGCTGACCAAGAAGATGGCCGAGGACCTCACGGACTACTTCCTGGAGCTCGGCATCCAGGTGCGCTACCTGCACAGCGACGTCGACACCCTGCGCCGGGTGGAGCTGCTGCGCGAGCTGCGCAGCGGCGAGTACGACGTCCTGGTCGGCATCAACCTGCTCAGGGAGGGCCTCGACCTGCCCGAGGTGTCCCTGGTGGCGATCCTCGACGCCGACAAGGAGGGCTTCCTGCGCTCCGGGACGTCCCTGATCCAGACCATCGGCCGCGCGGCGCGCAACGTCTCCGGCCAGGTCCACATGTACGCGGACAAGATCACCCCGGCGATGGCGAAGGCCATCGACGAGACCAACCGCCGCCGGGAGAAGCAGATCGCCTACAACAAGGCGAACGGCATCGACCCCCAGCCCCTCCGGAAGAAGATCAACGACATCGTGGCGCAGATCGCGCGCGAGGACATCGACACCGAGCAGCTCCTCGGCTCGGGCTACCGCAAGGCGAAGGACGGCAAGGGCGCCAAGGCGCCCGTGCCCTCCCTCGGCGGCAAGGCCGCCACGGGCCCGGACGCCGGGTCCGGGAAGCCCGCCAAGGGCAAGGGCAAGGCCAAGGGCAAGGCCAAGGAGACGGCGGTCACCGACCGTCCCGCGGCCGAGCTCGCCGCGCAGATCGAGGACCTCACCGCCCGGATGCGCGCCGCCGCCGCGGACCTGCAGTTCGAGATCGCCGCCCGGCTGCGCGACGAGGTGGCGGAGATGAAGAAGGAACTGCGCCAGATGCGGGAGGCGGGACTGTCCTGACGGGTGCGCCCGGCGCCGGTCCGCACCGGTCCGGCGCCGGGCGTGTCCCCGTCCGTGTCCCGTGTCCCACCCGGGACGCGCTGTGTTGCAGGACCGACACAAAGTGCGCATCGCCGTACGGCACTGCCGGTGGCCGTGCGTAGTGTGCTGGGCAACCGCGGGCACCGCGGCACCAGGGGACCGTCCGAGAGGGGAATCAGCGCGTGACCGTCAACATGACCAAGGGTCAGGCCATCAGTCTGCAGAAGAACGACGGGGCCGGTCTGACCTCGGTGCGCATGGGTCTCGGCTGGCAGGCGGCCCCCCGGCGCGGCCTGTTCGGTTCCCGCACCCGGGAGATCGACCTCGACGCCTCCGCGGTCCTGTTCGCGGACAAGCAGCCGGTCGACGTCGTGTTCTTCCGGCATCTGGTGAGCGACGACGGCTCGGTGCGCCACACCGGGGACAACCTCGTCGGCGGTGTGGGGCAGGGCGGCGACGACGAGGCGATCCTCGTCGACCTGGAGCGCGTCCCGGTCCACATCGACCAGATCGTCTTCACCGTGAACTCCTTCACCGGCCAGACCTTCCAGGAGGTGCAGAACGCCTTCTGCCGCCTGGTCGACGAGACCAACGGCCAGGAGCTCGCCCGCTACACCCTGGCCGGCGGCGGGGCCTGCACCGCCCAGATCATGGCCAAGGTGCACCGCACGGGCACGGGCTGGACGATGACCGCCCTCGGCTCCCCGGCCAACGGCCGCACCTTCCAGGACCTGATGCCGGCGATCCTGCCCGTGCTGTGACCCCGGCCCGTGCCCGCCCCGCGGCGGGCGCGGAAGGGGCGGGCGGCGCACGGCACACCACCAGCGGACACGGGGGGAGAGGGCGATGACGGCCGAGCTGGTGCGGGGGCAGAACCACCCGCTTGACCAGACCCGTCTGCACATCCGGATCTCGTGCGGCACACCGGTCGTGGCCGCGGCCACCCTCGGCGGCGCCGACGGGAAGGTCCACGGCGACACCTGGGTGGCCCACCCGGGCACGCCCGTCCTGCCCGGTCTGGAGGTCCCCCGGCGGGCGGGGGACGACCACCGCCTCACGGTCGGCCTGGACGCCGTGCCGGACGGCGTGCACCGCGTGAGCGTGCTGCTCGCCCTGCCCGCCGGGGACGGCCCGGGCCCCGCCCGCTTCGGCGCCGTCGCCGCCCCCCGCGTCGCCGTCACCGCCGTCGACGGCACCGGGATCGCCGCCTACACCGTCACCGGCCTCGACACCGAGACCGCCGTCGTCGCCCTGGAGCTCTACCGCCGCCAGGGGGCCTGGAAGGTGCGCGCGGTCGGCCAGGGCTACGCGGGCGGCCTCGCCGAGCTCCTCGCCGACCAGGGCCTGCCCGGGGCCCGCCGGCTCGCCGCCGGCATCGCCGAAGCGGCGGCGGGGGAAACGGGCCGTACCGTCCCGGCCCCGCCGTCGCGCCCGGCCGGCGGCGACCGCTCCCGGCAGGCCACCGCACCGGCGCCCGGTCCCGGGCAGGACACGGCCACGCCCCGGAGCACCCCCGGGCCGGTACCGGCGCTCCCGCCCCACGCCGCGCGCACCGCGCACGGCGCCCCGCCGCCCGGCGCACCGGGACAGCCCGGCCC
>NZ_WYCT01000312.1 GCF_011008945.1 Streptomyces harenosi
GGGGAGCGGGGCGGCGTGGGCAAGGGGATACCTCCGCGGGGACTGGCCCTGGAACCGGACGTGGAATCCGTGAGCACCGTAGGCCCATACGATCTGCAGCCCGGCGCAGCGGCCCCCGCGGCGCGCACCGGTGTCCCCCGTTCGCGGTAACGTGAGCACCGATGAACGCCAACTCCGACGTGCAGCCTCCCGCCGTGTCCGTGATCATGCCGGTCCTCAACGAGGAGCGGCATCTGCGCGGCGCCGTCCAAGCGATCCTCGCGCAGGAGTACGCCGGCGAGATGGAGGTCGTCATCGCCCTCGGCCCGTCCACGGACCGCACGGACGAGATCGCCGCCCAGCTCGTCCGCGAGGACCCGCGCGTGCACACGGTGCCCAACCCCAGCGGGCGCACCCCGGCCGCGCTGAACGCCGCGATCAAGGCGTCGAACCACCCGGTCGTCGTCCGCGTCGACGGGCACGGCATGCTCTCGCCGAACTACATCGCCACCGCGGTGCGGCTGCTGGAGGAGACCGGCGCGCAGAACGTCGGCGGCATCATGCACGCCGAGGGCGAGAACGCCTGGGAGCACGCCGTCGCCGCCGCCATGACGTCGAGGATCGGCGTCGGCAACGCCGCCTTCCACACCGGCGGCCAGGCGGGCCCGGCCGAGACGGTCTACCTCGGCGTGTTCCGGCGGGAGGCGCTGGAGCAACAGGGCGGCTACAACGAGGAGTTCATCCGCGCCCAGGACTGGGAGCTGAACTTCCGCATCCGCGAGGCGGGCGGGCTGATCTGGTTCTCGCCGGAGCTGAAGGTGTCCTACCGGCCCCGGCCGAGCGTGCGGGCCCTGGCCAAGCAGTACAAGGACTACGGCCGCTGGCGGCACGTCGTGGCCCGCTACCACGCCGGCTCCATCAACCTGCGCTACCTCGCCCCGCCGACGGCGGTGTGCGCGATCGCGGCCGGGATCGTGGTGGGCGCGGCGCTCACCCCGTGGGGCTTCGTGATCCCCGGCGGGTACCTGGCGGCGATCGTCGCCGGGTCGGTGCCGGCCGGCAAGGGCCTGCCGCTGAAGGCGCGGGCGCAGATCCCCCTGGCGCTGGCGACCATGCACATGTCCTGGGGCTGGGGCTTCCTGACCAGCCCGCGCTCGCTGGCCCGCAAGGTGATCGCCAGCCGCCGCCCGGCGGTCCGCGCCGACGCCGACGCCGGCTCACGGTGACGGCCGCGGCGCGCGCGGCCGCCGCGCCCGGGTGACGGGCGGGAGGCGGCCGGGCCGTCAGGACCAGGTGAACGCCGGGTTCACGTGCATGCACGCCGTGTCGTCGGCGCCGTTGAGGGCGTCGGCCGTCTCGGGCGTCCTGTCGTCGCTCCCGGGCGCCCGGTAGTCCGTACCCTCCCGCCAGTCCGCGCCCACGACCAGCGTCACCCCCGACACGTCCGTGGAGCGCTTCACCGAACCGAGCGGAATCCCGAGCGCCGCGGCGACCCGCTGGGCGTCGCCCTCCAGCTCGGCACTGGGGAAGCGCACCACGGTCCGGGCCTCGCTCGGGGACGCGGCGAGGTCGGCGACCGCCTGGGTGAACCCCTTGCGCGCCAGCAGCCCGGCGACGGTGGCCGCGCGCCCGCTCGCCGGGGCCAGGACGTCGGTGCGGGTGCCGTTGCGGACCTGCACCGCGATCTCGCCGTCGGCGGCGGCCGGGTCCTCCGACTCCCGTTGCGGCGTCTTCTTCTTCGCGCCCTTGCCGTCCAGCGGGATGTCCTCCCGCACCATCCGGAAGAGCCGCTCGGCGTCCTCGGTCGGCTCCACCCGCGCGCCCACGTACCGGTTGGGCATCGTGGTCATGGTGATGCGCTCCGGCTTCACCTTGCGCAGCTCGGTGCTGAGGTCGTACAGCTTCTTGACGGTGTCGAGGCCCGGGTCGACGGTGAGCGCCTCGGTCGCCTCCTCGGCGAGCCTGCGCAGCTTGTTCGGGTTGCTCAGGGTGGCGTTCTCCCGGAGCTGACGGACCATCGCGCTCATGTACATGTGCTGCGCCTTGGCGCGGGCGAGGTCGCTGCCGTCCTCGAAGCCGTAGCGGGTGCGCAGCCACTGCAGGGCCTGCTCGCCCTTGACCGGGTGGGTGCCCTTGGCCAGTTTCAGGCCCGAGCCGTGGCCCTTGGCGTCGCGGGAGTGGATGTTGGCGTCCACGCACACCGGGACGCCGCCGACGGCGTCCGCCATCGACACCACGCCCGCGAAGTCCACCATGACGAAGTGGTCGATGTGGATGCCGGTGAGCTCCTGCCAGGTCGCCACCGTGCAGCCGGGACCGCCGTGCCCGAGGCTCTGATTGGTCATCACCCGCCCCTGGCTGGCGGGGTAGACCTTCCCGTCGTCCGGGTCGGTGCACTTGGGGATCTGCACCAGGGTGTCGCGCGGCATGCTCACGACCGACATGTTGCTGCGGTCCGCGGACAGGTGCACCAGCATCTGCACGTCCGCCAGCGGGGTGGCCCCGAACGTCTCGCGGGCGCCGCCCAGTTCCTGGTTCTCCCGGGAGTCACGGGCGTCGGAGCCGATGACCAGGATGTTCAGCGGGACCTGTCCGGCGGCGTTCGGCGTCGGCGCGGCGACCTTGCTGTCGCCCAGGTTCAGGGGGTCCTTCTCGATGTTGCCGTTGAGGTGCCGGTAGTAGAGGTACCCGCTGCCGGCCGCGCCGAGTATCAGCACCGCCAGGGTGACCGCGGTCCAGCGCAGCGCGCGGTGCCTGCGCCGGGACGCCGGGCGTCCGCCGCCGGCGTAGCCCTCCGCGCCGCCGCTGCCGCCCGTGCCGCCGCCGTCACCGGCCGGTGCGCCGCCCGTGCCGCCGCCGGCCGGGCGGCCGTCCCCGTCCGGCCGCTGCCGCGGCCGGACGACCGGCGGCAGCGTGTCCTCCCCCTGCACACTGTTGCGGGTCACTTCCCGTCCTCCCCACCCTCGCGCCCCGGGCACGGTCCCGTCCCTCGTCCGGTAAGACGTACGACGGGCCCCTGAGGTCCACTCGCGGACCTCAGCCGGCGCACTGCACCTTGTCCGCCGTGGACTTGTCCACGTCCGGCGCCTTCTGCGACGCCGCGTCGAGCCTGACTCCCGCGCCCTTGAAGTCCTTGCCGAGGGTCAGGGTCATGGCGGGCAGGCCCTGGGCGTTGGTGACGCTCTCGCCGGGCTTCATGGCCGAGCCGGACAGGCCGAGGATGTCGGCCAGGCGGCGGGCCTGGTCGGCCTGTCCGGGGGCGTACTCCAGCGTGGTCCTCGCGAGTGCGGCGGGCGCGTTGCCCAGGTTCTCCGACTTGTCCACGCCCTGTTCCGTCTGGAGCCAGGCGAGGGTCTCCTGGGCGCTGCCGGCCGGGGCGCCGCCGTTGAGGATGCGCACCCGCACCTCGGCGGGGTCCGACTTGGCGCCCTTGAGCCGGGCGGCGACGGCGGCCGTCTCCTGCTTCTTCTTCTGCTTGACCGCGGTGAGCGAGACGTCGTTGGCGATGGTGTCGAAGAGCTGGGGGGCCTTCGACTCGTCGAGGACGACGGTCGCCTTGACCGTCTCGGCCGGGTTGTCCTTCACCGGCACGGTGGCGAAGGAGATGTTCTTCGTCGGTACCTTCTTCAGTTCCAGGGCGATGTCCTTGAGCGTGCCCACCTTCCGGATGGCGGTGTCCACGGTCAGCGCCTTGGTGGCGGCCTCGGCGAGCTTCACCAGCTTGGTGGGGCTGGTCAGGGTGTCTCCGGAGGACATCTGCCGCATCAGCGAGGCCAGGAACTGCTGCTGCACCTTGATCCGGTCCAGGTCGCCCTGGTTGCCGAAGGCGTGCCGGGTGCGGACGAAGGCCAGGGCCTGCTCGCCCTGGACGGTGGACTCGCCCTCGGGCAGGTTCAGCTTGGACTTCTCGTCGTTTACGGCGTGCTGCAGGCAGACCTTCACGCCGCCGACGGCCGTGGTGAGCGTCTTGACCGCGTTGAAGTCGGCCATCATGAAGTGGTCGACCGGGATGCCGGTGTTCTCCTTCACCGTGCGCATGGTGCAGCCCGGGTCCCGGCCGCTCTCGCCGAGGCTCCGGTTGAAGCGGACGCCCTGCGAGCCGGGGATGACCCGGGTGGAGCCGTCGGCCTGCTTGGTCGGGCAGTCGGGGATGTCGACGATCAGGTCGCGCGGGATGCTCAGCGCGGTGGCGTTGGAGCGGTCCTCGGAGACGTGGAGCAGGATCGTGGTGTCGGCGTGCCCGGCGCTGCCCTTGTCGCCGTAGCCCTCGTTCCCGGCGCCGGTGCGCTTGTCGGTGCCGATGACGAGGATGTTGAACGCCTCGTCCTTGCTGAAGTCGCTCTTGCCCGCGTCGCCGACGTCGGTCGCCGAGACGTTCCCCTCCAGATGCTTGAGGTAGAGGTAGCCGCCGGTGCCGGCGGCGAGCAGCACCAGGGCCATCGTGCCGCCGGTCCACAGCAGCACCTTGCGGCCCTTGGCCCCCTTCTTCGGCTGGGGGCCGGGGCGGCGCCCGCGCCGTCCGGGCGGCTCCTCGGACCCGGTACGGCGCCCCCGCTGGGAGGGGACGTCACGGCGCCGTTCGGGACCGTCCGCGGCGCGGCGGGTGCCCGGCGCGCGCTCGCGCGGGGCTCCGCCGCGGCCCGCGCCGCGCTGGCCGGGCACGGGCGGCTGCGGTGCGGAGGGGGACAGTCGCAGTTCGTATTCGCCGGTGCGCGGATTGAGTACCCACTGGTCTGCGGGGTCGATGTCGTCCGCCCGCCCATGGCCTTGCGCGTCCACGGTCGTCCGATCCTCCGTCGGGGCACGCGGCACCTTCCGGGGAAGGCGCACGGTGATGGTCAGCACAGTGCACGACGCCAGGGCGGGCCACGCGGCGGGGAGCACTGGATCGCTCACACTATCCGCCCAGTTCAGCGTCGAAAGCCGTAGGTGACAAATTCGACGTCCCTACAACAGGGCAATTCCTCCTATATCCATGGCGAGAGCGCTACCCGCGGTAAGGAGGGTGTCCGTCCGGACACGGAGCGTGCCCGCTCGCGGTGTCCCGCGCCCTTCCGCCCCCTTTCCGGCCGTCAGGCCGGTGGCCGCTCCCGCGTTCACGCCTTGTTGGACGCACGAACCCCCGCGATGGGTGTACGGCTTTTTCCGGCGACGGCGACGGCGACGGCGACGGCGACGGCGACGGCGGCGGTACCGGCACCGGCGGCGGGCGGGCCCGCGGCCGGTGCGGGCCGCCGCCGCGGCGGCGTCACTTGGCGCACTGCACCTTGTCCGCCGTGGACTTGTCCACGTCCGGCGCCTTCTGCGGGGCGTTGAGCTTCACACCGGCGCCCTTGAAGTCCTTGCCGAGGGTGAGGGTCATGGTGGGCAGGCCCTGGGCGTTGGTGACGCTCTCGCCGGGCTTCATGGCCGAGCCGGACAGGCCGAGGATGTCGGCCAGGCGGCGGGCCTCGTCGGCCTGTCCGGGGGCGTACTCCAGCGTGGTCCTGCTCAGGTCCTCCGGCGCGTCACCGGCGTTCTCCGACTTGGTGACGCCCTCCTCGTTCTGCAGCCAGGTCAGGGTCTGCTGGGCGGCGCCGTCCTTCGCCCCGCCGTTGAGGATGCGCACGCGGACGTCGGCGGGGTCCGCCTTGGCGCCCTTGAGCCGGGCGGCGACGGCGGCGGACTCCTTCTTCTTCTGCTGCTCGACCGCGGTGAAGGAGACGTCGTCCTGGATCATGGCGAAGACCTGCTCGGCCTTGTCCTCGCTCAGGACCACCGTCGACTTGACCGTCTCGTTGGGGTTGTCGACCACCGGAACGGTGGTGAACGTCAGGTTCTTGGTGTCGAGCTTGCCCAGCTCCAGTCCGAGGTCCTTGAGCTTGCCGATGCTGTTGAGCTGGGAGTCGACGGTGAGGGCCTCGGTGCCCGCCTCGGCCAGCTTCAGCATCTTGGAGGGGCTGGTGAGCGTGTCGTTGGACTTGAGCTTGCGCATCAGCGCGCTGAGGAACTGCTGCTGGATCCCGATGCGGCTCAGGTCGCCGCCGAAGCCGACCGAGTGCCGGGTGCGGACGAAGGCGAGGGCCTGCTCGCCCTCGATGGTGTGCGTGCCCGCCGGCAGCTTCAGATGCGAGTCGGGGTCGTCGATGTCCTTGGCCAGGCACACCTCGACACCGCCGACGGCCGAGGTCAGCGTCTTGACGGCGTTGAAGTCGGCGACCATGAAGTTGTCGGGGGTCACCCCGGTCAGCTCGGTGACGGTCCGCATGGTGCAGCTCGGCGTACGGCCGTCCTGGCCCAGGCTGGTGTTGAAGCGGACGCCCTGTTCGCCGGGGATGACCTTGGTCGTCCCGTCGGCCTGCTTGGTCGGGCAGTCGGGGATGTCGACGATCAGGTCGCGGGGGATGCTCAGCGCGGTGGCGTTGGAGCGGTCCTTGGAGACGTGGAGCAGGATCGTGGTGTCGGCGTGCCCGGCGCTGCCGGCGTCGCCGTACCCCTCGTTCCCGGCGCCGGTGCGCTTGTCGGTGCCGATCAGCAGGATGTTGATCGGCTGGTCCTTGCGGAAGCCGCCGGTGCTCGCGCCGTCGTCGGACAGGGACTCGATGTTGCCGTTGAGGTGCTCGAGGTAGAGGTAGGCGGTGCCCGCGGTGGCGAGCACGACGAACGCCAGCGAGCCGCCGGTCCACAGCAGAATCCGTCTGCCCCGCGTCTTCTTCGCTGGCCGCCGCCCGCGCCGGCCCGGCGGCGGTGGCTCGGGCGCCCGGCGGCGGCGCCGCGGCGGGGCCGTCCGGTCCGGGGCGGGTGCGTCGCGGCCCGGCGCGGGCGCGGTGTCCCCCGGGGCGGGGGCGGCGCCCTGCGCGGCGGACGCGGTGCGGGCCCGCCGGGCACCCGCCCTTCCGGGTGCCGCCCGGCGCGGGCCGGGCACGGCCGACTGCGGTGCGGAAGGGGCCAGTCGCAGTTCGTATTCGCCGGTGTGCGGGTTGAGCACCCACTGGTCTGCGGGGTCGATGTTCCCCGCCCGCCCACGGCCTTGCGCGTCCACGGTCGTCCGTATCCTCCGTCGGGGCCACGCGGCGCCTTCCCCAAGGCGCTCGGGTCTCGGTCGATCAGTGCGCGACCTCAGGCCGAACCGTACGGTCGGGCACACCGGATCGCTCACACTAACCGCCCAGTTCAGCGCCGGACGACGGCGGTGACAAATTCCACGTCCTTTACACCCGGGCAATCCGCCCCTATTCGGCACGGGAGTTCGTTTTCCTGTGTGCCGCCTTGGAGCCCGCTTTACGCGCAGCCGTCCTCCGCGGCGGTGTTCCCGGAGAAGGTGGGAGCCGGTGAGGAGGAGCGGGGCGGTTCACCGGGCGGCATTTCCCGGGACTTTCCGCTGTCGCGGCCGTACGCCCCGTAGTCGCCCGCGGCCACGGCCACCGGTTCGTCCCTCCGCAGCCGTTCGAACAGTTTTTCCGCCTCGACCTCCACGAGCTGGTCACGATTGGCGTCCCGCGCGTACGACTCCCGCGGGACCGTCAGGAATCGCACCCGCTCGGCGGGGATGCCGCGCAGAGCGCGCGCGAGCCGGTACAGACCGCGCAGACTCGCCAGCCCCGGGTCGGTGGTCAGGGACGAGGTGGCCGCGTCCAGGAGCGGGTAGAGCTTCACCGGATTCAGCAGGACGCCATTGCTCTGCACCTTGTCGACGAGCGCGCCGAGGAAACGCTGCTGCCGCTCCATCCGGCCGGTGTCGCTGCCGTCGCCGAGCGTCTTGCGGGCGCGGACGTAACCGAGCGCCTGTTCCCCGTCCAGCGTCACCCGGCCCGCGGGCAGCCGCAGTCCGGCGGCCTTGTCGTCGATCGGTTCCCGCAGGCACACCCGGACGCCGTCGACGGCGTCGACCATCTCCTTGAAGCCGTGGAAGTCGACGACGACGTGGTGGTCGACCCGGATGCCCGTCAGCTTCTCCACGGTGCGGATGGTGCAGGCCGAACCGCCCGTCTGGTAGGCGTGGTTGAACATGGCGAACACCGCCGCCGCCCGGGACCCGTCCGCCCGGCGGCAGCCGGGCACGTGCACCATCAGGTCGCGGGGGACCGAGATAGCGGTGGCGCTGCGCCGGTCCGCGGCCAGGTGCAGCAGGATCGTGGTGTCGGACCGCGCGGTGCCCGAGTCCCGGCCGTAGCGGGCGTTGCCCTCGCCGGCGCGCGTGTCGGACCCGATGAGCAGGATGTTCCGCGCGCCGCGCACCAGCGGGGCGGGCCGCTCCTTCTCGTAGCGGGCGAGCTCGGCCGCGGCCGCCTCGTCGGGGGTGATGTTGCCCTCCAGCTTGGCGTACACCGCCCAGCCGGCCCCCGCGGCGGCGAGGAGGACCGCGCACACCGCGAGCCCCGCCACGCGCCGCCGGCGCCGCCCGCGCCGGCGCCGCAGCCCCGACCCGGTCGCGGACGCGCCGGCTCCCGGGTCCGGGGCGCTCGCGGCCCCGCTCCCGCCGGGCGCGCCTGCGGTGTCACTCACGTCTGGCTCCACCCCTCGTGCCGTACGGGCGTGTCCTGCGTGCCACGGTCCTCCCGCCGCCGGATGCGCGCGGGTCCCACCGCCGCCGCTCCTACGACCATGGCGCGGATGGGCGGTGGGGGAGGGGCTGTGTCTTATACACATCTCCGAGCCCACGAGACACTCGCT
>NZ_WYCT01000313.1 GCF_011008945.1 Streptomyces harenosi
CCGCCGCCCCGTCGTCCGCGTGCCCTCCCCGCCGGGCATACCGATCGGTATGCTCGGCCCGTGCCCGCGCGTCACCGCCGCCGCCCCGGGGAGGACCCATGTCCCGCACCGCCCTGCGTATCTGCCCCCTGTGCGAGGCCACCTGCGGCCTGACCCTGACGGTCGAGGGGACCCGCGTCACCGGCGCCCGCGGTGACCGCGACGACGTGTTCAGCCAGGGGTTCATCTGCCCCAAGGGCGCCTCGTTCGGGGCCGTCGACGCCGATCCCGACCGGCTGCGCGCGCCCCTGGCGCGGCGGGACGGCGCGCTGCGCGACACCGGCTGGCAGGCGGCCTTCGACGCGGTGGCCGCCGGTCTGCGGCCCGTCATCGAGCGGTACGGCCCCCAGTCCGTGGCCGTCGTCCTCGGCAACCCCACCGTGCACACCATGGCCGGCGCCCTCTATCCGCCCGTCCTGCTGGGCGCGCTCGGCATCCGCAACCTGTTCACCGCCTCGACGCTCGACCAGATGCCCAAGCATGTCTCCAGCGGACTGCTGTTCGGCGACGCCAACGCCATCCCCGTCCCCGACCTGGACCGCACCGGCCACCTCCTCCTCATCGGCGCCAACCCCCTGGAGTCCAACGGGAGCCTGTGCACCGCCCCCGACTTCCCCGGCCGGCTGAAGGCCCTCAAGGCCCGCGGTGGCACCCTGACCGTCGTCGACCCGCGCCGCACCCGCACCGCCCGCCTCGCCGACCGGCACGTCGCCCCGCGCCCCGGCACCGACGCGCTGCTGCTGGCCGCGATGGCCCACGTCCTCTTCGAGGAGGACCTCGCCGACCTCAAGGACCTCGCCCCGCACGTCCAGGGCGTCGCCGCCCTCCGCGCGGAACTGGCGGAGTTCACCCCCGAGGCCGTCGCCGGCGCCTGCGACGTGGACGCCTCCCTCATCCGCACCCTCGCCCGGGAGCTCGCCGCCGCCCCCACCGCAGCCGTCTACGGCCGCATCGGAAGCTGCACCGTCCCCCACGGCACCCTCGCCAGTTGGCTCGTGGACGTCCTGAACATCCTCACCGGCAACCTCGACCGCCCCGGCGGCGCGCTGTTCCCGCAGGCCGCCACCGCCAGGACGCCCCGCCCCGCCGGACCCGGGCGCGGCTTCGCCCTGGGCCGCTGGCGCTCCCGGGTGAGCGGACACCCGGAGGCCAAGGGGGAACTGCCCCTGGCCGCCCTCGCGGAGGAGATCGACACCCCCACCGGCGAGGGCACGCCCATCCGCGCGGTCATCGTCTTCGCCGCCAACCCGGTGCTCTCCGCCCCCGACGGCGACCGGCTCGCCAAGGCCCTGGACTCCCTCGACTTCATGGTGGCCGTCGACCCCTACCTCAACGAGACGTCGCGCTACGCGCACGTCGTGCTGCCACCGCCGCCGCCCGCGCAGACCCCCCACCACGACTTCGCCTTCAACACCCTCGCCGTGCGCAACCAGGTCCGCTACACCCGCCCCGCCGTCCCCCTCGAACCCGGCCGCATGGCCGAGACCGAGATCATGGCCCGGCTGGTCCTCGCCGCGACGGGCCGTCACGGCGCCGACCCGGCCGCCGTCGACGCGACGGTGATCGACCAGAGCCTCGAAGCGGCGGTGCGGGAGCCGCACTCCCCGGTGCACGGCCGCGACCCGCGGGAGCTCGCCGCCCTGCTGACCGGCCTGGACGGCCCCGAGCGGCGGCTCGACCTGATGCTGCGCCTGGGCCCCTACGGCGACGGCTTCGGCGCCCGCCCGGACGGGCTCACCCTGGAGAAGCTGCTCGCGCACCCGCACGGCATCGACCTCGGCCCGCTCCGCCCCCGCCTGCCGCAGCCGCTGAAGACCGTCAGCGGCAAGGTGGAGCTGCTGCCCGGGCCGATCGCGGACGACCTGCCCCGGCTGCGCGCGGCCCTGGCCGAGCGCCCCACCGGGTTCGTCCTGGTCGGCCGCCGCCATCTGCGCTCCAACAACAGCTGGATGCACAACATCCCGGCCCTCACCGGCGGCACCAACCGCTGCACGCTGCACCTCCACCCCGAGGACGCCGCCCGCCTGGGCGTACGGGACGGGGCGCCGGTGCGCGTCAGGGGCGCCGGGGGAGAGGTGACCGCGCCCGCCGAGGTCACCGGCACCGTCCGGCCGGGCGTGGTGAGCCTGCCGCACGGGTGGGGCCACGACCGGCCCGGCACCCGTCTGACGCACGCCGCCGCCGACCCCGGCGTCAACGTCAACCAGCTCCTGGACGGCAGCCTGCTCGACCCGCTGTCGGGCACCGCCGTACTCAACGGCGTCCCCGTCGAGCTCGCCGCACAGGACGCCCCACCGGCCCCGGCACAGCCGTGACCTGGAGTTTTGCGCTTATTGCTCGCGTGTCAACATCTTGTTAACGCAACCGGAGGGCACCTAACGTCGTCGCACCGCCTGCCCTGGTGGGAATGTTCAAGGGCGAACGTTAGGTGTCCACTCATGCTGACCATCCTCGGCTTCGTCATGATCGCGACCTTTCTGGTCCTGATCATGCTGAAGAAGATGTCGCCGATCGCGGCGCTCGTGCTCATTCCCGCGCTGTTCTGCGTGTTCGTCGGCAAGGGCGCCCACCTGGGCGACTACGTCGTCCAGGGCGTGAGCGACCTCGCCCCGACGGCGGCGATGCTCATGTTCGCGATCATCTACTTCGGGGTGATGATCGACGTCGGCCTCTTCGATCCGGTCGTCCGCGGCATCCTCAGGTTCTGCAAGGCCGACCCGATGCGCATCGTCGTCGGTACCGCGGTCCTCGCCGCGATCGTCTCCCTGGACGGCGACGGCTCGACCACCTTCATGATCACGGTCTCGGCGATGTACCCGCTGTACAAGCGCCTGAAGATGAGCCTGGTCGTGATGACCGGTGTGGCCGCGATGGCCAACGGCGTGATGAACACCCTCCCCTGGGGCGGCCCCACCGCCCGTGCCGCCACCGCGCTGAAGGTGGACGCCGGCGACATCTTCGTCCCCATGATCCCGGCCCTGGCCGCCGGTCTCCTCTTCGTGCTGCTGCTCGCCTACGTGCTGGGCGTCCGTGAGCGGCGGCGGCTCGGGGTGCTGACGCTGGACCAGGCGCTGACGGAGGACGAGAAGACCGAGACCGAGACGGTGCTGGTCGGCGCCGGGACCGGCAAGGGCGGGGCGGGCGCCCACGGCCTGGGCGCCGGGCGCAGGGGCGCAGGCACCGGCGGCTCCGCCGCCGCCGTCCCCGCGCTGCAGGACGAGACCGGGCCCGGCGACGGCCTGTACGGCATCGACCCCGACCGGCCCACCCTGCGCCCCAGGCTGTACTGGTTCAACGCGCTGCTCACGGCCACCCTGCTCACCGCCATGATCATGGAGTGGCTGCCGATCCCGGTGCTGTTCCTGCTGGGTGCCGCCCTCGCCCTCACCGTCAACTTCCCGCACATGCCCGACCAGAAGGCGCGCATCGCCGCGCACGCCGAGAACGTCCTGAACGTCTCCGGCATGGTCTTCGCCGCCGCCGTCTTCACCGGCGTCCTCCAGGGCACCGGCATGGTCGACCACATGGCCGCCTGGCTGGTGGGCAACATCCCCGACGGCATGGGCCCGCACATGGCGCTGGTCACCGGCGTGCTCAGCATCCCGCTGACGTACTTCATGTCGAACGACGGCTTCTACTTCGGCATCCTCCCGGTACTCGCCGAGGCCGGCCAGGCCCACGGCGTCTCCTCGCTGGAGATCGCGCGGGCCTCCATCGTCGGCCAGCCGCTGCACATGTCGAGCCCGCTCGTCCCGGCCGTGTACGTCCTGGTCGGCATGGCCAAGGTCGAGTTCGGCGACCACACCAGGTTCGTGGTGAAGTGGGCGGCGCTCACCTGCCTCGTCGTCCTGGGCGCCGCCGTCCTGTTCGGCATCGTCTGAGCCCCGGGGAAAGGACACGGTCATGGGACCCGGTGGGGGCCGCGGCTGGCTGCTCCGCCTCGTCATCGCCTTCGGCTGCGCGCAGGGGGCCGTGTCGATGGCCCGGCCCGCCGTCTCCTACCGGGCCCTGGCGCTCGGCGCGGACGAGCGGGCGGTCGGCGTCATCGCGGGCGCGTACGCGCTGCTGCCGCTGTTCGCCGCCGTGCCGCTCGGCCGCCGCACCGACCACGGCCGCTGCGCGCCGCTGCTGCCGGCCGGTGTGGTCCTCATCGCCGGCGGATGCGCGCTGAGCGGCGTCGCGGACTCGCTGGGGGCGATGGCGCTGTGGAGCGGAGTGATGGGCCTCGGTCACCTCTGCTTCGTCATCGGCGCCCAGTCGCTGGTCGCCCGGCAGTCGGCGCCGCACGAACAGGACCGCAACTTCGGCCACTTCACCATCGGGGCCTCCCTCGGCCAGCTCATCGGCCCGATCGCGGCCGGGGCCCTCATCGGCGGGCACGACATGGCGGGCACCAGCGCGCTCGCCCTGCTGGCCGCGGCGGCGGGCGCGGCCGTCGCGTTCACGTCGCTGTGGCGCATCGAGGGGCCCGCGGCCGCGGCGGCCCGCCCGGCCGGGGGCGGGCGGGTCCCGGTCCGGCGCATCCTGCGCGCCCGGGGCGTCCCGGCGGGCATCCTCATCAGTCTGTCGGTGCTGTCCGCGACGGACATCCTCACCGCCTACCTCCCGGTGGTCGGCGAGCACCGGGGCATCGCGCCCTCGGTCGTCGGCGTGCTGCTCAGTCTGCGCGCGGCGGCCACCATCGCCTGCCGCCTGGTGCTCACGCCCCTGCTGCGGCTGACGGGCCGCACCCTCCTGCTGACCGTGACCTGCCTGCTGGCGGCCCTGCTGTGCGCGGGCGTCGCCCTGCCGCTGCCGGTGTGGGCGCTCGCCGTGGTCCTCGTCGTCCTCGGCTTCTGCCTCGGCGTCGGCCAGCCGCTGTCCATGACGACCGTCGTCCGGGCCGCCCCCGACGACGCCCGCTCCACGGCCCTCGCCCTGCGCCTGACCGGCAACCGGCTCGGCCAGGTCGCCGCGCCCGCCGCCGCCGGCCTGGTCGCCGGGGTCGCGGGCGTGGCCGCGCCCTTCGTCATGCTCGGCGCCCTGCTGCTGCTCTCCGCGGGCGTCGCCCTGCGCTCCCCGGCCGGGCCGCCCGCAGGTCCGGCGGCCTCCCCCCGGGGCACCCGGCGGGCGCGGGACGCCGGCAGGGACGGGACCTCGCCGAAGCCGTAGCCGCCGGCGGGCCCGGTGCGGGCGACTCCGGCGCCCCGTCCGCCGCCGGGCCCCCGCTCCCGCCCGCGCCCCGGCCCCGCGGGCGGCGGGCGCAGGGGCTTCCGGACGGCGGGGCCCGTGCGCGCGGGCGCGGCCGGCGTCCGGCGCGTTCCGGACCGGGCCGCCGTACGCGGGGCAGCGCGCAGGGGCCACCCGGTGAGACGTCCCCTCGCTGAATCTGACCGTCCGTTTCCTCGGCGGCCGGACCGGACAACCGGATCGTGCCCGGTGTCTTCCCTCAGCCGGGTACATTCCGTTAACTTCCGTCACCCACGCGCCCCGTGAGACCGCACAGGGCGTCCGACCGCGGAGCACCAGCGCTCAGTGAGCCCCCGGGGGCATCTCTCATGACACGCGCCATCTCCCTGCACGACGTGAGCAAGACCTACGACCGAGGCGCCCGCGTGGTGGACCGGCTGTCGCTGGACATCGCGCCCGGCGAGTTCCTCGTCCTGCTCGGGCCCTCCGGCTGCGGCAAGTCGACCGTGCTCAGAATGATCGCCGGCCTGGAGGAGATCACCGAGGGCGAGCTGCGGCTCGACGGCGAGTACGCCAACGAGCTGATCCCCGCCGAGCGCCGCATGGCCATGGTCTTCCAGAACTTCGCCCTGTACCCCAACATGACCGGCCGGGACAACATCGGCTTCCCGCTGCGCGTCGAGTCGCCGCATGCCGACCCCCGCCCCCGCGTCGACGCCACCGCCCGCATGCTGGGCATCCAGGACCTGCTCGACCGCTACCCCAGCCAGCTCTCCGGCGGGGAGCGCCAGCGGGTCGCCATGGGCCGGGCCATCGCGCGCCACCCCACCGCCTTCCTCATGGACGAGCCGCTGTCCAACCTGGACGCCAAGCTCCGCAACCACCTGCGGGCCGAGATCGCCGGGCTCACCCGGGAACTGGGCGTCACCACGGTGTACGTCACCCACGACCAGGCCGAGGCGATGTCCCTCGGCGACCGCGTCGCCGTGCTGCGCGGCGGCGTGCTCCAGCAGGTCGGCACCCCGCGCGAGGTGTACGGCCGGCCCGCCAACGTCTTCGTCGCCGCCTTCGTCGGCACGCCCCGCATCAACCTGCTGCGCGGCGTCGTCCGCGCACCGCTGGACGGGGCGATGACCATAGGCCTGGGCAAGCAGTCCCTGCCCCTGCCCGAACCGCTGTGCCTGGACCACCAGTTGCTCCGGGTCCAGCAGGGCCGCGAGGTCATCGTGGGCCTGCGCTCGGAGGCCGTGCGGTTGGCCGAGCCGAGCACGGCCCGCCCCGGCGAGGTGCTGATCACCGGCCTGGTGGAGCACGTCGAGTTCCAGGGGCACGAGAACCTCGTCCACTTCAGCACCGGCTCCCACCCCGCCGTCGTACCGGAACTGGAGGCCCCGCGTCCCGGTGCCCGGCCGGGCCGGCGGCGCCGCGACAGCACGGTCCTGCACCGGCTGCGGGAGCGGGCCGGGGCGCTGCGCGCCGGCCCGGTGGTCGTCCTGGACGATCCGCCGGACACGGGGCCGGAGGCCGCCGCCGCCGAGCGGCGCCCGCCCGGCGACCTCATCGTCCGCACCCCTCCCGATCTCGCCCTCCGCCACGGCATGCAGGTCCCGCTCCTCGTCGACCTTGCCCACCTGTTCGTCTTCGACCGGCACGGCGAACGGATCTGCCCCGCCCCGGCACGCCTGCCCGACCTGGCGGAATGACGGGCCGCCCGGCGGCAGGGGCGGTCCGCGCCGGCGGGGTGAGCCGTGCCATGGCGGGCACCCCTGGTGCCAGAAAACTAACAGCGCTAGTTTGGGCGGTGGACGACGAGGCCCGCCCGGAAGGAACGCGATGAAGGCGCACGACGGCATGTACATCGACGGCACCTGGCGACCCGCTGCGGGGCGGGACGTGATCGAGGTGGTCAATCCGGCCGACGAGCAGGTGATCGGCCAGGTCCCCGCCGGCGACGCCCGGGACGTCGACACCGCCGTACGGGCCGCCCGCGCCGCGCTGCCGGGATGGGCCGCCACCCCGCCCGCCGAGCGGGCCGCCCGCCTCGCGGCCCTGCGGGACCTCCTGGTGGCCCGCGCCGGTGAGATAGCCGAGACCGTCACCGCCGAGCTGGGCTCGCCGCCGAAGCTCTCGCAGACCGTGCACGTGGGGGCGCCGATCGCGGTCGCGGGCTCGTACGCCGAGCTGGCCGCCGCGCACGCCTTCGAGGAGCGGGTCGGCAACTCCACGGTGTACCAGGAGCCGATCGGCGTGGTCGGCGCGATAACGCCCTGGAACTACCCGCTGCACCAGATCGTCGCCAAGGTCGCCCCGGCGCTGGCAGCCGGCTGCACCGTCGTGCTCAAGCCCGCCGAGGACACCCCCCTGACCGCCCAGGCGTTCGCCGAAGCGGTGCACGAGGCCGGCGTCCCGGCCGGCGTCTTCAACCTGGTCACCGGCCTCGGCCCGGTCGCGGGCCAGGCCCTGGCCGAGCACCCCGGCGTCGACCTGGTCTCCTTCACCGGCTCCACGGCCGTCGGCAGGAAGATCGCCGCGATCGCCGGCGCCGCGGTGAAGAAGGTCGCCCTCGAACTCGGCGGCAAGTCCGCCAACGTCATCCTGCCCAGCGCCGACCTGGCCAGGGCCGTCAACGTCGGCGTCGCCAACGTCATGTCCAACTCCGGGCAGACGTGCAGCGCCTGGACCCGGATGCTGGTCCACCGCGACCAGTACGACGAGGCCGTCGCGCTGGCCGCGGCCGCCGCCGCCAAGTACGGCGACCGCATCGGCCCGCTCGTCAACGCCAAGCAGCAGGCGCGGGTGCGCGGTTACATCGAGAAGGGCGTCGCCGAGGGCGCCCGGCTCGTCGCGGGCGGACCCGAGGCGCCGCGCGAGCGGGGCTACTTCGTCAGCCCCACCGTCTTCGCCGACGTCACCCCCGGCATGACCATCGCGCAGGAGGAGATCTTCGGCCCGGTCCTGTCGATCCTCGCCTACCAGGACGAGGAGGACGCCCTGAGGATCGCCAACGGCACGGTCTACGGCCTGGCCGGTGCCGTCTGGGCCGGGGACGAGGCCGAGGCGGTCGCCTTCGCCCGCCGTATGGAGACCGGCCAGGTGGACATCAACGGCGGGCGGTTCAACCCGCTGGCCCCCTTCGGCGGGTACAAGCAGTCGGGCGTCGGGCGCGAACTCGGCGTCCACGGCCTGGCGGAGTACCTCCAGACCAAGTCCCTGCAGTTCTGAGGCCGCCTCCGCGCGGTCGCGCCCGCCCGGCCCCTCGGCCGGCGGCGCGACCGCGCCCGGACACCCCGGCCCGTCCCCGCGCCCGCGCGCGGGCCGCGGGCCCTGCCTCTTATACACATCTCCGAGCCCACGAGACACTCGCTAACATCGTATGCCGTCTTCTGCTTGCAAAAACAAACGAAGGAGCATACAACACCAT
>NZ_WYCT01000314.1 GCF_011008945.1 Streptomyces harenosi
GGGCGGCGGCCGGCGCGGGCGGCGCGAAGCCGGGCGCGGCGCCCGGCTGCGGTGCGGCGGGGGCCTCCTCCTCGGCCACCTCGCCGCCGAAGTGCTTCAGCAGCGCCTCCAGGCCGCCGTCGAAGCCCTGCCCGACCGCCGCGAACCGCCACACGTCCTTCAGGTAGAAGTCGCCCAGCATCACGGCCCGTTCGGTGGAGAACTCCGACCCGTCGAAGGGGTACCGGGCCACCTCCTCGCCGCCCGCGACGATACGGAGCCAGCCGGGGCCGATCTGCGACATCTGGCCGGCGCCGTCGATCGTCGCCGTGAAGGCCAGCTTGTGTATCTGTGGCGGGATCCTGTCCAACGTGACCCGGAAGGACTCCGTGTCACCCGCCTGGGGGCCCAGGAGCTGCACGGACTCCTCGGGGGACTTCGGCTGGTTGTAGAAGACGAAGTACCGGTCGTCCGAGAGCCGTTCTGCGGCGTCGAGGCCGAAGCAACTGATGTCGAAGGTCAGCCCCGGGCCGGAGATCTGCACGCCCACGTACAGATCCGTGCCGGCGGTGAGGTCACTGATCCTGGCCTTGTGGCCGCGTTGGAATTCCCTGGCCATGCGTGACGACCGTCCCCCATTCGAAAGCGAGTGCGTCGCGTCAGGCTAACGGCAATTCCGGCCACCGGAGGAAGTCGGTACAGATCCGGTACAGAACCCCCGGCGGGCCCGCGGGAGCCGGGCACGCGCGGGTGCGCGGCGGGCGCCGGCGGATCGCGCGCGGGCCACTCCCCCGCGCACACGCGCGCAGGCGGGCCGCCCCGCCGGGGCCTGCCCACCGCGCGCGGACGGGGTGCCGCCAGGTCCAGCACGCCGCGCGGACGGCGAGGGCGTCCGGCCTGGACGAGGCGCAGGCAGTCGGGGGGAGGTACGCCCGGCCTGCTTGCGCGCGCAGGCGGCGGGGTGCCGTCCGGCCTGCTCGTCGGGCCCGCAGACGGCGGGGGGCGTCCGGCCTGGTCGTCGCGCGCGCAGGCGGCGGGGCGCCGCCCGGCCTACTCGTCGTCTGCGACGGGGACGTCCGGCAGCCGGCCGGCGGCGACCACGCCCTCCAGGTAGCCCCGGGCCCGCTCGGTCCGCGGGTACGCCTCCAGCAGCCGCCAGAAGCGGGGCCCGTGGCCCGGCACCAGCAGATGGGCCAGTTCGTGGAGGAGGACGTAGTCGACGACGTATTCGGGCATGCCCTGCAGGCGGTGCGACAGCCGGATGCTGCCCTCGGCGGGGGTGCACGAGCCCCAGCGGGTGTTCTGGTTCGTGACCCAGCGGACCGAACGGGGCCGGGCCCGCCCGTCGAGGTACTGGGCGGACAGCCGCTCGGCGCGTTCGGCCAGCTCGGCGTCGCCGAGGAGGCGTCTGCTCTCCTGTGCGGCCAGTTTGTCGAGCATGACACTCACCCAGCGCTGCTCCTCCGCCTCGGACATCCGGGCGGGGATGAGCACGACGGTGCGATCGCCCTCGCGGTAGGCGGAGACCGTCCGGCGTCGGCGGGTGCTCCTGCGGATCTCGATCGCGCTCGCCGTCGAGCCGCCCGGAAGCGGGCTCGTCGTGCTGCGCTGCGGCGCTCCGGCGCGGTGCAGTGGGTCGGCTGACACGCCCCGACCGTACCCGCTGCGCACGGGGAAGTCCCGGCTCCCGGACGGTTCGGTGCCGCCGCTCCCGCCGCGCCGTCCCGCCGGACGGCGCGGCGGGAGCGCGCACGGACCCCTGAGCGGACGGGCGAGCCGGGCGGCGCGGAGCAGACGAGCCCGGCAGCACGGGAATGGCGAACCGGGCAGTGCGGGAAAGGCCGGCCTGGCGCACGGGAAAGGCCAGCCGGGTGGCGCGGAGAAATCGAGCCGGGCGGCGCGGGAAAGGCGAGCCGGGCGGCGCGGAGAAATCGATGAAACGAGGGGAAACGCAATGAACGAGACAAATAAGTACGATTATCTCCGCTGCCTGTGGACAACTTTCGGCGTCCGGCGCCGCGTCCAGGCATGCTGGCTGTCACCGGCGAAGCCGCGCGGCCACGGCGGGCGGTCGCCGCCCACGGGGAGACACACGAGGTACGGGGGACGGTCATGCATCCGATGGTGAAGCCGGCGTTCCGGCGCGGCTGGCGCGATCTCAACACCGTGCAGTTCGGGATGACGCCCGCGCACGCGATGACGCTGGGCCCGGTGGACACGGCGACGGGCAGCTTCCTCGACCTCCTCGACGGCACCCGCGGGCTGCCCCTGCTGCGTGCGGAGGCACGCCGGATGGATCTGCCCGACGGCCATGTCGACGCGCTGGTGGAGCGGCTCGCGCGGGCGGGTCTGCTGGACGACGCCCGGGGCGGTGGCCCGGACGCCGAGGCCCTGCGGGAGAGACCGGACCTCCTCGACCGGCTCCGCCCGGAGCTGGCCGCGCTCTCCCTGACCACGCCCGAACCGGGCGACGCCCTGCGGCATCTGGCCGCCCGCCGGGCCCTGCGCGTGCAGGTGCGGGGCGCCGGGCGGGTGGGCGCGCTCCTCGCCTCGCTGCTCTCGGGTGCCGGGGTGGGCGAGGTCGACGTGCGCGACGTCGGCCGGGTCGAGCCGTGGGACGTCGTCCCGGGCGGGCTGCCCGCCGACGCCGTGGGCGACCGCCGTGACGAGGCCGCCCGCCGGGCCGTGCGCCGCGCCGCCCCCGGCCGCCCGCCGCGCCGCCGCCCGGCGTCATCGCCCGGGAGCGGTGGTGACGGAGGGTTCTCCCTGGTGGTCCTCGCCCCGCGGGACGACGTCGCCGTGCACGCTCCGGCGCTGCCCGAGGACCTCATCGCCTCGGGCACCCCGCATCTGTACGCCGGGGTGGTGGAGGCCACGGGAGTCGTCGGCCCCCTCGTCCTGCCCGGTGAGACGGGCTGCGCGGGCTGTCTGCACGAGGCCCGCACCGACCGCGACGCGACCTGGCCCCGTCTGGTCGCCCAGTGGCGCTCGGGCCGACCACGCCGGGCGGCCTCCGGTGATCTCGCGCTCGCCACCACCGTCGCGGGCCTGGCGGCCGCCCACGCGCTCGCCTTCCTGGACGGCCGCACGCCGTCGAGCGCGGGCGCCCGCTGGGAGGCCGCGCTGCCCGCGCTGGACTGGCACGCGCGGCCGGTGTGGCCGCACCCCGCGTGCCCGTGCGGTGCCGGGGCGGAGGGTGCCGTGGAAGAGGAGGCCGCCGGGCGGGAGCCGGCGCCGGAACGGGCCGCGCGAAAAGGTAAGGAAGAACACGCCCCCGAGGACGGGGCTCGGCGCGAGACAATGGCGGAGCAACGGCCGTCGGCACGAGTACGCCGTAAGGCAGGGGCGACGCGGCCGGCTGGGACTTGGAGGGCGCATGTCTGATCTTCCCCGGAAGGCGGTCACCCGTACCGCGAAGCTCGCCGCGCTCCCGCTCGGCTTCGCCGGACGGGCGACCTGGGGACTGGGCAAGCGGATCGTCGGCGAGTCCGCCGAGCTCGTCGGCCAGCAGTTGCAGCAGCGCACGGCCGAGCAGCTCTTCAAGGTCCTCGGCGAGCTCAAGGGCGGAGCGATGAAGTTCGGGCAGGCCCTGTCCGTCTTCGAGTCGGCCCTGCCCGAGGAGGTCGCCGGTCCCTACCGGGCCGCGTTGACCAGGCTCCAGGAGGCGGCGCCGCCGATGCCGACGCGGACCGTGCACGCGGTTCTGGCGGAGCGGCTCGGCGAGGACTGGCAGGACCTCTTCCTGGAGTTCGAGGACAAGCCCTCCGCGGCGGCCTCGATCGGGCAGGTGCACCGGGGCGTGTGGCACGACGGCCGCGAGGTGGCGGTCAAGGTGCAGTACCCGGGCGCCGGTGAGGCCCTGGTCTCCGACCTGAACCAGCTCAGCCGGTTCGCCCGCCTGCTCGGCCCGCTGGTCCCCGGCCTGGACATCAAGCCGCTCATCACGGAGCTGAAGGACCGGGTCTCGGAGGAGCTGGACTACGGCCTGGAGGCCCAGGCCCAGCGGGCCCACGCCGAGGAGTTCGCCGGTGATCCGGACGTCGTGGTGCCGGACGTGGTCCACCAGTGCGAGCAGGTCCTGGTCACCGAGTGGATCGACGGCGTACCTCTGTCGGAGATCATCGCGGACGGCACCCGGGAGCAGCGGGACCGGGCCGGGCAGCTTCTGGCCCGCTTCCTGTTCTCCGGCCCGGCCCGCACCGGCCTGCTCCACGCCGATCCGCACCCGGGCAACTTCCGGCTGCTGCCCGGCGGGCCGGAGGGCGAGGCGGACTGGCGACTGGGCGTCCTCGACTTCGGCACCGTCGACCGCCTCCCCGGCGGTCTGCCGACGCCCATCGGCCGGTCCCTGCGGATGACGCTGGACGGTGAGGCGGAGACCGTCTACGCACTCCTCTGCGAGGAGGGATTCGTCAAGGAGTCGATAGACCTCGACCCCGACGCCGTGCTCGACTACCTTCTGCCGATCATCGAGCCGGCCCGGGTCGACGCCTTCACCTTCACCCGGGGCTGGATGCGCGGCCAGGCGGCCCGGATCGCCGATCCCCGCTCCCCCGCGTACCAGCTCGGCAAGCAGCTCAACCTGCCCCCGGCGTACCTGCTGATCCACCGGGTGACCCTGAGCACCATCGGGGTGCTGTGCCAGCTCGGGGCGACGGTGCGCCTGCGCCAGGAGTTGCAGGAGTGGCTGCCGGGATTCGTCGGTGACGAGGAGGAGCCCGAGGAGTCGGTGGCACAGGCATGAGCGGCGAGCCGGGCCGCCCGGCTCGCCGCCCGCCCGGTCCTCGGCGCCGGGGACGCAGCCGCGGCATACGCCGCGGGGGCCGGTCCGTGCGGACGGACCGGCCCCCGCGGGGAAGGCTTCGCCCCCCTGGACCGGGGGGCCACCGCTTCGGGTGTGAGGTGGTCGGCTACTGCATGACCGCCATGGCGAGCGCGCGGCGGGCGCGCATCGAGGCGCGCTCCGCCCGGCGCTGCATCCGGCGGGCGGTCACCAGGCGTACGGCCCGGCGTTCCCGCTCCGCCTCGTACAAGCGGTCGTGCATATGCGCACGAGCCAGGGCTTCTGGGATGAGTTGCATCTCTCGGGTCCTGTTCTGGCGCGAGTCCTTCGCGCCGCTGGTGATGAGGTCTTCGGGCGCGGAGCCTGCGGGTTCGTAGGTGGACGGCTTCATCGGGGCCTGCTTCTTGGGGTCGTGCGTGAGGGGGCGGTCGATCGTTCCTGCGGTGTTCATGCCGTGACCGGGTTCTTGCGCGGGCGGCCACGGGGCCGCTTCCGGGCGACGACGACGCCCTGGACGAACAGTTCGCCGCCCCAGACGCCCCACGGCTCCCGCCGCTCCTTGGCGCCGGCGAGGCAGGCGTCCATCAGCGGGCAGGTGCGGCACAGGGACTTGGCGTACTCCACGTCCGCCGGCGACTCGGCGAAGAAGACCTCCGGGTCGTAGGAGCGGCAGGGGACGGGTACACCGAGGTTCTCGATGGCGTCGTCGAGCGCGGTGAGCGCGGTCAGCGGGGTCAAGGTGGAGTCCTCCGTGGGGCCGGGCTTGGGGATCGTGTCGGAAGGCGGTACGGACGGGGCGTGCGCTTCGAGTTGCACGGTTCGTCTTCCTCGTCTGGTCGTTCCGGCCGGTCGGCCGGGGGCGGCTGGGTACCGGGTTCTCTTGCTGTCCCGAGGCTCCTTCGCGCCGCTCTCCCCGTTCGGGGAAAACAGAAGGGCCGCGGATCCCGGATGGGGTTCCGCGGCCCTGAAGGCGCCGGCCTGATCGGAGATCAGGCTGGATGACTCCAGGGTTCTGGCCCACGGAAGGCCCACATCAGGTGGTGCTGCGTCGTCTGCTTCCGGAATCCGGCACCGGTCGCCGCAAAGGCATAGGCATGGGCCTGCGCCACTACTGCTTCCAGTGCCTCGGTCGGTCGCTCATTGCGCTCGCGGACAGGGAGGTCCGAGAGGGCAACGGAGGACGCCGGACGCACGGCGGGAATGCCGGACATACCGGTGCCCAGGGCGGAAACGCCGAGCATGCGCAGGGAGACGGCCGAGCAATCGGTCATTTTGGCGGTGGTGCTGGTGTTGATGCTGATCACTGGACTCGCCTCCTCTCGGCGTCTCGGGGGACTGGCTGGGCCAGTCCACGGATATGCAAGTACAACACGGAATCAGGGCCTCCGGGAAGGCCGCTGTCCCGTGTCCAAGAACCTATGGGGATTGCTGGGGCATGCGCAAACTATTTTTTCGACGAGTTGGCATCAGTCCGGTTCGTCAAGCCCGTCACCTTCCCGGCCTGCGCAGATGGCCAGGACATCGGTTCCGTAGCGGGTGAGCTTGCGGGCCCCGACACCGGGGATCCGCGCGAGTTCGCGTTCGTCCTCGGGGACGGACTCGGCGATGGCCATCAGCGTCTTGTCGGTGAAGACGCAGAAGGCGGGCTGCCCGCTGCGCCGCGCCTGGATCTCGCGCCACCGGCGCAGCCGCTCGTAGACACCCTCGTCCATGTCGGAGGGACAGTCCTCGCAGCGCATCAGTTTCATCTCGCCCCCGTCGGTGAGCGGACGGCCGCAGACCCGGCAGCGGGCCGGGGTGCGCTGGGTCCGCCGCGGCACGGCGGTGCCGGCGGGCGCGCCTGCCGGGCGGCCGCGCTCCACACCGCCGATGCCCCCCGCGGCCGGGCGGGCGCCCGCGGCGGGCGACCCGGTACGCAGCCCGTTCAGGAAGCGGCTGGGACGGCGGCTGGGACGGCCGCCGGGCGAGCGGGACAGCGCCCAGGAGAGGTACAGGCGTTCACGCGCCCGGGTGACGCCCACGTAGAGGAGGCGGCGCTCCTCCTCTATCTGCTCGTCGGTCTTTGCGTAGGTGATCGGCATCATGCCCTCGGCGACCCCGACCAGGAAGACGGCGTCCCACTCCAGGCCCTTGGCCGAGTGGAGGGAGGCGAGGGTGACGCCCTGCACGGTCGGCGCGTGCTGGGCACCGGCCCGCTCGTCGAGTTCGGCGACGAAGTCGCTCAGGGTGGCGCCGGGCCGGACGGCGGCGAGGTCCTGGGCGAGGTTCACCAGGGCGGCCAGGGACTCCCAGCGTTCCCGCACGGCGCCCGAGCCGGCCGGGGGCTGCGGTGTCCAGCCCTCCCCCGACAGCACGGCCCGCACCTGGGAGGGCAGGTCGACGGCACCGTCGAGCAGGGCGTCGTTCCCCCCGAAGCGGGCCGCGCCGCGCAGGGCGACGCCGGCTCTGCGCACCTCCGGGCGGTCGAAGAACCGCTCCGCCCCCCGCAACTGGTAGGGGATCTGGGCGTCGGCCAGGGCCTGTTCGTAGGTCTCCGACTGGGAGTTGGTGCGGAACAGGACCGCGATCTCGCTCGGCGGGACGCCCGAGTCGATCAGCTCGCGGATGCGGCGGGCGGCGCCCTCGGCCTCGGCGGGCTCGTCGGAGTACTCGGTGCAGACCGGCTCGGGACCCGGCCGCCGCTGGGAGACCAGCTCCAGGCGGTGGTCCGCGGCCCGGCCGCGGGCCTGGGCGAGCAGCGCGTTGGCGAGCCGGACGACCTGCGGGGTGGAGCGGTAGTCGCGGACCAGCTTGATGACGGTGGCGTCCGGGTGGCGGGCCCGGAAGTCGAGCAGATGGTCGGGGGTTGCTCCCGTGAACGAGTAGATCGTCTGGCTGGCGTCGCCGACCACGCACAGGTCGTCCCGGTCGCCGAGCCACAGCTCCAGCAGCCGCTGCTGGAGCGGGCTGACGTCCTGGTACTCGTCGACCACGAAGTGCTGGTACTGGGCGCGGACCTGTTCGGCGACGTCCTGCCGGTCCTGCAGGACGGCCACCGTCAGCAGCAGCACGTCCTCGAAGTCGATGACGCCGCGAGCGCGCTTGAGGTCCTCGTAGGCGGCGTACACCTGGGCGATCTCGGCCGGGTGGCGGGGCGCCTCCCGGCCGGCCCGGGCCGCCGCGGCGGCGTAGTCGGCCGGGACGGTCTGGGTGACCTTGGACCACTCGATCTCGGCGGTGACGTCGCGCAGCTCTCCCCGGTCGAGCCGGAAGCCGCAGGAGGCCGCCGCGTCGGCGACGAGCTGGACCTTGCGGTCGACCAGCCGGGGCAGGGTGCCGCCGACCGCCTTCGGCCAGAAGTACTGGAGCTGGCGCAGCGCCGCCGAGTGGAAGGTGCGGGCCTGGACCCCGGCGGCGCCGAGCTGGCGCAGCCGGCCGCGCATCTCCCCGGCGGCACGGTTGGTGAAGGTGACGGCGAGCACGCTGGAGGGCTGGAGGATGCCGGCCCGCACCCCGTAGGCGATGCGGTGGGTGATCGCCCGGGTCTTGCCCGTGCCGGCGCCCGCGAGCACGCACACCGGGCCGTGCAGGGCGGTGGCCACCTCGCGCTGCTCGGGGTCGAGCCCTTCGAGCACCGCGTCGGCCGAGTCCGGTACCTGCGGGAAGAGGGTGGAATGCGTTGCTGCTGTCACACAGCCATGCTGCCAGGTCGCGCGAGACGGGTGCGCCGGCTGTCCACAGGTGCGGTACGACAGTCGTATCGGTACGGCGGGGGGGGCGTCCATGACCGGTGGCTGTCTCTTATACCCATCTGACGCTGCCGACGGAGCTAGAAGTGTAGATCTCGGTGGGCGGCCAGTGCTTTAAAAAAAAAA
>NZ_WYCT01000315.1 GCF_011008945.1 Streptomyces harenosi
GGAGCGGGTGCTGGGGTTCTATTACCGGTGGGCGGCTGCGGCTGATGACCGGTTGCGGTGGTTGCCGGGGAGGGTGGAGCCGGAGCGGTTCGTGGACCGGGGGCAGGCGTTGGCGTGGCTGGACTCGGAGCGGGCGGGGCTGGTGGCGGCGGCTTTGTGGGCGCGGGAGGAGCGGTACGCGGGCACGGCGGTGAGGCTGGGGCTGCGCCTGTGGACGTATCTCGACTGGCGGCGGTACTTCGACGACTGGATCACGGTCAGCCGCGCTGCTCAGGAGGCCGCACACCGCGCCGGGAACCGCCACTTCGAGGCCATGGCGCAAAACAACCTCGGCCTCGCCCTGCGGCAGGCGGGCCGGGTGGAAGAGGCGATCGACGCCCACATCCGCGCCCGCGATCTGTTCCAGGCCGTCGGGGACCGCCACGGCGAGGCCGCCGCGTGGAACAACCTCGGCAGCGCCCTGGCGCAGGCCGGCCGGGCGAAGAAGGCCATCAACGCCCACACCCGCGCCCGCGACCTGCACCAGGCCGTCGGGGACCGCCACCGCGAGGCCGGGGCGTGGAACAACCTCGGCAGCGCCCTGGCGCAGGCCGGCCGGGTGAAGAAGGCCATCAACGCCCACACCCGCGCCCGCGACCTGTTCCAGACCGTCGGGGACCGCCACCGCGAGGCCGGGGCGTGGAACAACCTCGGCGTCGCCCTGGCGGAGGCGGGCCGGGTGGAGGAGGCGATCGAGGCGTACGGCAAGGCCCTGGAGGTCTGCCGGGAGTTCGAGGACTGGTACGGGGCGGGCCAGACCCTCCATAACCTGGCCCGCGCCCACGCGCACGCCGACCGCCCCGCTGACGCCCGCGCCTGCTTGCTCCAGTCCGCCGACGCCTACACCCGCGCCAACGCCCCCACCGAAGCCGCTCGAGCCCGCACCCGGGCCGCCGAACTACCGGAATAGCGCGCCCCGGCATCACCGGGGAAGCGAAGCCGGCCACCTCCCCCAGGCGGGGTACGGTCCCCTTGACCTGACCAGACCGCCGCTCCTACGTTCACACGGCAGTCCTCTCCACGCCACAACGACGTGCGCCGCCTGGAGGTCATGCCCGTGCGCCCCACCGCAGCCACTCTCCTCCCCGTCCTCCTCGCCGCCACCGCCCTCACCGCCTGCGGCGGCGGCAGCGGCGGCGACCCGGACACCGTGAAGGTCTCCTTCAAGCAGTCGACGGACAATTCCATCCATGTGATGGACGACCATCTGGCCGACATCAAGAGGCAGTTCGAGAAGAGCCACCCGGGCAAGAAGGTGGAGCTGGTCCCCATCAAGGCCCCGGACTCGGAGTACTACACCAAGGTCCAGCAGATGCTGCGCTCCCCGAAGACGGCCCCGGACCTGGTCTACGAGGACACCTTCCTCGTCAACAGCGACATCACCAGCGGGTACCTCAGGCCCCTCGACGCCTACCTCGCCAAGTGGCCGAACTGGGACCAGTTCATCGACACCGCCAAGGCGGCTGCCCGCGGGGAGGACGGGAAGACGTACGGCGTCCCGGACGGCACCGACGCCCGCGGGCTCTGGTACGACAAGGGCGTCTTCGCCAAGGCCGGCATCCCCACCCCCTGGCAGCCGAAGACCTGGGACGACATCCTCGACGCGGCCCGCACGATCAAGGCCGAGGTGCCCGGCGTGACGCCCCTCAACGTCTACACCGGCAAGCCAGCCGGTGAGGCCGCCACCATGCAGGGCTTCCAGATGCTGCTGTACGGGACCGGTGACGGCACGGCCGATCCGCTCTACGACGCGGCGAGCAAGAAGTGGGTCACCGGCGGCGACGGCTTCGAGGACGCCCTCCGCTTCGTCCACACCGTCTACGACGAGAAGCTCGGCCCCGACGTCGCCACGGCCCTCGACCCCAACATCCAGACCATCGTCCGCGGCGATCTGCTCCCCGAGGGCAAGCTCGGCATCGCGCTCGACGGCTCCTGGCTCCCGCAGGACTGGCTGCCGGGCAGCGGGCACGAGTGGCCTGAGTGGTCGCAGAAGCTGGGGCTTGCCTACATGCCGACGCAGCACGGGCAGGCGCCCGGCAAGGTGAGCATGTCCGGCGGCTGGACCTGGGCGATCCCCGCGAAGGCCGGCAATCCCGATCTGGCCTTCGAGTTCATCAAGACGATGCAGACCAAGGCGAACGCCACGAAGTGGTACGTCGCCAACTCCGGGATCGCGGTGCGGAAGGACGTGGCGGACGACCCGTCCTACGCCGACGCGCAGCCCGGCATCGAGTTCTTCACCGGCCTCGTCCCCTTCACCCACTACCGGCCCGCCTACCCGGCGTACCCGAAGGTGTCCACGGCCATTCAGGAGGCGATGGAGGGGGTCACCACCGGTGATCTGTCCGTCGAGGAGGCCGCCGCCGGGTACGACGAGACGCTGCGGGAGGTCACCGACGACCACGTGGTCCAGCGGTGACCCGGCGCACCCTGGCCCGCGCCCTTCCCCTCACCCCCGCCGTCGTCCTGCTGCTGCTCTTCCTCGCCGGGCCCATCGCCTACTGCGCCTACATCGCCTTCACCGACCTCCAGCTCACCGGCCAGGCGGAGTCGTCCTTCGTCGGTCTGGAGAACTTCCGCACGGCCTTCGGCGACGAGGGGTTCCGCAACGCCGTCTGGCTGACGCTCGTCTTCACCGTGGTGTCGTCGCTGGTCGGGCAGAACACCCTGGGGCTGGCCCTGGCCTCGCTGATGCAGCGGGCGTCGAAGCCGGTGCGCACGCTCACCGGCGGCATCGTCATCACCGCGTGGGTGCTGCCCGAGGTGGTCGCCGGTTTCCTCCTCTACGCCTTCTTCCGCCGGGAGGGCACCCTCAACGCCGTCCTCGACGCGCTCCATCTGCCGCGCCAGAACTGGCTGTTCACGCTGCCGATCCTCGCCGTGTCCTTCGCCAACGTCTGGCGCGGCACCGCCTTCTCGATGCTGGTGTACTCCGCCGCCCTCCAGGAGATCCCGCGCGAGGTCACCGAGGCCGCGCAGGTGGACGGGGCGGGCGGCTGGCGGCGGCTGTGGCACATCACGCTGCCGATGATCCGGCGGTCCATCGGCACCAACCTGATGCTCAACACCCTCCAGACGCTCTCCGTCTTCGGGCTGATCTGGGTGATGACCCGGGGCGGGCCCGGGGACAGGAGCCAGACGCTGCCGCTGTTCATGTACGAGCAGGCGTTCCAGAACAGCATGATCGGCTACGGCACGGCGGTGGCGCTTCTGCTGCTGCTCGTCGGCGCGCTGTTCTCCGTCCTCTACCTGCGCCTGCTGCGGACGGAGGTGTGAGAAACCCATGGCCCGCACCCGCGTCACGCGCCCCGCGTCGCGCCGTGTCTCCCCCCGCATCTCCCGCCGAATCTCCCGCCGTGCCGCCGCCGACGTCTGTCTGCTCGTCGTCGCGGCGGCCTTCTGCCTCCCCCTCGCCTGGGTGGTGCTCTCGTCCGTCGATCCGCGCGCCGACCTCACCGTGAAGGCCCCGGACGGCCTCACCCTCGGCAACTTCGAGGCGATCCTCACCGCGGACGTCACCTTCCGGCCGCTCCTCAACAGCCTGCTCCTGTGCGGCGGCGGCACCGCCCTCGCCGTCGTCTGCGCGGTACTGGCGGCCTATCCGCTCTCCCGGTTCCAATCCCGGCTCAACCGGCCGTTCCTGCTGACGATCCTGTTCGCCACCGGGCTGCCGATCACCGCGGTCATGGTGCCGGTGTACGCGCTGTTCGTGCAGGTCGACCTGATCGACACCCCGCAGGGGACGGTGCTGTTCTTCGCCGCCTCCCAGCTCCCCTTCGCGATCTGGCTGATGAAGAACTTCATGGACGGGGTGCCGAAGGAACTGGAGGAGGCGGCCTGGACCGACGGCGCGTCCACCTGGCAGTCCCTGCTGCGGATCGTGCTGCCGCTGATGGGGCCGGGCGTGGCCGTGGTGACGGTGTTCTCCTTCGTGACGATGTGGGGCAACTTCTTCGTCCCCTTCATGCTGCTGCTCACCCCGGACCGCATGCCGGCGTCGGTCAGCATCAACGAGTTCTTCGGCAACCGGGGCATGGTCGCCTACGGCCAGCTCGCCGCCTTCTCGGTCGTCTACTCGACGCCGGTGATCCTGCTGTACGTCCTGATCGCGCGACGACTGGGCGGCGGCTTCGCGCTGGGCGGGGCGGTGAAGGGGTGACCGGGACCGCACGCCTGCGCGCACCACCGGGGCCGAACCCTGCATGAGCCGCCGGGACCTTACGCCTGCGCGAGCCACCGGGGCCGCATGCCGCGCGAACCGCCGGAACCACACCTCCGCGAGCCGCCGGAACCACACATCTCCGGAAGCCGCCGTAACCCGTACGTTCCTACAATCCGTGATCCTGGCCGAACGGCCCGTGGTCACCCCGGCCCCGCGACCCTACGGTGTGGCCGTGCACCAGCCCGCCCTCCGGCCGGACCCGTCCGGTCCTCCGTTCAGCGCTCCCGCCGCCCGCCGGCTCCGCGCCGGCCTCGGCATGAGACCCGAGCACGTCGCCCACGGGATGCGCGTCCTGTACGGGCTCGGGCACGTCACCACCGGCCTCGTCGTCGCCTGGGAACGCGGGACCGCCCACCCGGCCGGCCCCGAACTCACCGCCCTGGCCGGGGTGCTGTGGTGCTCGCCCGGCGACCTCATCGGCCGGCCCCGGACCCTGCGCGAGCACCGCGTCGCCCGCTCACTGGCGCCCCAGGACGTCGCCCGCGCGATCGGGATGGAGCTGCGCGCCTATCTGCGGACGGAGGAGACGGGCACCTGGCGGGGCACCGACCGCCAGTCGGCCGCGCTGGCCGAGGTGCTCGGCCTCACCCTGCCGGAGCTGGTCGCCGTCACGGGCCGCGACGGCGATCTCGCCGACCTGCTGCGCGGCGCCGTGACCACCCGCTGGCAGGCGTACGTCCGCCCGGTCGCCAAGGTGGTGCCGCTGGACCGGCCGGTGCTGGAGGGCGTACTGCGGCGGCTGCACCGGGACTACCAGGGCCGGATGGCCGCCACCCTGGGCTGGGGCGGCGGCGGCAGCGGCTCCAGCGACTCCGGCCGCGCCTTCCTCGACCGGATCGCCGAGCACTTCTGGACGGCGGCCGGGGAGGAGGGCGCCGGGGGCTAGAAGACCGACTCGGCCTCGTCCATGCGGTCGATCGGCACGGTCTTCAGCTCGGTGACCGCCTCCGCCAGCGGCACCATCACGACCTCGGTGCCGCGCAGCGCGGTCATCTTGCCGAAGTCGCCCCGGTGCGCGGCCTCCACCGCGTGCCAGCCGAAGCGCGTGGCCAGGACCCGGTCGTACGCCGTCGGCGTGCCGCCGCGCTGGACGTGGCCGAGGATGACCGGCTTGGCCTCCTTGCCGAGCCGCTTCTCCAGCTCGTGCGCCAGCGCCGTGCCGATGCCCTGGAAGCGCTCGTGGCCGTACTGGTCTATCTCGCCCTTGCCGTAGTCCATCGTGCCGTCGGCGGGGTGGGCGCCCTCGGCGACGCAGATGACCGCGAACTTCTTGCCGCGGGCGAAGCGCTCCTCGACCATCTTCACCAGGTCCGCCGGGTCGAAGGGCCGCTCGGGCAGGCAGATGCCGTGCGCGCCGGCCGCCATGCCGGACTCCAGGGCGATCCAGCCCGCGTGCCGCCCCATGACCTCCACGACCATGACCCGCTGGTGCGACTCGGCGGTGGTCTTCAGGCGGTCCATGGCCTCCGTGGCCACGCCGACGGCGGTGTCGAAGCCGAAGGTGCGGTCGGTGGAGGAGATGTCGTTGTCGATCGTCTTGGGCACGCCGACCACCGGCAGGCCCGCGTCCGACAGCATCCGGGCCGCGGTCAGGGTGCCCTCGCCGCCGATCGGGATCAGCGCGTCGATGCCGAAGTCGCGGGCGATGTCGGCGGCGTTCTCGCACGCCTCGCGCAGCCGGTCGCGCTCCAGGCGCGAGGAGCCGAGTATGGTGCCGCCACGGGCGAGGATGCCGCTGACCGCGTTCAGGTCGAGGGCGCGGTAGCGGCCGTCGAGCAGTCCGGCGTAGCCGTCCTCGAAACCGATCACCTCGTCGTCGTACTGGGCGACCGCTCGGTGCACGACCGACCGGATCACTGCGTTCAGGCCGGGGCAGTCGCCGCCTGCGGTGAGGACTCCGATACGCATCGTGCTCTGTCTCCTGCTCGCTGTTGATACCGGTGAGCCAGGTCCGATTCTTTCACGTCCACCGGGGCGGTGCCGATTACGGCTCGTCCGCCCTGGTGTGCCACCCTTCGCTCGCACGGGTCCGCCACTGACGGGCGCTTTATCTGTCGACAGAGGTATTGTCAAGAGGGTTCCGCTCACCTCGGTGGGCGATTTTTGTGCACGAAACGGTACCCACCAGACAATGTCGTCTCGCAGGGTGTCCCTCGAGGAAACGGAGAACACGCGTGACGCGCAGCGTGTACGTGACCGGCATCGACCGCGGCGACGGCCGCCAGGTCGTCGAGCTGGGGGTCATGGAGCTCCTCACCCGGCAGGTCGACCGGGTCGGCGTGTTCCGTCCCCTCGTCCATGACGGGCCCGACCGGCTCTTCGAGCTGCTGCGCGCCCGCTACCGGCTGTCGCAGGACCCGGCGACCGTGTACGGCATGGACTACCAGCGGGCCTCCGCGCTCCAGGCGGAGCAGGGCACGGACGAGCTGGTGTCGGCCCTGGTGGACCGCTTCCACCTGGTCGCCCGCGACTACGACGTGGTGCTCGTCCTCGGCACCGACTTCGCCGGCACCCAGCTCCCCGACGAGCTCGCCCTCAACGCCCGGCTCGCCAACGAGTTCGGCGCCTCCGTCATCCCGGTGGTCGGCGGGCGCAAGCAGACCGCCGAGTCGGTGCTCGCCGAGACCCGCAACGCCTTCCGCGCCTACGACGGGCTGGGCTGCGACGTCCTCGCCATGGTCACCAACCGGGTCGCGCGCGAGGACCGGGACGAGATAGCCGGGCGCCTCGCCGACCGCCTCCCGGTGCCGTGCTGGGTGCTGCCCGACGAGCCGGCCCTGTCCGCCCCCACGGTCGCGCAGATCGCCCACGCCCTCGGCGCCAAGGTCGTCCTCGGCGACGACGCGGGCCTGGCCCGGGACGCGCTGGACTTCGTCTTCGGCGGCGCGATGCTGCCGAACTTCCTGGGCGCCCTGACCCCCGGCTGCCTGGTCGTCACCCCCGGCGACCGCGCCGACCTGGTCGTCGGCTCGCTGGCCGCGCACAGCGCCGGCACCCCGCCGATAGCCGGTGTGCTGCTCACCCTGAACGAGGTCCCGGGCGACGACATCCTCACCCTGGCCGCCCGCCTCGCCCCCGGCACCCCCGTGCTGTCGGTGCCCGGCAACAGCTTCCCCACCGCCGAGCGGCTGTTCTCCCTGGAGGGCAAGCTGAACGCGGCCACGCCCCGCAAGGCGGAGACCGCGCTCGGCCTGTTCGAGCGGTACACCGACACCGCCGGCCTCGTCCGCCTGGTCTCCGCGCCCAGCAGCGACCGGGTCACCCCGATGATGTTCGAGCACAAGCTGCTGGAGCGGGCCCGCTCCGACAGGCGCCGCGTCGTGCTGCCCGAGGGCACCGAGGAGCGGGTGCTGCACGCCGCCGAGGTGCTGCTGCGCCGGGGCGTGTGCGACCTGACCCTGCTCGGCCCGGTCGACCAGATCCGCAAGAAGGCCGCCGACCTCGGCATCGACCTCGGCGACTCCCAGCTCATCGACCCGGCCACCTCCGAGCTGCGCGACCGCTTCGCCGAGCGGTACGCCTCCTTGCGCGCCCACAAGGGCGTCACCGTGGAGCTGGCCTACGACGTCGTCTCCGACGTGAACTACTTCGGCACCCTGATGGTGCAGGAGGGCCTGGCCGACGGCATGGTCTCGGGCTCCGTGCACTCCACGGCCGCCACCATCCGGCCCGCCTTCGAGATCATCAAGACCCGGCCGGACGCCTCGATCGTCTCCTCCGTCTTCTTCATGTGCCTGGCCGACAAGGTGCTCGTCTACGGCGACTGCGCCGTCAACCCCGACCCCGACGCCCGGCAGCTCGCCGACATCGCCGTCCAGTCGGCCACCACCGCCGCGCAGTTCGGCGTGGAGCCGCGGATCGCGATGCTGTCGTACTCCACCGGCACCTCCGGCTCCGGCGCGGACGTGGACAAGGTCCGCGAGGCGACCGAGATCGTCCGCGCGCGCCGGCCCGACCTGAAGATCGAGGGCCCGATCCAGTACGACGCGGCCGTCGAGCCCACGGTCGCCGCGACCAAGCTGCCCGGCTCCGAGGTGGCCGGGCAGGCCACCGTGCTGGTCTTCCCCGACCTCAACACCGGCAACAACACCTACAAGGCCGTGCAGCGCTCGGCCGGCGCCATCGCCGTCGGCCCGGTCCTGCAGGGCCTGCGCAAGCCGGTCAACGACCTGTCCCGGGGCGCCCTCGTCCAGGACATCGTCAACACCGTCGCCATCACGGCGATCCAGGCCCAGCAGGCCCCCGCCCAGCAGTCCCCCAGCGAGAAGGCGTCCGCCCAGTGAGCTCCACCCACCCCTGGCTC
>NZ_WYCT01000316.1 GCF_011008945.1 Streptomyces harenosi
TCCCCGCCCCGCGCCGGGCCGCCGCTCAGGCCCCCCTGCGCCGCGCCGTGCTCTGCCGGACCACCAGCCGTGTCGCGAGTTCGATGCGCTGCGCGGCCTTGCCGGGGTCGTCGGGGCGCAGCAGCATGCGGGCCGCCTCCTCGGCCATGTGCCGCAAGGGCTGGTGGACCGTGGTCAGCGGCGGGCTGGACCACTGGGCCAGGGGCACGTCGTCGTACCCGACCACCGACAGGTCCTCCGGCACGCTCAGCCCCTTCAGCCGGGCCGCCTCCAGCACCCCGAGCGCCTGGAGGTCGCTGCCCGCGAAGATCGCCGTCGGCCGGTCCGGGCCGTCCAGCAGGTCCATGGCGTGGGTGAAGCCGCCCTGGACGCGGAAGTCGCCGAAGCGGACCAGGCGCGGGTCGGTCTCCAGGCCCGCCATCGCCATGGCCGAGCGGTAGCCGTCCAGGCGGGCCAGCGAGCACAGCATGTCCTCCGGGCCGGTGATGATCGCGACGCGTTCGTGGCGGTGGCCGGTGAGGTGGCGGGTGGCCGCGAGGCCGCCGGCCCAGTTGGCGGAGCCGACCGACGGGACGTCCGGGTCGGGGTCGCCGGCCGGGTCGATGATGACGAACGGGATCGAGCGCGACCGCAGTTGCCGCTTGACGTCCTCGGGGAGTGTCGAGAAGACCAGGACCACCCCGAGCGGCCGGCGGCGCAGCACGCCCTCGATCCAGTCGGGCGCGGGGGCGTGCCGGGTGCCGCTCTCGGTGAGCACCACGGTCGCCTTGTTCGCCTTCGCGACGGTCTCCACCCCGCGGATGATCTCCATCGCCCAGATGCTGTCCAGCTCGTGGAAGACGAGTTCGACGAGCGGCGAGGGCGGCGCCCCGTGGTGCCTGCGGCGGTAGCCGTGCACCTTCAGAAGCTGCTCCACCTTGGCGCGGGTCACCGGAGAGACATCCGAACGGCCGTTGAGGACCTTCGAAACTGTCGGTAGCGAGACACCCGCCTCTTTCGCCACCGCGGCCAGGGTCACTCGGCCGCTCACCTCGTCGTCATCGTGCATGCGCGCAGCATAAGTCACCGTCCCGGGTAACGGTTTGGCCGCGTGCGCGCAGGACCGTTGACCACGTATCGGGTCTCCACCTACTGTCCCACGGCATGGACTTTCGGCGAGGAAGCCGAAACTTTCGAAAGGCGAACGATGAAGACACGTGTGCGGTTGCCCCGGCTGCTCGCCTGCGGTGCGACGGTCGCCCTGGCCCTGAGCCTGACGGCCTGCGGCAATGGGGACGGCGGGGGATCGTCGGGTGACGGGAAGATCCATGTCCTGGTCTACGGCGACGCCAGCAACAAGGTCGAGAAGCAGATCGTCGACAAGTTCAACAAGACCTCCGACGTCAAGGCCGTCCTCGACACCATCCCCGGTGCCGACTACCAGCAGAAGCTGCAGACGATCATCAACACGCCGCAGGCACCGGACGTGTTCTTCAACTGGGGCGGCGGCAGCATCCAGCCCTTCGTCAAGGCCGACCTGCTGATGCCGCTGGACGACTTCATCGAGAAGGACCCGGGGCTCAAGGCCAACTTCCTGCCCTCGGTCGTCAGCAGCGCCGTCGTCGACGGCAAGACCTACGGCGTCCCCATGCGCGGCACCCAGCCGATCCTCCTCTTCCACAACAGGGAGGTGCTGGACAAGGCCGGCGTCAAGCCCCCCAAGACCTGGGACGAGCTGCTGGACGCGGTGAAGAAGCTCAAGGACGAGGGGGTCACCCCCATCGCGCTGGGCGCCGGTGACCGCTGGCCGACCATGATGTGGTTCGAGTACCTCTACGACCGGGTCGCCGGGCCGGAGCTGTTCCAGAAGGCCCTGAAGGGCGACAAGGACGCCTGGGCGAGCGCGGACAGCAAGAAGGCGCTGACCATGCTCAAGCAGCTCGTCGACGCGGGCGCCTTCGGCAAGAACTACGACTCCGTGAAGTACACCAACGGCTCCTCGCCCGCGCTGCTGGCCTCCGGCAAGGCCGGCTTCGAGCTGATGGGCTCCTGGTACTACGCCCAGCAGCAGGAGGACGCCAAGGAGTTCGCCGAGACCTCCCTGGGCTACACCGCCTTCCCGACCGTCCAGGGCGGCAAGGGCGACCCGACCAACGTGGTGGGCAACACCAACAACTTCTACTCGGTGCTGAAGAAGACCAAGCACCCCGAGGCCGTCGCCGAGTTCCTGAAGCTCATGTACTCCGACGAGTTCGTCAAGGCGCAGCTGGCCATCGGCAACCTGCCGACCACCACCAACACCCGCAAGTTCCTCGACACCGCGGCCGACCCGGAGTACTCGCGCTTCCAGTACGACCTGGTGGCCAAGGCCCCGGCCTTCCAGCTCTCCTGGGACCAGGCGTACCCGCCGTCGGCCATGACGCCCATCCACCAGGCCGTGCAGCAGTTCTTCAGCGGCCAGATCGACGCCGACGGCTTCATCAAGGCCATGCAGGCCCTTCCCACCGAATGAACCGCATGACCACTCAGATCACGAGCGCTCCCGTCGCCGCCGAGCCCCGCAAGGTGGCCCGGCGGCGGCCGGAGGCGTCCTCCGCGGCCCGGGTGGGGCGCCCCGGCTTCCTCTGGGCGCTGCCCGCCACCGTCTTCTTCGTCCTCTTCGCCATCGCCCCGCTGATCATGGTGGCGGTGCTGTCCTTCATGAGCTGGAACGGCCTCGGCTCACCCGAGTTCGTCGGCCTCGACAACTGGTCGCGCCTGGCCGACGACCCGGTGATGCTCAAGAGCATCTGGCTGACCCTGCTGCTCACCGCGCTCGGCGTGGTGATCCAGACGCCGCTGAGCATCGTGCTCGGCGTCTGGGCCGCCGGCCACCAGCGCAACCGGGCGGTGCTGTCGGTCGTGTACTTCATCCCGCTGCTGCTGTCGGCGACCGCCGTCTCCGTGCTGTGGCGGGCGCTGCTCGACCCGAACTTCGGCATCCCCGCCCGCGCCACCTGGCTGTTCGGCGACGGCAACCTCTTCGGTGGACAGGCCACCGCCATCGGGGTGCTGGCGTTCGTCTCCACCTGGCAGTTCACGCCGTTCCACACCCTGATCTACCAGGGTGCCGCCCGAGCGATCCCGCAGGTGCTGTACCAGGCCGCGGAGATCGACGGCGCGGGCCGCTACCGCCAGTTCTTCCACATCACCCTGCCGCAGCTTCGCAACTCGGTCATCACCTCGATGATCCTCATGATCGTCGGCGGTCTGACCACGTTCGAGACGGTCCTCATCCTCACCCAGGGCGGACCGGGCACCGACACCACCATCAGCGCCTACTACATGTACCAAAAGGCTTTCAAGGGCTTCGACTTCGGCGCCGGCGCGGCCATCGCCCTCGCCCTGGTGATCGCGGCCACCATCGTTTCGCTGATCGTCGTGCGCGTCTCCGGCTACGACAAGATGCGCAGCGACATGGAGGGTGTGTCATGAGCCGCGGGACGAGAAGCCGCCCCAACTACCTGGCCGGCGCCGGCTCACTGGTCTGGCTGTTCCTGGTCGGCCTGCCCCTGTACGTGATGCTCGCCGCGACGGTGCGGACCCGGTCGGACTACGCCGAGCACGGCCCGCTCTCCTTCCCGGAGAGCTTCACCCTCGACAACTACACCAGCGCCTTCGACTCCGGCTTCGGCCGGTACTTCGTCAACACCCTCGTCGTGACGGCGTGCGTGATCGGCATCGTGCTCCTGCTGGTCCCGCCGCTCGCCTACGCCATCGTCCGCAACCGCAGCAGGGTCACCTCGCACGTCTTCCGGCTGTTCCTGCTCGGCCTCGCCATCCCGGCGCAGGCCGTGATCGTCCCGATGTTCTACCTGATCAGCGAAGCCGGTCTGTACGACAACCTGCTCGGCGTCATCCTGCCCACGGCCGCGTTCTGCCTGCCGATGTCCGCCCTCATCCTCAGCGGTGCCATGCGCGACATCTCCCCGGAGCTGTTCGAGGCCATGGCCATGGACGGTGCCACTCCGCGCCGCATGTTCTTCCAGCTCGTGCTGCCGCTGTCCCGGGGCGGGCTGTCCACGATCGTGGTGTTCTCGGCGCTCCAGGCATGGAACGGCTTCCTGTTCCCGCTCGTCCTGACCCAGTCCGACTCCACCAAGGTGGTCACCCTGGGTCTCTACAACTTCCAGACCGAACACGGCATCGACATCCCCGGTCTGCTGGGGGCCGTGGTGCTGTCCATGGTCCCCGTCCTGCTCGTCTACCTGTTCGCCCGTCGCGCCCTCGTCCAGGGGCTGATGGGCGTGGGAGGAAAGTGACCGCCAACGTGGCCGTTGAGACCACCCCCGAAGTCCCCCTGTGGAACGACCCCACCCACTCCGTCACCGCCCGGGTCTCCGCGCTCATCGACGCGATGACCCCCGAGGAGAAGATCGCGCAGCTGTACGGCGTGTGGGTCGGCGCCTCCGACGAGGGCGGCGAGGTAGCCCCCCACCAGCACGACATGGAGGAGGCCGTCGACCTCGACGCCCTGCTCCCCACCGGGCTGGGCCAGCTCACCCGCCCCTTCGGCACCGCCCCCGTCGACCCCGCCCTGGGCGCGCTGTCGCTGGCCCGCACCCAGGCCCGGATCGCCGCCGCCAACCGCTTCGGCATCCCCGCGCTCGCCCACGAGGAGTGCCTGGCCGGGTTCGCGACCTGGGGCGCCACCGCCTACCCCGTCCCGCTGTCCTGGGGCGCCACCTTCGACCCCGACCTGATCCGCCGCATGGCCGCCGCCATCGGCCGCGACATGCGGTCCGTCGGCGTCCACCAGGGCCTCGCCCCCGTCCTGGACGTGGTGCGCGACGCCCGCTGGGGCCGCGTGGAGGAGACCATCGGCGAGGACCCGTACCTGGTCGGCTCCATCGGCACCGCCTACGTCCAGGGACTGGAGTCCGCCGGGGTCGTCGCCACCCTCAAGCACTTCGCCGGCTACTCCGCCTCCCGCGCCGGACGCAACCTCGCCCCCGCCTCCATGGGGCCCCGGGAACGCGCCGACATCCTGCTGCCGCCCTTCGAGATGGCGGTGCGCGAAGGCGGCGCCCGGTCCGTCATGCACGCCTACACCGACACCGACGGCGTCCCGTCGGCGGCCGACGAGTCCCTGCTGACCGGCCTGCTGCGCGACACCTGGGGCTTCGACGGCACGGTGGTGGCCGACTACTTCGGCATCGCCTTCCTCAAGACCCTGCACGGCGTGGCGGGGGACTGGGCCGAGGCCGCGGGCGCCGCCCTGACGGCCGGCGTCGACGTGGAACTGCCCACCGTCAAGACGTTCGGCGAACCCCTCGCCGAGGCCGTCCGCGCCGGCCGGGTGCCGGAGGCCGTCGTCGACCGCGCCCTGCGCCGGGTGCTCACCCAGAAGGCGATGCTCGGCCTGCTCGACGCGGACTGGAACCCGCTTCCGCCCGCCCTGGACGGCGCCGACGTCGACGACCCCGACGCCCTGCGCGGCACCATCGACCTCGACACGCCCGGCAACCGGGCCCTGGCCCGTACCGTGGCCGAGGAAGCGGTCGTGCTGCTCGCCAACGACGGCACCCTGCCCCTGCGCCGGCCCCGCCGCATCGCGCTGGTCGGCCCCAACGCCACCGAGCCCACCGCCGTCCTCGGCTGCTACTCCTTCCCCCTGCACGTCGGCGTCCACCACCCGGGGACCCCGGCCGGCATCGACCTGCCCACCCTGGGCGACACGCTGGCCGGGGAGTTCCCCGACGCCGAGCTGACCGCCGTACGCGGCACCGGGGTCGACGACGGCGACGTCTCCGGCATCCCCGACGCCGTCCGGGCCGCCGAAGAGGCCGATGTGGTCGTCGCGGTGCTGGGCGACCGGGCGGGTCTCTTCGGCCGCGGCACCAGCGGCGAGGGCTGCGACGCCGAGTCGCTGGCCCTCCCCGGCGCCCAGCAGCAGCTTCTGGACGCCCTGCTCGACACCGGCAAGCCGGTGGTGACCGTGCTGCTCGCCGGACGGCCCTACGCCCTCGGCCGCGCCCTGACCGAGGCCGCCGCGATCGTCCAGTCGTTCTTCCCGGGCGTCGAGGGCACCGCGGCCATCGCCGGGGTGCTCAGCGGCCGGACCGAACCGGGCGGACGGCTGCCGGTCAGCGTGCCGCGCGGAGCGGGCGCCCAGCCGGCCACCTACCTCGGCGCGCGCCTGGCGCACGCCAGCGAGGTGTCCAGCATCGACCCGACGCCCGCGTTCGGCTTCGGGCACGGCCTGTCGTACACGACGTTCGACTGGAGCGACCTCGCCGTGGAGACCGGCGAGGCGCCCACCGACGGCGCCTTCTTCCTCGCCTGCACCGTCCGCAACACCGGCGAACGGCACGGCACCGAGGTCGTCCAGCTCTACCTGCACGACCCGGTCGCCTCCGTCGTCCAGCCGGTGCAGCGGCTCATCGGCTACACCCGGGTGCCGCTCGCCCCCGGCGAGGCCCGGCGGGTCCACGTCACGGTCCCCGCCGACCTCGCCTCCTTCACCGGGCGCGACGGACGGCGCGTGGTCGAGCCGGGCGAGCTGGAACTGCGCCTGGCCGCCTCCAGCACCGACGCCCGCCTGACGGCGACGGTCACCCTCACCGGCCCCGCCCGGCACGTGGACCACACGCGCGCCTTCCACGCCTCCTTCCTCCAGGAGCCGGCGCCGCGGGCATGAGGCGCGTCCCCGGCCGGACCCGGCCCTCGTCCCGGTCCGGTCCGGCCGGAGACGTCCGCGGCGGCCTCCCGTACACCCGCCCACCCCGCTGCCCGGGTGGGCGGACGTGCGGGAGGCCGCGCGCTTGTGGCCCTCGCGGCCCCCCACTAGCGTGCCGGCGTGACCCTCTTCTCCCACGCGTGGGCGGCGCTGCGCGCGGCGGTCGCCGGCCTGCCCGACGAGGACTTCGCACGGCCCTCGGGCTGTGCGGGCTGGCTGGTGCGGGACCTGGTGTGCCACCTCGTCATCGACGCGCAGGACGTCCTGATCACCCTCGCCACCCCCGCCCGGACGGAACCGACCCGCGACGCGGTGACCTACTGGAACGTCACCGGCACGCCCCCGGACGGCGACGACCCGCTCGACGCCCTCACCGTCCGGCTGGCCGCCGCCTACCAGGACCCCGGGCTGCTCAAGTTCCACCTGGACGACGTCGGATCCGCCGCCGGCCGCGCCGCCGGACTGGCCGACCCCGCCCTGCGGGTCGCCACCCGCGGCGAGGTGCTCACCGCCGGCGACTACCTCGGCGCCTACGTCCTGGAATGGACGCTGCACCACCTCGACCTGATCGCCCACCTCCCCGGGGTGCCGGGGCCGCCCGCCGAAGGGCTCGCCCGGTCCCGCGCCCTGCTGGAGGAGATCGCCGGGGCCGCGTTCCCCCCGGAGTTCTCCGACGAGGACGCCCTGCTGGTCGGCACCGGGCGGCGCGCCCCGGACCGCGCCGAGGAGGCCGCCCTGGGCGCGCTGGCCGGCCGGCTCCCGTTCGTGCTCGGCTGACCCCGCGCCGGGGCCCCGCCCGGACCCGGGTCAGGGCCCCTCGGCGGCCGGCAGCGGCCGGACGGTGAGTAGCTGCTGCGCGTGACCGACCGGACCGGCCAGATCGTGCAGCACGGTGCTGGTGACGCCCTGGCCGGCGGGCCCGAACACCACGGTGGTGTCCAGCCCCGTCCAGTTCCCCTCGGGGCGGCGGTGGAGGTGGACGGTGAGGTCGACGTTGGGGAACATCCACGCCGTGGGCGGTCGGCGCACGGCGATGCCGTTGGCGGTGTCGACGAGCGCCAGGTAGGACGCGAGGGGACTGGCGGCCTGCCCGGCGACCAGACCGACGGAGGTGGAGATCCAGGCGGTGGTGCGCCCCGGCCGCGGGACCCCGACCGGACGCACGTCCAGCGAGGCGATGTACCCGCCGGGCCACAGCGAGGCCAGCGGCCAGGGGGCGAGCGTCTCGGGTCGGGGCAGCCCGCCGGACGCGCCGCCGGCGACGGCGCCGGTGTCCCACGAGCCGAGCAGCCAGGCCCGGGCCCGTACGACGGGGCGCCCGGCGACGAGGGCGACGGCCTCCACCAGTTCGATGGTGCGGCCGGGCCGGAGGGTCTCCACCCGGATCTCGTACTCGTCCAGCGCGAGACGGCCCAGGATGTCGAAGCTGACGCGGGACAGCGCCATGCCGGCGGCCGCGCGCTCGCCGACATGGCGTTCGACGGCGTGGACGAGGAGACCGCCGAGCGGGCTGAAGTGCAGCTCGCCCGGGTCCCACGCGCCGCCCGCGTGGGCGGTGGGCTTGTAGCGGTGATCGTCGATGGGCTCGAAGTAGCTGCCGGAGTTCAACGGCACGTACCTCCCGGACTGGCGGACTCGGCGTGGTGCGGTAGTGCGCGGCGACCGCCCGCGCGTCCGTGCCGCCGGCGCCGGTCACACCGCCCGCCCCAGCCCTTTCTCTTATACACATCTCCGAGCCCACGAGACACTCGCTAAACTCGTATGCCGTCTTCTGCTTGAAAAAAAAAAAAATAACACTATGAAACACTCCATAAGG
>NZ_WYCT01000317.1 GCF_011008945.1 Streptomyces harenosi
TTTTTACTGAGACGGCGACCACCGGGATCTACACTTCTAGCTTCGTCGGCAGCGTCAGATGGGTATAAGAGACAGGTCCAGGGTGCCGTTTCGAGCGCTCACGGGTCGATTATGGCGCCGTGGGCGCGGGACGTGCCGCGGGCTCCGGGCGGGGTCAGGCGCAGCGCGGGCGGATGTAGCCGTCGCTGCCGGTCTGGAGGTAGCTGTCCGAGACGTACTCGCCGTCGTCGATGTTGTCCCAGATGTTGGTGGTGCCGTAGGGGCCCGTGACCCATGTGCCCGGCGTCTGGCAGAAGATCGGCACCTTGGCCCCCACGGGCAGCACCCGGACGATCGGGTACCCCGTGCCGGGACCGCTGCGCACGTTGAGGCGGACGCCCGGGGCGACCGCGTAGTAGCGCAGCGCCGTGGCCGCCGCCGTGGTGACGGCCTCCCGCTCGGCGCCGCTTCCCGTCGTCGCGGCATGGTCGACTGACATGGCACAACCTCCCCCGTGGGCCCGCGCTCGCGCCGGGCCCGTCGTTTCCTGTGCGGCACGCCGCGCAACAGGAGCCGGCGGCGTGCACACGGAGGCTAGCAAGCCGCCTCGGTCCCGTCCGGGTCATCGATTAGGCTCCGAGCGTCGCGCGCGGACGGACATCACGGGGGTGGTCCCATGGCGGCATCGCACAACGCCGGAGCCAGTACGGAAGCGGAACTTCCGGAGTATGCCGGGCACTATCGGCTGGAGTCCGTTCTGGGGTCCGGCGGCATGGGGGTCGTGCACCTGGCCCGCAGCACCTCGGGCCGCAAGCTGGCGGTGAAGGTCGTCCATGCCGAGTTCGCCGAGGATCCCGAGTTCAGGGGGCGGTTCCGGCAGGAGGTGGCTGCGGCGCGACGCGTCAGCGGGGCCTTCACCGCGCCGGTCGTGGACGCCGATCCGGAGGCCGGGCGGCCCTGGATGGCCACGCTGTACGTTCCCGGGCAGACCCTCTCGGAGCATGTGAAGCGGAACGGTCCCATGGAGCCGGCGCGGCTGCGTCGCCTGATGGCCGGGCTCGCCGAGGCGCTGCGCGACATCCACCGGGTCGGGGTCGTGCACCGGGATCTGAAGCCGAGCAACGTGCTGCTCTCCGCGGACGGGCCGAAGGTGATCGACTTCGGGATCTCCCGGCCGGCCGACAGCGAACTGCGCACGGAGACGGGCAAGCTGATCGGCACGCCGCCGTACATGGCGCCCGAGCAGTTCCGCCGGCCGCGGGAGGTGGGTCCCGCGGCCGATGTGTTCGCGCTCGGGTCGGTGCTGGTGCACGCCGCGACCGGGCGCGGGCCGTTCGACTCCGACAGCCCGTACGTCGTCGCCTACCAGGTCGTCCACGACGAGCCCGACCTGACCGGCGTGCCCGGCGAGCTGGCCGGTCTGGTGCGGCGGTGCCTGGCCAAGGAGCCCGGTGAGCGGCCGACCCCCGACCAGCTGATGCGCGAGCTGCGGTCGGTGGCCTCCTCCTACGACACGCAGCCCTTCGTCCCGGCGCAGCGGACCGGGGCGGACGGCGGGCCGGACGCCGGGCCCGGCACGGAAGCGGACGGCACGCCCCGTCGGGGGCCCGGCACCGGGGCGCCCGGGCAGGCGGGCGGCGCTGGTGACCGGGGCGCTCGGCCTGGCCGTGCTCGGCGCGCTGGTCTCGGTCCCCCTGCTCGACAGCTCCACGGCCGCGTCCGGGGGCCCGGCCCCGCGCTCCACGGCGGACCGTTCCGGTACCTGGACGACGGCGCCGGCGTCGGGGTGGGGCGCGCCGCAGTGCGCGTACGGCGCGGGGAAGCTGCTGTGCGCGAGCCCGGGGCTGGTGTTCGCCCTGGATCCCCTCGACGGCACCGTGCTGTGGCGGCACGCGGTGTCCCGGGCGCCGCGCGGCGGGCCGCCGGTCGTGGCCGGCGGCCTCGTGCAGCCCGCGCCGGACGGGGGCCGCGGTCTGGAGGCGCTCGATCCCGCCTCGGGCCGGCCGGTGTGGCGGCGGGACGTGCCCGAGTACGCCGGTCTGCGGATCGCCGGCGGGACGCTCCTGCTCACGGGGGCGGACGGGCGGGTCACCGGGGTGGACGGCGCCTCGGGCGACACCCTGTGGAGCCGCTCGGTCCCGGGCCACACGACGCCGTACTTCGACTCCTTCGCGGCGGATCCGCTGGCGTACGCGACGAGCGTGTCCGCGGACGGGACGCACACCCGCGTCACGGCGGTGGATCCGGGCACCGGTGAGGTGCGGTGGGACGCGCGGCTGGCCGGGAGGCTGAGGCCGGTGGGCGCGCAGGACGGGTCCCTGGTCCTCCTCTCCGCCGGTCCGGTCCACGGCGAGGCGCGGGCCGTGGTGCGCTATGCGCCGGGCACCCGTGAGGTGCGGCGGGTGGCCCTGCCCGTCCCGCTGGAGCAGGCGCACGGCACCGTGCGCGGAAAGGACGTGTACCTCACCGGGGCGGGCGGATCGCTCGTCGCCGTGGACCTGGCGGCGGGGCGGCAGCGGTGGAGCCTGGAGACGGGGGCGGCCCGGGCTTCCGCGCCGGTCGCCGACGGCCGCCACGTCCACCTCACCGCCCCCGACGGCCGGCTCCTCGCCGTCGACGCCCGGGCCGGCCGGCTCGTCGGCCAGACCGCCCCGCGGCTGGGCGCCGGGTCGGACCGGGTCCCCGCCGCCCTGCCCGAGCCCGTCCTCGCCCTGGGCCACGTCTACGGCGCGGCTCCGGACGGCACCGTCTTCGCCGTGGACGGGGGCGATCCGGCGGCCTGGTGACATCCGCCCGGCGCGCCCGGGCGGCTCCGGGCGCGGGCCCGCGCGTACGGCGAAGGGCCGTCACGGGGACGGCCCTTCGCGCGGTGGACGGGGGTCAGCCCAGCTTGCCGACGTCCCGCACCGCGCCCTTGTCGGCGCTGGTCGCCATCGCGGCGTACGCCCGCAGGGCCGCCGAGACCTTGCGGTCGCGGTTCTTCGGCGCGTACACGCCGTTCAGCGCCTGCTCGCGGCGGGCCAGCTCGGCGTCGTCGACCAGCAGCTCGATGGAGCGGTTGGGGATGTCGATGCGGATGCGGTCGCCGTCCTCGACGAGGGCGATGGTGCCGCCGGAGGCCGCCTCCGGGGAGGCGTGGCCGATCGACAGGCCCGAGGTGCCGCCGGAGAAGCGGCCGTCGGTGACCAGCGCGCACGCCTTTCCGAGACCGCGGCTCTTGAGGTACGACGTGGGGTAGAGCATCTCCTGCATGCCGGGGCCGCCCTTGGGGCCCTCGTAGCGGATGACGACGACGTCGCCCTCCTTGACCTGCTTGGTGAGGATCTTCTCGACGGCGTCCTCCTGGGACTCGCAGACCACCGCCGGGCCCTCGAAGGTCCAGATCGACTCGTCGACGCCGGCCGTCTTCACGACGCAGCCGTCCACGGCCAGGTTGCCGCGCAGGACCGCGAGGCCGCCGTCCTTGGAGTAGGCGTGCTCGACGGAGTGGATGCAGCCGTTCTCGGCGTCCTCGTCGAGGGTGTCCCAGCGCTCGGACTGGGAGAACGCCTCGGCGGAGCGGACGCAGCCGGGGGCCGCGTGCCACAGCTCGATCGCCTCGGGGGAGGGGGAGCCGCCGCGGATGTCCCAGGTCTTGAGCCAGTCGCCCAGGGAGGGGCTGTGGACCGCGTGCACGTCCTCGTTGAGCAGGCCACCGCGGTGCAGCTCGCCGAGCAGGGCGGGGATGCCGCCGGCGCGGTGCACGTCCTCCATGTAGTACGTGCGGTCCTTGGCGACGTTCGGGGCGACCTTGGCCAGGCAGGGCACGCGGCGCGAGAGGGCGTCGATCTCGGTCAGGCCGAAGGGGACGCCCGCCTCCTGGGCGGCGGCCAGCAGGTGCAGGATCGTGTTGGTGGAGCCGCCCATCGCGATGTCGAGCGCCATGGCGTTCTCGAACGCGGCGAAGGTGGCGATGGAGCGCGGCAGGACGGAGTCGTCGTCCTGCTCGTAGTAGCGGCGGGTCAGGTCCATGACCGTGCGGGCCGCGTTCTCGTAGAGCGCCCTGCGGGCCGTGTGGGTGGCCAGGACCGAGCCGTTGCCCGGGAGGGAGAGGCCGAGCGCCTCGGTGAGGCAGTTCATCGAGTTGGCGGTGAACATGCCCGAACAGCTGCCGCAGGTCGGGCAGGCGTTCTCCTCGATGCGCAGCACGTCGGCGTCGGAGACCTTGTCGTTGGCGGCCTCCACCATGGCGTCGACCAGGTCGAGCGTGCGGACCGTGCCGTCGACGAGCGTGGCCCGGCCGGACTCCATCGGGCCGCCGGAGACGAAGACGGTGGGGATGTTCAGCCGCAGGGCGGCGTTGAGCATGCCCGGGGTGATCTTGTCGCAGTTGGAGATGCAGATCAGGGCGTCGGCGCAGTGGGCCTCCACCATGTACTCCACGCTGTCCGCGATCAGGTCGCGGGAGGGCAGGGAGTAGAGCATGCCGCCGTGGCCCATGGCGATGCCGTCGTCGACGGCGATCGTGTTGAACTCGCGCGGGATGCCGCCGGCCGCCTTGACGGCCTCGCTGACGATCCGGCCGACCGGCGCCAGGTGGGTGTGGCCGGGCACGAACTCCGTGAAGCTGTTGGCGACGGCGATGATCGGCTTCCGGCCGATGTCCGCGCCCGGTACACCGGAGGCACGCATAAGGGCGCGGGCGCCCGCCATGTTGCGGCCGTGGGTGACTGTGCGGGACCTCAGCTCGGGCATCGTCGCTCGCTCCTTCGGAGAGTTCCGCCGGGAGTGCCGGGCGGATTTCTGACTGTCCACGAGCGTACGCCGGTCATCCAGGGTTCGGGACAGGGTGTCCGGAATGCGAAACGATGTCTCCGGCGGCGGGGGCGCGCCGGGGGCGGCGCGTGGCCTCACGCGACCGGGGGACGACCGGGGCGCGACCGGGTCACCGGTCACCGGGGCGGCGTGGGGCCGGCCGGTCCGTCGTTCACCGGGGCGGCGCGGCGTACGCCGGTCCCACGTTCACCGGGGCGGCACCTTCGCCGCCGCCGAGGACAGGTGCTGCCGGGTGAAGGCCAGGGCCTCCGCCAGGTCGGCCTCGCGTTCGGCGCTCGACATCGCGCGGCGGGTGTTGACCTCGATCACGACGTGGCCGTCGAAGCCGTTCAGGGCGAGCCGCTCCAGGACCTCCGCGCAGGGCTGCGTGCCCCGGCCGGGGACGAGGTGCTCGTCCTTGGCCGAACCCCGGCCGTCGGCGAGATGGACGTGGCCGAGCCGGTCGCCCATGCGGTCGACCATCCGGAGGGCGTCGGTGCGGGCCGTGGCGGTGTGGCTGAGGTCGATCGTGAAGTGGCGGTAGTCGTCCTTGGTCACGTCCCAGTCGGGGGCGTACGCCGGCATCTCGCGGTCGCGGTAACGCCACGGGTACATGTTCTCGACGGCGAACCGCACGTCCGTCTCGTCCGCCATCCGCCAGATTCCGTTCACGAAGTCGCGGGCGTACTGCCGCTGCCAGCGGAACGGCGGGTGCACGACGACCGCCGAGGCGCCGAGCCTCTCGGCCGCCGCGCGGGCGCGCTGGAGCTTGACCCACGGGTCGGTGGTCCACACGCGCTGTGTGATCAGCAGACAGGGCGCGTGGACGGCCAGGATCGGAACGCCGTGGTAGTCGCTGAGCCTGCGCAGCGCCTCGATGTCCTGGCTGACCGGGTCGGTCCACACCATGACCTCGACGCCGTCGTACCCGAGGCGCGCGGCGATCTCGAAGGCCGTCGCCGTCGGCTCCGGATAGACCGAGGCCGTCGACAGGGCGACCTTCGCGTCCGGGATGCGCACGACGGGCTCTGCCATGGGGACAGGTTACGGGGTGCGGTCGGCGGGGTGCGGGCCGCCCGAGGGGGGTTGTGGCGTTCGCCATAGGTGGCCCAGGTCTCCTGATCGGTCCCGGGGCGCCGGGTTCGGCCCCGGGACCGCCGGACTCCGTCCCGGGGCGGGGGCGGGGCGCGGCGTCCCGGCCTCCGGGTCCGGCACCGGGCCGCCGGACTCCGTCCCGGGGCGGGGGCGGGGCGCGGCGTCCGGCCGCCGGACTCCGTCCCGGGCCTCCGGGCCCGGCTCCGGAGCCACCGGCTTCCATGCCGGGCCGGGGGCGGGGGCCGCAGCGCCCCGGACACCGGGACCGGTCCCGGACACCGGAGTCGCCCCGTGCCTCCGGGGCCCGCCCCGTGCCTCCGGGCCCGCCCCGGCGGCCGGGCTTCGGCCCCGGGCCGTCGATCGGGCACCGCCACCCCGGGCCCGCTCAGGCCGACACCCCGGGCCCGCTCAGGCCGACACCCCGGGCCCGCTCAGGCCGACACCCCGGGCCCGCTCAGGCCGACACCCCGGGCCCGCTCAGGCCGACACCCCGGGCCCGCTCAGGCCGACGCCATGTGGTCCAGGCGCCGCAGGATCACGCCCTCCCTCAGGGCCCACGGGCAGATCTCCAGGCGTTCCACGCCGAACAGGTCCATCGCCGCCTCGGCGACCAGCGCCCCGGCCACCAGCTGGCCGGCCCGGCCCGCGGAGACGCCGGGCAGCTCGGCGAGTTCGGCCGTGGTCATGCCGGCCAGCCGCGGCACCCAGGACTCCAGCGACGCCCGCTTCAGCTCGCGCTGGACGTACACGCCCTCCGCGGAGCGGGCGGCACCGCCGATGCGGGCCAGTTGCTTGAAGGTCTTGGAGGTGGCCACCACGTGGTCGGGGGCGCCGAAGCGGGTGAACTCGCCGACCGTGCGGGCGATCTCCGTGCGGACGTGGCGGCGCAGCGCCCGTATGTCCTCCGGGGCGGGCGGGTCGCCGGGCAGCCAGCCGGCGGTCAGGCGGCCCGCGCCCAGCGGCAGCGACACGGCCGCGTCGGGCTCCTCGTCGATGCCGTAGGCGATCTCCAGGGAGCCGCCGCCGATGTCGAGGACGAGCAGCTTCCCCGCGGACCAGCCGTACCAGCGGCGGGCGGCGAGGAAGGTGAGCCGGGCCTCCTCCGCACCGCTGAGGACGGTCAGCGCCACGCCCGTCTCGGCCCGCACGCGCGCGAGGACCTCGTCGGCGTTGCGGGCCTCGCGCACCGCGGAGGTGGCGAACGGCAGCAGGTCCTCGACGCCCTTGTCCTCGGCGGCCTGGAGCGCGTCCCGGACCACCGCGACCAGCCGGTCGACCCCGTCGGGGCCGATCGCTCCGTCGTCGTCCAGGAGCTGGGCCAGCCGCAGTTCCGCCTTGTGCGAGTGCGCGGGCAGCGGGCACGCGCCGGGGTGCGCGTCCACCACCAGCAGATGCACCGTGTTCGAACCCACGTCCAGGACACCGAGTCTCATGGGGGGAACGCTACTGCGGACGGCCCGCCCCGCCGCAGCCCGGAGCCGTTCCGGTTCCCGCACCCCGGGACGGTGCCGTCCGCCCGCCCGGGCCACTTACCCTGGACACGTGCCAAAGACGAAAAAGGCGAAGAACGAAAAGACGGACAAAAAGGCCAAGAAGGCCGGGATCGCCGAGGGTTCTTCGCGGGCGACCGCGCCGGAGGGGGCGGGGGCCGGCTCGAACGCCCCGGTGACACCCCCGGCGGCGGTGCCGGCGCCGCCGCCGGTGGACGACGAGAAGGGCCTGGACTTCGCGCGGGCGTGGGTGGAGTTCCCCGACCCGGCCGACGACGAGCAGGTCTTCCGCTGCGACCTGACCTGGCTGACCTCCCGGTGGAACTGCATCTTCGGCAGCGGCTGCCAGGGCATCCAGGCGGGCCGCGCGGACGACGGGTGCTGCTCCCTGGGCGCTCACTTCTCCGACGAGGACGACGAGCGGCGGGTCGCCGAGCACGTGGCCCGGCTCACGCCGGACATCTGGCAGCACCACGACGAGGGCACCAGGAACGGCTGGGTCTCCGAGGACGACGAGGGCTCCCGGCAGACCCGCCCCTTCCAGGGCTCGTGCATCTTCCAGAACCGCCCCGGGTTCGCCGGCGGCGCGGGCTGCTCGCTGCACATCCTCGCCCTGCGCGAGGGCCGGGAGCCGCTGGAGACCAAGCCGGACGTGTGCTGGCAGCTCCCGATCCGGCGGACGTACGAGTGGATCGACCGGCCCGACGACACGCGCGTGCTCCAGGTGTCGATCGGCGAGTACGACCGGCGCGGCTGGGGGCCGGGCGGCCACGACCTGCACTGGTGGTGCACCTCGGCGACCTCGGCGCACGGGGCGGGCGAGCCGGTGTACGTCTCCTACCGGGCGGAGCTGACCGAGCTGATGGGCAAGGCCGGCTACGACCGCCTGGCCGAGCTGTGCGAGCAGCGGCTGGCGTCCCGGTTGCCGCTGCTCGCCCCGCATCCGGCGGATCCGGTGCGCCCGGTCACCGCGGAGGGCTGACCGGCCGGGGCGGCCGTCACCGCCCCGGCGCGCGGCACTGCTACGGCGTGACCGGCTCCGGGCCGCCGCCGTCGCCGGGCGCCGGCGGCGGTGAGCCGCCGGTGCCCTCGGTCGCTGTCCCTTATACACATCTCCGAGCCCACGAGACACTCGCT
>NZ_WYCT01000318.1 GCF_011008945.1 Streptomyces harenosi
CCTCCCGCCCTTCCCACGCCCTGCTGTGCCGCCCCCTCCTGACCGATCATCAGATTTTCATGGAACGGTCAAGGATTCGTTAGCGTGCCAAAGCAACGGAATAGTTGCCCCGGCGCACGAGGTTCAGGCTGCACGTATCCCGCCGACCTCCGTCGGCGGCCTGTTCACGACCGTTCGGACCAGCCGTCCCTTCCGGCCCGGAGGCCATGTATATGACGCTCACGACGACCGACCGGCCCGCCCGGCGAGCCGGCGGCGCCGTCGTCCCGGTGCTCGCCTTCGCGGGCATCGTGGTCGCGGTGATGCAGACCCTGCTCGTCCCGGTCGTCAAGGACCTTCCCCAGCTCCTGGACACCTCGCCCGGCAACGCCACCTGGGTGCTGACCTCGACCCTGCTGTCGGGCGCCGTGGCCACCCCGATCATGGGCCGTCTCGGCGACCTCTGCGGCAAGCGGCGCATGCTGGTCCTCAGCCTGGCGGTGATGGTCGCCGGCGCCCTGGTCAGCGCCCTGACCAGCCAGCTTCTGACGATGATCGCCGGACGTACGCTCCAGGGCTTCGCCATGGGCGCCATCCCGCTCGGCATCGGCCTGATGCGGGACATGCTGCCCCGCGAACGGCTCGGTTCGGCGATGGCGCTGATGAGCTCCTCGATCGGCGTCGGCGGCGGCCTCGCGCTGCCCGCCGCGGCGCTGGTGGCGCAGAACACCGACTGGCACGTCCTCTTCTACGGCGCCGCGGGCCTGGGCGCCCTGGCCATCGTCCTCACCCTGGTCGCCGTGCCGGAGTCCCCGCTGCGCGCCCGGGGCTCCTTCGACCTGCCGGGCGCGCTCGGCCTGTCCGCGGGCCTGGTGCTGCTGTTGCTGCCGGTCACCAAGGGCAGCGACTGGGGCTGGGGGTCGGGCACCACGCTCGGCCTGTTCGCCGCGGCCGTCGTCGTCCTGCTGCTGTGGGGCCTGATGGAGCTGCGCCTGGCCGCGCCCCTGGTCGACCTGCGCACCACCGCCCGCCGCGAGGTCCTGCTGACCAACCTCGCCTCCATCATGGTCGGCGTCAGCTTCTACGTGGTCTCCCTCGTCCTGCCCCAGCTCCTCCAGCTCCCCGCCGCCACCGGCTACGGCCTGGGCCGGTCGATGGTGGTCGCGGGTCTGTGCGTGGCCCCGCTGGGCCTGACGATGATGTTCACGGCGCCCGTGTACGCCCGGCTGTCCGCCCGCTACGGCCCGCGCACCACCCTCATCCTCGGCCTGCTGGTCATCGCCCTCGGCTACGGCGGCGGCCTCGGCCTGATGGACGCCGCCTGGCAGACCGTCATCACCTCCGTGGTGCTGGGCGCCGGCATCGGCCTCGCCTACTCGTCCCTGCCGGCCCTGATCATCGGCGCGGTCCCGGCCTCCGAGACGGGCGCGGCCAACGGCCTGAACACCCTCATGCGGTCCATCGGCACCTCGGTGTCGAGCGCCGTCATCGGCATGGTCCTGGCGAACACGGCGCACGACGTCGGCGGGGTCGCCGTCCCCACCATGCACGGCTTCCGCGTCTCCTTCCTGATCGCCACCGCCGCCGTCGCCGTCGGCCTGGTCCTCGCCCTCTTCCTGCCCCGGCAGCGCCCGGCCGCCCGGCTGCGGCTGCGCGCGAGCAGCGAGGAGGACGCCAACGTGGCCGGCGCCGAGGAGGTGCTGCGCGGCTTCCGCGGCCGGGTACTGGACGCCGCGGGGGCCCCGGTGGCCCGCGCCAAGGTCACGCTGATCGACCGGCACGGCCGCCAGGCGGGCGCCACCCTCTCCGCCGACGACGGCGGTTACGCCCTCGCCGTCCCCGCGCAGGGCCCGTACGTCCTGGCCGCCCGCGCCGCCGGCCACGGCCCGCTCGCCCACGCGGCGACGCACACCGGCGACCGCCCGGTCGACCTCGACCTGTCCCTGCCGGGCGAGACCGTCTCCGCCTGACGGCCCCGCGGCCCTACCGCGCCACCCCCCTGCCGCCCGCCGGCCGGGGGGTACGGCACCATAGGGGCGCCCACCCCGCACGACAGCGCTTCCCACGGCACCCGCGCACGGCATCCGCCGTACGGCGTGTCGTACCCCCTTCCGGAAAGGCAGGCCCCATGACCGCGGCGCCCGAGCCCGAGATCCTGGCCGCGTTCGAGGCCGCCAAGGGATTCATGCCCCCGCACGAAGGGCTCGCGCTGTACGCGGCGGCCGTGGAGGCGGGCCGGTTCGGGCTGCCGCTGCTGGAGGTCGGCACGTACTGCGGCCGGTCCACGATCCTGCTCGCCGACGCGGCCCGCCGGGCCGGGGTCACCGCCCTCACCGTCGACCACCATCGCGGCAGCGAGGAGCAGCAGCCCGGCTGGGACTACCACGACCCGGCGACGGTCGACCCCGAGACCGGCCTGATGGACACGCTGCCCACCTTCCGCCGCACCCTGCACCGCGCGGGCCTGGAGGACCACGTCATCGCCCTCGTCGGCCGCTCGCCCCAGGTGGCCGCGGTCTGGAACTCCCCCGTCGGCCTGGTCTTCGTCGACGGCGGGCACACCGACGAGCACGCGAACGCCGACTACGAGGGCTGGGTCCCGCACCTGGCCGAGGGCGGTCTCCTCGCCATCCACGACGTCTTCCCCGACCCCCGGGACGAGTTCACGGGCCAGGCCCCCTACCGGATCTACCTCAGGGCACTGGCCTCCGGCGCCTTCACTGAGGTCTCGGCGACGGACTCGCTGCGGGTGCTGCGGCGGACCGGGGCGGGGATCTGAGGGCGCCGCGCACCCTCCCCGGCGGACGGGAGCGGCCCGGCGGACGGGACACTCCGGGGCCCGGGAGCGCCCGCGTCACCCGGGCGGCCGTCGCCGGCCGTCGGCGTGCCGGGGGCGGCGGCTAGGGTGGCGGATGTGTCGTACACCGGACCGGACTTCGAGCCTCCGCGGCCGCGCCGCTCCGCGCGGCGCCGCACGCTGACCGTGGTGCTGGCCGCGCTGGTGCCGGGCGCGCTGCTCGGGTGGGGCGTGTACGCGGCCGCCGGCGGTAGCGGGGACGGTGCGGGGCGGACGGCGCCGGGGCCGTCCGTGAGCGCGCCCGCGGCCACCGGTGACGACGCCAAGGAGCCCGCCGCAGGGGCCTCGCCGCCCGCCGCCGCGTCGGCGTCCGCGCCCGCCGTCCCAGGCCCCCTGACGGGGAAGGTCGTCGTCGTCGACCCGGGGCACAACCCGGGCAACGCCCGGTACCCGGACGAGATCGGCCGCACCGTGGACGTCGGGACCCACCACAAGGAGTGCGACACGACGGGGACGTCCACCGACGCCGGGTACAGCGAGGCGGCCTTCACCCTCGACGTGGCGCACCGGCTGCGCGACCTGCTGGTGCGGCAGGGCGCCACGGTGAGGCTGACGCAGGACGGCGACCGGCCCTACGGCCCGTGCGTGGACGAGCGGGCGCGGATCGGCAACGAGGCGCGGACGGACGCCGCGGTCTCGATCCACGCCGACGGCTCGGCCGCCGGGAACCGCGGCTTCCACGTCATCCTCCCCGGCGCGGTGCACGCGGGCGCCGCCGACACCCGCGCCATCGCCGGCCCCTCCCGCGACCTCGGCGAGCGCATCGCCGGGCGCTTCGTGCGGGTCACCGGCAGCGCGCCCGCCGGCTACGTCGGCGGCGGCACCGGACTGGTCACGCGCACCGACCTCGGCGGCCTCAACCTGTCGAAGGTCCCCAAGGTGTTCATCGAGTGCGGCAACATGCGCGACGGCCAGGACGCCGCGCTGCTGACCAGCGGCGCCTGGCGGCAGAAGGCGGCCCAGGGCATCTCCGAGGGAATCGTGAGTTTCCTGCGCGGGTAGGGTCCGGCGTGCTGGTCCCGGCGGACACACCGATCCCCCGGACGATAGTGTCGTCCGTACGATGAGGGGCCACCCCCACGCTTCACACCCGGGCCTGACGGCGACACGGTGGCAGCGACGCCTCAGCCGACGACGAGACGACGACCTACGAAGGACCTGAAGTGAATATCCGCTCCCTCACTCGAGGCGACGGCGTGGTGATCGGAGCAGCGGTGTTGCTGTTCATCGCGTCGTTCCTCGACCTCTACTCGCTCGACGGTGCTCCCGACGGCCTCGACCTGCCCACCCTGTGGGGCAGCGGCCCGGTCGTCTTCGGGGTCATCCTGGCGGGCCTCGTCGGCGCCGCGCTCGTCGTGGTGGCGCGCGGGCTGTCGCAGCCCCGGAAGGTGGCGGGTCTCGACCTCGGGCAGTTCGGGGCGGCCTTCGCCGTCTTCGCCGCCTGGAGCGCGCTCGGCAACGTCTTCGACCCGGCCGGCGGCACCAACAACGTGGGGGGCTCCACCTCGGCCGGACCGGACGCCGGGACCGGGCTGATCCTCGCCCTCGTCGCCACGCTGATCATGGCCGTCGCCGCGATCGCCACCCCGCTGGTCCCCGCCCTCAAGGGCGCTCTCGTCCCCGCCCCGCGGCCGGCCGCGCCGCAGCCCTACGGCGCCCAGCCGCAGAGCGGTTACGGCTACCCGGGCGCGCAGCAGCAGCCGTACGGGGGTCAGCCGCAGCCGGCCGGACAGCAGCCGTACGGGGGCCAGCCGCAGCCGGCCGGTCAGCAGCCGCAGCCGGCCGCCGACTTCTCGCCGTTCTGGTTCGCCGTGCCGGTGCCGCGTCCGCTGTACGCCGAGGACGGCTCGCAGACGCCGGTCGCGGAACTGGCGCCGGGCACCTGGTACTTGGCCGTCGAGCAGCGCGGTCCGGCGCTGATCGCCCAGACCCAGGACGGCCGTCGCGGCGTGCTCCAGGACACCTCGGGGATCCAGCGCGGCTGATCCCGCCCCGGCGCCATGGCGCGGCCCCCGCCCGGCAGGGCGGGGGCCGCGCGCCGTTCCCGCCCGTCGCCCGGGGGTCAGAGGAAGATGGCGACCGGGTTGAGGGTCAGCTCGCCCGTCTCCCGGTTCCAGGTCTGCACCTTGCCCAGGCAGCGGGCCTGGAACTCCCCCGTGAAGTACTCGGCGTTCTGGAACCCTTCGCGCACGCCTGCCGCCTCGCAGGTGATCCGCACCCGGGCGCGCGGCTCCCCGTCTCCGTAGGGGGCGCTCAGCACGATGTCGCCGCTGTCGGAGCGGCGGGCGCTGAACAGGCCGGTGACCGAGACGAAGGCCGAGACGACGGCGACGGCGGTCAGCGGCACCCGGTCCTCCCCGGCGTCCCGCAGCCGCTCGGCGAGCGCCCGGTTGGGCACGACCAGGCCGGTGGTGAGGTCGGCGTGGACGACCACGTCCTCCCGGCGCATGGTGTCCATCAGCAGCCGGATCACCGTGATCGGGGTGCTCTGCCGGATGTAGGCGGTGACGCGTTCCTTGGTGACGTCCCGGTTCGCCTTGGCGCCGCCGAAACCCAGCTTCCCCCACAGCCCCAGGCCGCTGGTGACGTTGATCCGGTCGGCGACCTCCTGTTCCAGCGCCGCGGAGAAGCCGCCCTGCTGGTACAGGTCCATGACCCGCTGTTCGTGCAGGAAGAAGCACATGCCGTGCACGGTGCGCCCGCCGCGGCGGCGCCGGCGCGGCCCGCCCAGGCGCCGCAGCGCGTACCGGGCGAGGACGGCGAGGGCGGTCGCCGTCAGGGCCCAGACGGCCAGCCACGGCCACCACAGGCTCCACCACTGGCTGTCAGTGACACCCACGGATCTCCTTGAACGCGTCGGAGAGGGAGGAGAGGCCCGCGTCGACCATGCGGCCGCCGGTCGCGGCGGCGACGCGTCGCAGGGCGGCCGCGTCGGCCTCACCGAACAGGACGGGGAAGGTGGGCACGGCGCGCGCGTCGGCGCCCAGGGCCCGGTGGCGGCGCAGGAACGCGTCGTAGCCCAGACCGGCGTTGTTCTCGCCGTCCGTCATCAGCACGATGGAGACGGGCCGTCCGGGATGCTCGCGGACGGCCTTCGCGGCGATGCGGTAGCCGTGGTCCAGGGCCGTCCAGATGGCCGTGGCCCCGGCGAAATCGCCCTCGGCGACCGTTCGCCGCAGCCGGCGCAGGTCCGCCTCGCCGCGCACGGTGACGGTGCGTTCCTCCAGGACGTGGCCGCCGAAGCGGACGACGGTCAGGCGCTCACCGCGGTAGAAGCGGGCGAACTTGCCGGAGGGCGTGTCGTCGGCGCCGCTCAGCCCGGCGAAGGCGGCGCGCAGCCCGGCGATGCGGGCGCCGCGCATCGAGGTGGAGTAGTCCAGGACGAACACCACCTGTCCGGCGCTGTGCCGCACCGGGTCGCCGTAGTCGTCGACCAGGCGCTCCACCAGGGAGAGCCGGTCGGGGAAGGACAGGGCGTTGCCCACGGGGGCCTTCAGGGCCGGGGACGGCTCGACGTCCTGGTTGACCGGGCGGCGGTGGGTGCGTTCCATCAGGCGCCGCTGTGCCTCGGCGCCCAGCAGCCACTTGGTCACCCGCTGGTACGCGGAACGCCGGGCGGGGTCGAGGAGCAGCAGCGGGAAGTCGGACAGGACCATGCCGTCGTCGGGGTGGACGATGTCCAGGGGCCGGGGCAGTTTGCCGGTGGCGTTCAGGGAGAGCAGTTCGGCCTCGTGGGCGATGAGGGCGTCGGCCGCCCGGGGCCGGCGCGCGTAGGTGGCGATCAGGTCCCGGGAGCTGGCGGCGGTGAGGGTCTGGCCGGAGCGGAAGCCGCGCAGCCGGTCGCAGGAGACGTCCTCCTCGCGCAGCGCGCTGCCGGTGCCGGCGGCGGCGGTGGCGACACCGACGAGCGCGGCCCGCCCGGTGTCGCTGCGCCGCGGGTCGGCCATCCCGAACCGGAGGGTGCCGTCGGCCGCCGCGTCCGCGATGTCGGCCCAGGAGATCCGGCCGCCCGGGGAGGCCGCCCGCAGGGTCCGGGCCACCTCGGGGGTGAGGCCGGCGACGACCGGGGAGCGCATGATCGCGGTGGACTCCGGCGGTGGCGTGCCGGTGTCCTGCAACCGCAGCCGCAGCGACCGGTCGGAGGTGAGCCAGGCCAGGTCGTAGGCGTCGCGCCCGGTCCGCCGGCCGGTGAGCCCGTCGAGGCCCGCGGTCGCCTCGTACACCATGTCCAGTTCGACCCCGGTGTCCTTCTCGAGGTCGTCCAGCAGCCCGTCGACGTCGGCGAGTTCGGGGGCGGCCAGGACGCGCAGGGTGACGTCCGGCCCGTCGTCGGTGCAGGAGGTGAGCGCGGTGGCCGCCAGCAGCAGGGCGAGCCCGGCGGCGAGGGCGCGGGCGAGGCGGCGGTTCACGGCTCGTCCCGGACGGGCGGCGGGCAGGAGCCGACGTACTCGATGATGTCCTGAAGGACCTCGAGGTCGGGTTCGTAAACCTTGGTCTCGTCGCGGTTCGGGGTGGGCACCTGCACGCCGTGGTCCTCCAGGTAGGCGTTGAGCTGCTCGCTGGTGCCGTCCTCGCCGGAGAAGCGGACCCGGAAGCCGAGTTCTATGGCGCGTTCGCGCAGTTCCCGGTCCTCCTGGATCAGCGTCACCAGCCGGTCGCCCGCGTCGGTGAGCGAGATGAGCTGGGGTTCGGTCAGGGCGTAGGGGCTGGGGTAGAGCAGGACCCGGCTGGTGTCCTGCTCGCCGTGTTTCCTGTGGTGGGCTATCTGGTGGGCCAGGTACTGGTGTTCGTAGATGGTGGACAGGGGCGCGATGCTCTCGCCCAGGTCGGAGAAGTAGCCGTCGGCCTGCTCGTCGGCCCACATGCCCTGGAGGTTGATGAGCGGTTTGATCCGGGCGGCCAGGCGGCGCACCTCGGCGCCGGCGCGGGTCGGGTCGTCGCTGTGCCGGGTCCCCGGGGTGCGGTTGCCGGCCGCGACGAAGGCCAGGATGCTCAGGTAGGTGCCGGCGGAGTTGGACTCGCACACGCTGGAGGTGCGCACCAGCACCCGGCCGCTGTTGCTGCGGCGGCCGTCGTCGTCGAAGCCGATGCCGTTCCAGGTGTCGGCCTCGGGGCCGGTGCCGTCCCCGGGGTCGCGGGGGTCGTCGGTGCCGTCCAGCAGGCCGGTGAAGGCGCGCATGTCGAGGTCGTAGTAGAGCGTCGGCCTGCCGTCGGCGGTGCGCTGCCGGGTGGCGACCCGGGCCTTGACGAGGGTCTCGGCGTAGTCGCGGAAGGTGCCGATGACGAGCGGGGTGACGAAGGGGCGGGCCGAGCGGACCGAGCGGTGCTGCCGGTCCAGGATCAGCTTGGCGGCGGGCTGGCCGGAGGGGAAGACGACGTCCATGCCGTCCAGGGACTGGGTGGCGATGCCGCGCGAGCCCAGGCGGTGGATGTCGACGCGGATGCCGTGGCGCAGCAGCAGGCGCTGCACCTCGGGGTCCCTGAAGTAGTCCGACTTGGAGGCCATGCGCGCCTCGATCGTGGTGATGTGCTCCAGGGGCCGCAGGGTGTTGCCGGTGACGAGCAGGGAGATCAGCCCGGCGAGGGCGACGGGCAGGGCGGCGGTGACATGGCGGGGGACGCGGCGGCGTGCCCCGCCATGTCACCGC
>NZ_WYCT01000319.1 GCF_011008945.1 Streptomyces harenosi
ATGGGTATAAGGGACAGCCCCCGGCCCCGCCGCGCCGGTCGCCCCCGGCCCCGACACGGTGATGTCCGCGGTGTTCTCGACGGGTCGGCCCGCCACGGCCCACACCGTGCCGTCGTCGGCGTGCAGACGGACGGTGACGTGGTGGGTGCCGCGCGGGACGAGGCGGGCGGCGAGCCGGTGGCCGGGCCCGCGCAGGCGGGTGACGAGGCCGCCGTCCAGGTAGAGGTAGGCCAGGCCCCGTCCGGGCCGCGCCTCGGCCCGCGTACCGGGGGGCGAGAAGCGGAAGTCGCGGACCGACAGCCGTATGTCCCAGTCACCGCCGGTGCCGGGCTGCACCTCGATGCCGACCTCCGGGGCGTGCCCGGCGGCCACCTCCCGGTAGCGCCGGCCCTCTTCGTCGGTGGCGTCGAGCAGTTCGCCCACGGACGCGGCGGGCGCCTCCCGGCGTTCGCGCCCCGGTTCGCGAGCGTCGCCGGTGCCGCAGCCCGCGGGCCCGGCCAGCAGCAGGACGCAGACCGCGAGCACGGCACGCGGTCTTCGTGTCCACGACATGCCGGGGAGCGTAGAGCAGCGGGCCGGAGACGCGGATCCTCCTGGGGTCGGGTTCCGGTCGGCCTCCAGGCGGAGTCCGGGCGGCCGGCCCGGGCCCGTCCCCGTCCGCCGGAACCCGCCCGGAACGGCCCCGCGGCCCGCCGCCCGGACGGGGCGCTCCCGCCCGGTCCCCGCACACCTCTTGCGCCCGCCCGCCCCCATTCCTACGGTGAAGCATAGGAATCAGTGGGCGTGCGGGATCTGACGGCGAGGGAGCGATCATGAGCGGGGACGCGCGGAAGACCGCGGAGCGGCTGGCCTATCTCACGGGGTTCGGCAACGAGCACGGCTCGGAGGCGGTGCCGGGCGCCCTGCCCGAGGGCCGCAACTCGCCGCAGCGAGCGCCCCTCGGCCTGTACGCGGAGCAGCTCAGCGGCACGGCGTTCACCGAACCCAGGGCGCACAACCGGCGCTCGTGGCTGTACCGGATCCGCCCCTCGGCCGCGCACCCGCCGTTCACCCGGGCGGACAACGGCGCGATCCGCACCGCGCCCTTCACCGAGACGGTGCCCGACCCCAACCGGCTGCGCTGGAACCCGCTGCCGCAGCCGCCCGCCGGGACGGACTTCGTCGCGGGACTGTGGACGCTCGGCGGCAACGGGGACGCGGCCCAGCGCACCGGTGTCGCCGTGCACCTGTACCACGCCGACACCTCCATGGACCGGGTCTTCAGCGACGCCGACGGCGAGCTGCTCGTCGTCCCGGAGCGCGGAGGGCTGCTGCTGCGCACCGAGTTCGGCCTGCTGCACGCCGAGCCGGGCCACGTGGCGCTGATTCCGCGCGGGGTCCGCTTCCGGGTGGAGCTGCTGGACGAGACGGCCCGCGGCTATGTCTGCGAGAACTACGGCGCCCCCTTCCGCCTCCCCGACCTCGGCCCGATCGGCGCCAACGGCCTCGCCAACGGGCGCGACTTCCGCGCGCCGGTCGCGGCGTACGAGGACGTCGAGGGCCCGGTGGAGGTCGTGAACAAGTTCTGCGGGAACCTGTGGACCGCCACGTACGACCACTCACCGCTCGACGTGGTCGCCTGGCACGGCAACCATGTGCCGTACGTCTACGACCTGCGCCGTTTCAACGTGCTGGGAACAATCTCCTACGACCACCCCGACCCGTCGATCTTCACGGTGCTGACCTCTCCCTCGGACACCCCGGGTCTGGCGGGCGTCGACTTCGTCGTCTTCGCGCCGCGCTGGCTGGTGGGCGAGGACACGTTCCGGCCGCCGTACTTCCACCGGAACGTGATGAGCGAGTACATGGGCCTGATCGAGGGCGCCTACGACGCGAAGGCGGAGGGCTTCGTGCCGGGCGGCGGCTCGCTGCACAACATGATGTCGGCGCACGGGCCGGACCGGGAGACGTTCGACAGGGCCAGCTCCGCCGAGCTGCGGCCGCAGAGGATCGACGACGGGCTGGCGTTCATGTTCGAGACGCGGTGGCCGGTGACCCTGACCGCCCAGGCGGCCCGCGCCGGGCACCTGCAACAGCGCTACGACGACGTCTGGCGGGGCCTGGAGCGGCACTTCCGCCCCTTGCACTGATCCCTGCCTGCCGGTACGGATGGCCTCGTGACCTCCTTCGCCCCGGACTCCCTCGTCCTGAACCGCAAGCTGCCGCTGTGGTACCAGGTCTCGCAGTCGCTGCGCGCCTCCATACTGGGCCGCTCGGCCCGGGACCCGCTGCGCCTGCCCACCGAGGAGCAACTGGCCGGGCACTACGGCGTGAGCGTGCTGACCATGCGGCAGGCGCTGAAGGAGCTGGAGGAGGAGGGGCTGATCACCCGCCACCGCCGGCGCGGCACCTTCATCGAGCCGCACGCCCGGCGGGGCGCCCCGGTGCGGCTGCTGGGCTCGGTGGACGCGATCGTGGCCCAGCAGTCCGGCATGACCACCGAACTGCTGGACCACGGCAGCGGTCCGGTGCCGGCGGAGTTCGCCGAGTACTTCCCGGACCTGGCCGAGACGGCGACGTACCACCGGCTGCGCAGCGACGAGAAGACCGGCGAGCCGACCAACCACGCCCGCAACTGGGTCCGCCCCGAACTGGCGGCGCGGTTCGCCCCGGAGGACCTGGCCCGCCGGCCGATGACCAAGGTGCTGCGGGACGTCGCCGGGGCCGGCATCGGCCGTATCACGGACACGGTGGAGGCACGGCTGGCGGACCCGGAGACGGCGCGGCTGCTCCGCGTCCCGCTGCTCAGCCCGATCCTGCACTACACGGGCGTCACCTACGACACGGACGGGCGGGTGCTGGACGTGGCGGTCATCCACTACCGGGGCGACCGCTTCTCCTTCACGGTCACGCTGGATGCCCCCTGACGCGCTCGGGCACCGTCGTACGATGCCCGGCGTGACGTACGAGGACACCCCGCTGCTGGCGGACCTCATGCCGTGGTCCGTCGCACCGCCGCGGCTCGGCCGGGACTGGCCGGCCGGCCCGGACGCCGCGTCGCTGAAGGCCCGCTGGGACGCCCTGGTGAAGGCGGAGGGGCCCGGCCGCGAGGTCCTCTTCCAGCCGACGCGGTCGCGCACGCTGCACACGGCGGTGGGGCAGTTGCCGGGCCGTACCGGGGGCACGGAGCGGCTGGCGCGCGCCACGGGCCGGTGCCCGGAACCGGTGCGTGTGCTGCGCGCCCCCTTCGACGAGCAGTGGCTGATCCCGGACCACCGGCTGATCGACGCGGCCCGCCCGGAGCTGTGGCGGGTGGCGGACGAACGGCAGGTCTTCGTCGTGGAGACGGCCGGTGCGGCGGCCGGCCCGCCGCTCCTGGCCACCTCGCTGCTGCCGCTGCTGGGCCCCGGCCGGGTCCGTCCGCTCCACCGCCGTCCGGGCGGCGGGGAGCCCAACCTGGCCCCCGGGCTCCTGGACCATCTGGCCGCCCGGCTCGGCCGCGCCCCGGACCCGCTGGAGGTGCTGGCCTGGATCGTGGCGGCGGTCCGCCCCGGCCCGCGCGTTCCGCTCACCGCGGACCCCGGGCTGTGGGCCCACGGTGTCGCGCTGGGGCGCCGTGTGCTGTGGCTGATGCGGCGCGACGGCGAGCGTCCGAAGCTGCCCGGCGGCCGCCGCCCCTACGTCCGCGCCCCGCTGCCGGCCCGCCCGCGGGCGCTGCGCTACGACGCGGCCGAGGAGACGCTCCACCTCGACGAGGGCCGTATCTCCCCGGTGCCGCCGGACGCCTGGGAGTTCGAGGCGGGCGGGGTGCGGGTCCTGGAGCACTGGTTCGCGGCCCGGACCGCCGCGGCCGAGCCGGGCACGCTGGCCGCGATCCGCCCGGTCGGCTGGCCGCAGGTGTGGACCTCGGAGCTGCTGGAGCTGATCACGGTCCTCGCCCTGCTCGCCGAAGTCCGGCCGCGGCTGGAGGAGCTGACGGTGGCGGAGCCGATCACCACGGCGGAGCTGCAGGCGGCGGGGGTGCTCCCGGTGCCGGAGCGGGCCCGGCGGCCGGCCTCGGTGCTGGACCACCGGGAGGAGGGCCCGGAGGGGCAGTACGCGCTGCTGTAGAACGGCCGGCGCACGCACCGGCACATCACGGAAGCGGCCGCGTGTCCCGGAGGCCGCGGGGAAGTCGTCGCCGCCGGGCGGAGGGGCGGTGACGGAAGACGGAAGAACGTACGGCGGAAGAACTCAAGGCAGAAAAGGGGCAAGCGGAAAGAGGCGCCGGGAAAAGGCGAAAAAAGGGGGGAACCGGGGGACGGGGAAAAAGGGCACAAGCCCGCGCTCGGAAGGACACCGGGGCGGCGCTGCGTGCCGTGGGGATGACGGACGACGAGGTCGCAGCGGTACGCCGGGAGGTGTGACCGGCCCGAGCGCGGGCTTCAGCTGGCGCCGAAAAGCGAGCGGCGCAGCCGGCGCAACGGCGCGAAGAGTGAGACGCGGCGCATGCGCGCGCCCCTGCCGCTGCGGTCGTGCGCGGTGTCACGCGCGGTGAGTTCACGCATCAGGGACATCGCCTCGACCGTCTCCCGCTGCGGGACGGCGGGACCGGCCAGCACCGCGAGGTGGCGGTCGAGGCGCGAGCTGGTCGCGCTGCTCCCGCAGGTGATCGCAGGGACCCTGGCCCTGCTGCGCACTGTTATCTGTTCCATGTCACTCCCCACCCGTACGAGTCCACCCGGCCCGGGCAGGGTAACCCTATCGCCCCGGGGCGGCACGCGTGTATCGCGGCCACGTGATTCACCTGCCCCGCAAGGGGGTTGACGATTACTCTCCGAATCCGACAGGTTCCAGCGCGAGTTGGACAACGGGCTGGCCGGAGGATCCCGGCTCATGATCGCCCAAGGCGTCGGTGACCCTGTGTCACGGCGACGGGGTGGCGGCCTCGGAGGGCCGGGAAAGCGTGTCGCGGCCACGGAAGCCCAGGTCGCGCGGCCGCGCACCGGAGCCGGCGCGCCACGGCCGGTGGAGCCGGGCACCCGGCGGGTCGCCGCGGGCGCCGGGAGGGCACCGCCGGACGCCCCCGCGGCCCCGGGTTGATCACTCCCTGACGCCGCGGCCCGGGCGCGCCGGCCGGCCTCCGCCCGGGCACCCTTCCCGCCGGGGAACGTGGGCGATCTCACGCGTCCGCGCACGGAAGGAGAAGCAGAGCGGGAGGCAGGGCAGGGCAGGAGCGGGGGCAGGGAGGGAAACGGAAGGAGGGGAGGCCCCTGGGCCGGGAAGACCCCGGGGACACCTCCCCTCCTTCCGCTTCCGGTCCGCGCCGCGGTCGGCGCGGGCCGGGCGGTGGCTCAGGCGGCGCGGTCGAACGCCGGCAGGTAGCCGCCGGACTGGCCGGCCGCCGTCGGGTGGTACGACTCGCCGATGTTCAGCCAGTTGACGCTGTGCAGCCACGCGCTGCCGGAGCAGATCTCGTGGCCGGCGAAGGTGGCCCGTACGTCGCCGAACGTGAAGCCGTGGTCGGCGACGCGCTTGGCGATCGCGGTGTTCAGATGGTCGGAGGCGTCGTTGATCGCCTTCCGCTTGGTCTCCGACAGACCGAGACAGGAGGTGCCGAGCTGGTAGAAGCGGGGGTAGCCGAGGACGACGACGCGCGCGTTGGGCGCCCGGTCGCGGACGGCCGTGTACACCTTGTCGAGCTGTCCGGGCAGGGTGGAGTCGACGTACGCCCGGGCGGTGCTGATGCGGGACAGGCAGGAGCTGTCGGACTGGAGCACACAGGTCGTCATGACGTCGGCGAAACCGGCGTCGTTGCCGCCGACCGACAGGGACACCAGGCCGGTGGAGGAGCTGAGCGGGCCGAGCTGACCGGCGAGGACATCACCCGTCCGGGCGCCCGAGCAGGCGGTGAAGTGGAATGCCGAGGGAGCGTGGGCCGCGGCCCACAGCTGGGGGAACGCCTTCGTGCTGCGCTTGCAGTCACCACTGGAGGAGATGTAGCTGCCGGCGCCGACTCCGGAGGAGTAGGAGTCGCCGAGGGCCACGTAGGCGCCGGACAGGGCGGCCGGGGACGCCTGCGCCGTCGCGGTGCCGGCGAGGGCGGTGCCGCCGGCGAGGAGGAGCGAGGCCAGGAAGCCGACAATTCGGGAACGTCTCATGGAACCTCCCTTTAGCAGGATCTCTGCGTCAACCGTCGTACCAACGCTCCGCGTTGACGGGAAGTGTGCATGCCAAAAATAGTTACGGACATTCAAGAACGAACGAAAAAGTGACTTCTAAGCCCGCCATCCGGCACTTCGGGGAGCAAAGCCGGTCATGCAGGGCACGCCTATCGGACGGGGCGTCATCCGCGCCCGCGCGCGGTACCGTCCGGACGGCTCACCCGTACCGGCCCCGTCCGGCCCCGCCGCGCCCGGTCCGGCGCGAGCGCCGCGCGCACCCCGGAAACCGGGTGCACGCGGCGGCCGGGTGCCCGATCATGGCGGTATGTCTGCGAACCCTCACGACGCGCTGCCGATCCGGCTCCACGTCGACGACAGCGACTCCCCTCCCGACGTCGTCGACGCGCTGTTCCTCGGCCGCTTCGCGACGGGCGAGCAGCCGTACTCGCACGCGATGAACATCGACCGCGTACGGTCCGGGGCCACCCTGCTGCCCCCCGGCGCGCGCGTGCTGCGCGCCGCCCGCGACGACGACCGCAGCGCGACCCTCGCCGAGGGCGACGGCTGGACGGTGCTGGTCTCCCGCTGGAACCGGGGCGCCGACGTGACGGTGACGGCGACCAGCGCCGAACTGGCGCAGAAGGTCCTCGACCAGGCCACGGACGGCGCGGCGGACGAGCCCGAACCGCAGCCGGAGAACGTCACGATGGGGTTCTGGTACGTCTCGCCGCGTCGCGGCCCGCACCGGACCACCCGGCAGATCACGGCGGGCACCTGGGCGGAGATCCGCGCCAACTACACCGCGCCGGTCGCGGACGCGATGGACCGCCTGATGAAGACGACCCCCGAGGACATCGCGGGCCGGCTGCTGCTGCTGCACGGCCCGCCGGGCACCGGCAAGACCTCGGCCCTCAGGACGCTGGCCCGGTCCTGGCGGGACTGGTGCCAGGTCGACTGCGTGCTCGACCCGGAGCGGCTCTTCTCCGACGTCGGTTATCTGATGGACATCGCGATCGGCGAGGAGGACGCGGCGGGCAAGGGCCGCTGGCGGCTGCTGCTCCTGGAGGACTGCGACGAGCTGATCCGCGGCGAGGCCAAGCACACCGCCGGCCAGGCCCTGTCCCGCCTGCTGAACCTGACGGACGGTCTGCTCGGCCAGGGCCGCAACGTCCTGGTGGGCGTCACCACCAACGAGGACCTGGAGCGTCTGCACCCGGCCGTCGTGCGGCCCGGCCGCTGCCTGGCCCGCATCGAGGTCGGGCCCCTGACCCGGCCCGAGGCGGTGTCCTGGCTGGGCCGCGAGGAAGGGGTCGGACGCGACGGCGCGACCCTGGCGGAGCTGTACGCGCTGCGCCGCGGGACCTCCCCGACCTCGCTGCCGGAGCCCCGCGGCGGGGCGGACGCGGGGCTGTACCTGTGACGGCGGGCGCGGGGCCGGGCCTGCATCCGTGAGGGCGGGCCCGGGGCCGCCGCCGCGGCGACGGGCGCCCGGCTCGCCTCCGGTGTTTTGATGGGCGTATGACCCTGTATGTCGGAACGTCGGGGTGGCAGTACAAGGACTGGCGGGGCGTGCTGTACCCGGACGGCTGTCCCGTGCGGCGGTGGCTGGAGGAGTACGCGGCGGGCTTCGCCACCGTGGAGAGCAACAACGCCTTCTACCGGCTGCCGTCCCCGGAGACCTTCGCGGCCTGGCGGGAGCGCACGCCGCCGGACTTCGTCGTCGCGGTCAAGGCGAGCCGCTTCCTGACGCACGTCAAGCGGCTGCGGGAGCCGGAGGAGCCGGTGCACCGGCTGCTGGCCCACGCCTCCGGGCTGGGCGACCGGCTCGGCCCGGTGCTGCTCCAGCTGCCGCCCACGCTGCGCGCCGACGCGGGGCTGCTGGACTCCTGCCTGGCCTGCTTCCCGCCCGGCGTCCGGGTCGCGGTGGAGCCCCGCCATCCGTCCTGGTGGACGCCCGAGGTCCACGAGGTGCTGCGGGCCCGGGGCGCCGCGCTGTGCTGGGCCGACGTGCTGTCCCGCCCCGTGACCCCGCTGTGGCGCACCACCGGCTGGGGGTATGTCCGCTTCCACCAGGGCCGCGCCCTGCCCTGGCCGCACTACGGCCGGCGCGCCCTGGCCGCCTGGGCGGCCCGCGTCGCCGCCGCCTGGCCGGAGCCGGCCGATGTGTACGCGTACTTCAACAACGACCCGAACGCGGCGGCGGTGCGCAACGCGGTGACGTTCGCCGGGCTGGCGCGGGCGGCGGGGCTGACGGTCACCCGCACGCCGGGGCACCCGCTGCCCGCCTGAGCCGCGCCCGGCGGAGCAGCGTGCGCCCCCGCGCGCGGACGCACGCCCCAGCCCCCGCCGGGCGGAGC
>NZ_WYCT01000031.1 GCF_011008945.1 Streptomyces harenosi
AGAGCCCGGTCACCCCACGGCGCGCGCGAGGACCCGCGCGCCCGGTCGCCCCTCCCCCGGATTTGGGACTTCACGCAGCCGCCGCGCACGCCACCTGCCCCTGTCCGTGCCGAACTGCCAAGAAGCAGTTCAATGAAACACTTGAAGGCATGAAATTCGTTCTCGAAGTGACCATGGACGACGGCGCGTTGGCCGAGGACCCGGTGGGCGAGCTGGGCCGGATCCTGCGGTACTGGGGCGGCAACCTGCGCCACTACGACCTGCGGCCCGGCGACGGCTCGGCCGTGTACGACTCGGCCTACCAGGAGGTCGGCGGCTGGCGGATCGAAAAACCGTCCGGGTGAACCCGGGCGCCCCGGGACGCGCCGCGCCGCCGCGGGCCGGGCCGGCGCGCGCGGGGCTCCCGGCCGCCCGGCCGCGGACGCGCCGCTCCCCCGTGCCTCAGACCGGGCGGGACGCCTCGCGCAGCGCCGCGCGGCACAGGGCGTCCGCCCGGCGTGTCGTCTCCGGCAGACGGTAGGCGGGGGTCAGGGCGAGGGTGTGCGCGCAGGCGTTGCCGAGGCCGACGCGGTGGCCGACGGAGACGAAGACCGGCTTGACGCCGTCCCGGGTGCGCAGCGCGCGCCCCACCTCCTCGGTGCCCGCGAGCAGCGGGGAGGTGCTGCCGCGCGGCGCGTCCGGCTCGGCGTGGGCGAAGGTGAACGGGTTCTTGGCCACGCCGATCGTGGGCAGCCCGGTGAGCACGCCCAGGTGGCTGGCGAGGCCGAAGCGGCGCGGATGGGCCAGGCCGTAGCCGTCGCAGACGACGAGCCCGGGCGGGCAGGGCAGGGCGTCCAGGGCGGCGAGGACGGTCGGCATCTCGCGGAAGGCGAGCAGGCCGGGCACGTAGGGGAACGAGATCCGGCCGACGGCGGTGGCCTCGGCGACGACGGCGAGGGTCGCGGCGTCCAGGACGACGGCCGCGGCTGCGACGAGGTCCCGTTCGTCGTCGTAGGCCACGTCGACCCCGGTCACATGGCCGGTCCCCGGTGGCGGGCCGGGCTCGTCGAGCACCACCCGCCCGCGCAGGCGGTCCTGGACGGCGCGGGCCTGCTCCGGGGTCGTGGGCCAGTCCTCGGGGATGCGTACGGTCGTCATGGTGGGGTCGAGCGTACGGGCCCCCGCGGCCCGCGGACCGCCCGGGGCGGGCTCGCGATCACGCCGTACCGGAATCCGGCCCGCACCGCGTCTCCCGCTCGGCGTCCCCGGTGGGCGCCCGTACCGCGTCGCGGGTCCGCCGCCCCAGGGGGCGGCGGACCCGCGAGGGGAGCGCGGACGGAGGCACCCGGCCGGTCCGCAGGGCTCACTTGCCGCCCAGGGCGCGCTGGAGTTCGCTCTTGTTCATGCTCGAACGTCCGTGGACGTCACGGCGCTTGGCCTCCTGGTACAGCTCGTCGTACGTGGCGTCCTGGGAGCCCTGTCCCGACCGCCGGCCGCCGCCGGAGGAAGACGTGCTCCTGGCCGAGCCGCGTCCGGAGCTCTTCGCCTCCCCGGACCGGGCGCGTTCCTTGTTCACCGTGCGGGCGGCCATCTCCTTGGCCCGCCCGGTGCTCGCGCCGCGCTCCTGCGCGCTGTCCTTGATGTGTTCGTACTGCCGCTCCCGCTTGGAGCTCGAACCGCGTGGCATGTCCGTTCACTTCCTCTCGCGTTCGGCGAACGGGTACCCACGTTCGGGACGAACACGGCACATCGCCCGCCATGCCACCGGTTGGGCGGATGCGCGGGGAGAACGACGCGGTTCCCCGTGCATGACCGCGGTGACAGAGGTCACTCGCCCGGTGTGTGCACGGATTGGCTCGTTCCGTCGTCTTTCCCCGTGCCCGGCCTATCCGCCCCGCCCGAGAACCCGTCCAGCCGTCACGAGGGAGCAGGCGTTGTCCACCGTCATCGAGCAGCCCGTAGAGGCCCGCCTCGTCGCCGCCGCGCCGCGGATGCCGAACATCCCCGCCACGCTGCACTACGACCGGCGCGATCCGTTCGCCGTCCGCATGACCTTCCCGGCCCCCGCGACCCTGGAGGGCGTGGACGTCTGCTGGACCTTCTCCCGCGAGCTCCTCATCGCGGGGATGGAGCAGCCCGAGGGGCAGGGTGACGTCCGGGTGCGGCCCTACGGGTACGACCGCACCGTCCTGGAGTTCCACGCCCCCGAGGGCACCGCCGTGGTGCACGTCCGCTCCGGGGAGCTGCGCCGCTTCCTCGCCGCCACGGACGAGCTGGTCCCCGTCGGTCTGGAGTACCTGCAACTGGATCTGGACCGCGAGCTGGCGGAGCTGATGCGGGGCAGCCACTGACCCGTGGGCACGGGCGGCCGGTCCGGCGGCCGCCGGAGAAAACACGTTGACAGCCCCTCGGGCCGTTCGTACGGTTGTGAGCGGTCCTGTTGCCGTCGATTGGAGAGGGACGTTGCTCGTCTGAGGTCCCGAGACACCGCGCCACACCGATGAGGTGTGTGCGCCGCGTGCGACCTCGGCGTTCGAGCCGTCCCCGACGAGCAGGGCTTTTCTCATGCCCGGGGCTGCCCCGAGCTTCGCCTCTCCCCCGCGGTCCGCCGCGGCGGTCGCCGCCTTCGGTGTCTCGATACGCGTTCGCCCCTGACCGCATCGCGCATCGCGGAGGCCCGCATGTCCGTATCCATCAGCTGTACGTCCCTCTCGTTCACCTGGCCCGACGGCACCCCCGTCTTCGAAGGGCTCGACGTCTCCTTCGGTCCCGGCCGGACCGGACTCGTCGGCGTCAACGGCTCGGGAAAGTCGACCCTGCTCAAACTGATCGCCGGAGAGCTCACCCCGGCCGACGGCACCGTCCGGGTGGCCGGCGAGATCGGCCGGCTCCCGCAGAACGTCACCCTCGACACCGCCCTGCGGGTCGACGAGGTGCTCGGCATCGCCGCCCAGCGGGCGGCCCTGCACGCCATCGAGGCGGGGGACGTGTCCGAGGAGCACTTCGAGACCGTCGGCGACGACTGGGACGTCGAGGAACGCGCCCTGGCCACCCTCGGCGAGCTGGGCCTCGGTCACGTCACGCTGGACCGCACCATCGGCGAGGTGTCCGGCGGCGAGTCCGTGCTGCTCCGCCTGGCGGCGCTGCTGCTCGCCCGCCCGGACGTGCTGCTGCTCGACGAGCCGACCAACAACCTCGACCTGTACGCGCGGCGGCGGCTGTACGCGGCCGTCGAGTCCTGGCCGGGCGTGATGGTCGTCGTCAGCCACGACCGCGAACTGCTGGAGCGCGTCGACCAGATCGCCGACCTGCGCTCCGGGGAGGTCACCTGGTACGGCGGCAACTACTCGGCCTACGAGGAGGCCCTCGCCGTCGAGCAGGAGGCCGCCGAGCGGATGGTGCGGGTCGCCGAGGCCGACTTGCGCAAGCAGAAACGCGAACTGGCCGACGCCCAGGTCAAGCTGGCCCGCCGCAAGCGGTACGGCCAGAAGATGTGGGACCAGAAGCGCGAACCGAAGATCGTCATGGGGGCGCGCAAACGCGCGGCGCAGGAGTCCGCGGGCAAGCACCGGATCATGCACGAGGAGAAACTGGCCGAGGCCAGGGAACGGTTCGACGAGGCGGCGGAGGCCGTACGGGAGGACGACGAGATCCGCGTCGACCTGCCGTACACCGCCGTGCCGCCGGGGCGGTCCGTCCTCACCCTGCGCGATCTGGAACTGGCGTACGGCGCCCGGGTGGTGGGCGGGTTCGATCTGCACGGCCCGGAGCGCATCGCGTTGATCGGGCGCAACGGCGCGGGCAAGACCACGCTGCTGCGCACCATCGCGGGGGAGCTGCGGCCGGTGGCGGGCGAGGCGACGGCACATGTGCCGCTGCGGTTCCTGCCGCAGCGTCTGGACGTGCTCGACGACACGCTCAGCGTCGCGGAGAACGTGGCCCGGTTCGCCCCGGACGCCACCAACAACCGGATCCGGGCGCGCCTGGCGCGCTTCCTGTTCCGGGGCGCCCGAGCGGACCAGAAGGCGGCGACGCTGTCCGGCGGGGAACGCTTCCGCGCCGCGCTGGCCGCGCTGATGCTGGCCGAGCCCGCGCCGCAACTGCTGATGCTGGACGAACCCACCAACAACCTGGACATGGCGAGCGTGCGCCAGCTCACCACGGCCCTGGAGTCCTACGAGGGAGCCCTGATCGTGGCCAGCCACGACCTGCCGTTCCTGGAGTCGCTCGGCATCACCCGCTGGCTGCTGCTGGAGGAGGGAGAACTGAAGGAAACCACGCCGGAGGCCGTGGGGGACCCGGTCTAGGTAATGCCTCTTCGGTGTGGACCCGCCTCGCCCCGGGCGAACCGCCCGGCCGCCTGGAGCCGTACCTCCTCGCGGAACGGCTGCCGTGCGGCGGTCGGCCTGCCGCCTTGTGGATACCGCACGCACCGGTGACACCGCGGAAGGCCGCCGCCGTCAGCCGCCCTTACGGCACCACCGAGTTCCACCTCAGTGACCGCCGGAAAGGTCGAGTACGGAAAGGGTGCCGTCGCCGCTGTTGGCGACATAGACGCGACGGGTGTGGGGCTCGAAGGCCACGCCTTCGGGTTTCGCCCCGACCGGAATCGTGGCGGTCACGGTGCCGGATCCGGCGTCGATCACCTTCACGCTGCCGCTGGAATGGCTGACGTAGGCGTTACCCCGCGGGTCCACCGCCACGGCGACCGGGTGCGCACCGACGTCGACGTCAGTCACGGCACCGGTGGTGAGGTCGATCACCGATACCGTGGTGAAACCGGAGTCGGCGACGTAGAGGCGACGCCTGGGGGAGTCGACGGCTATGCCGGTGGGCCGCTCCCGCACCGGGAAGGTCGCGACCTTTTGCAGTGTCCCGTGGTCGATCGCCGACACGGTGCCGAGGTCGGGTTGTGTGACGTACAAACGGTGATCCACGGCATCGACTGCCACACCGAGAGGCCGGGGAATATCGATGGGCACGGGCATGACGACGGGTGGGACGGTGCTGGTGCGCACTATCGCCACTCTGTCACCACTGCGGTTGGTCACATAGGCGCGGCTGAAGATGTGATCGACGGCCACCCTCGCCATGTTGGGCGGTAGCCCGGGCACGCCCCCGACACGGAGGGTGCTCACGACGGCGTTGAGCCTGTTGAGCACCGACACGGTGCGGTCACCGCTGTTGGCGACGAAGGTGCCGAACTGCGGATCGGTCGCCACGCTCTCCGGGAAGAAACCGACGTTGACGGTGGCGGTCGTGGCTCCGGGCGAGGGATCGATCACCGACAGGGAATTACTGCCGCTGTTGGTGACGAATACCCGGCCATGGACATCCACCGCCACGCCGGTCGGCCTGTTCCCCACGGGAACGGTGGCCATGACACGCAGTTCGTCGGCGTTGAATATTTTACTCATGGCATGAAGGGGATGGTCGACGAGTCCGCAGTGCTGACACCGCGGAATCTCGCGCTTATATCACTACACCGCCGATTCTTCCACCGTTCCGTTCGATGCGCATGCCGATGAAGCGCCGGCCGGCCGGACCAGAATTCCTTGCCGTGGGCGGAAGCATTCTTCGTCCGGGACGAAGGATGAAGATGGCGGGGAGGCCGGGGAAGTCACGCACCCTCGCCGCGAGACCCCCACGACCCGCTGGTGGCCGGGGTGCCGGATGCCCTCGACCGCGAGGCTCCGCATCGGCTGAGAGACAGTACGCCTCGCGCTACTCGGACATACCCGGGCAAAACGGCGATTAACGGAGGCGTCCAGGGGCACTTCGGCCGGTGAGTCCGAACAGAACGGAGCCGCCAATGATCATCAAGAAGATGCACGACATGGGAGTGAAGAGCGAGCACGCCTACCTCGCAGCCTTCGCTTCCATCGGCCTCACCGTCGTCGCCTGGGCCGCCAGCCTCAACGCCGAGGCCGGCAGCGGCGTCGCCCGCGCCGACCGGTGGGGCATCTTCGTCGGCGAGTGGGCCCCCACCTTCTTCGGCCTCGGTCTGGCCCTGTCCCACTACGAGCAGCAGGACGGCACGCTGACCGGCGCAGCCGGCCACGAGCTCCACCAGACCGGCTGACCGCACGGCGCGGCGGCGCCCGCCTCCGGCGAAGGGGGCGGGCGCCGCCGTCGGCCGCGGGGCGGCCGGGGTCACGCCGGTGACGTGGCCAGGGGATCTACAGACCCAGGCCGACGACGAAGGCCGAGAAGGAAGGTGCTGCGACCCGCCACCGGCACACAAGGGGGTCCGACCAGAAGTCACTGCCGACGACGCGGGGATCCGAGGGATCGGTCCGGTAGTCGAGCGCCAGGGCACCGTCGTCACCAGGGTTGCGGGTGACGGCGATCAGCACGGCCTGTTCGACGTCGAGCCAGGGCAGTTCGAGGGGGCCGGTGGCCCTGCTTCCCCGTGCCTCGCGGAAGAAGGCGCAGTGCGGATCGTCGGCGAACATGTCCATCGACCGGGACGCCCACTCCATCTGCTCCGGGTTCGGCACGAAGACGAGCGGAGCCTCGAACCAGGGGACGACCTCCGCCAGCACGGCGTCCCCGGGGTGACGCCAGAGGCCGCGATCGATGAGGGACGTCAGCCGGCCGGGCAGGGCAAGTCCACGGACTGTCGAGGCCACCATGACATGCAGCTTCGCACGACGCGCCGCCATCGCCGCAACCCCGTCGGCACCTGAGCCCGGCCGACCGCGCGGCAACCGGCATGGCCCCACCGCGGGGGCCGCCCGGCGGCAGGACGGAGCGGGGCCGCATCATGGTGCAGGAAAGACATCGCCGATACGGAGACCCCAGTGCCCAGCAAGAAGGCCCTCGTCCGCCGCCCCAGCCCGCGCCTCGCCGAGGGGCTGGTGACCCATGTCGCGCGGGAGAAGGTCGATGTCGACCTCGCCGTCGAGCAGTGGGAGGCGTACGTCGGGGCCCTGCGCGCCCACGGCTGGGAGACGATCGAGGTGGAGCCCGCCGACGACTGCCCCGACTCGGTGTTCGTCGAGGACACGGTGGTCATGTACAAGAACGTCGCGCTGATCACCCGGCCCGGCGCCGAGTCCCGGCGGGCCGAGACGATCGGCGTGGAGGAGACCGTGGCCCGGCTGGGCTGCTCGGTCAACTGGATCTGGGAGCCGGGCACCCTGGACGGCGGCGACGTGCTGAAGGTCGGCGACACCCTCTACGTCGGCCGCGGCGGCCGGACCAACGCGGCCGGTGTGCGGCAGGTGCGGGCCGCGTTCGAACCGCTGGGCGCGCGGGTGGTCGCCGTGCCCGTCAGCAAGGTGCTGCACCTGAAGTCGGCGGTCACGGCGCTGCCCGACGGGACGGTCGTCGGGCACATCCCCAACATGGACATGCCGTCGCTGTTCGGCCGTTTCCTGCCGGTGCCGGAGGAGTCCGGGGCCCACCTGGTGCTGCTCGGCGGGAGCAAGCTGCTGATGGCGGCGAGCGCGCCGCGGACGGCGGAGCTGCTCGCCGGCCTCGGTCACGAGCCGGTCGTGGTCGACATCAGCGAGTTCGAAAAGCTCGAGGGCTGTGTGACCTGTCTCTCGGTGCGCTTGCGGGAGCTGTACTCCTGACGGGTGGGCGCGCCCCCGTCCGGCCCCGGGATCCCCGCCGGTCCCGGGGCTTTTCCGTGCGCCGGGGGCCGCGCGGAACGCCCGACCGCGACGCCCCGTCACCGGATGCGACCGGGCTGAGCAGGCTCCTTTACGGCACGTTTAACCTACGGTCTCGTAACCTACGGACTCGTAGCCTACGATTCCGTAGGTTCCGGCACCGCTCGCCGGTCGCACATCCGCTTTGCCGTACGTCCCCCTGGAGTACCCATGACGATCACTTCCCCCCAGCTCGGCAGCCCCTCCGTATGGACCGACGCCCGGCTGTTGTACGCCTTGGAGGAAGTGGTCGAGACCGAACTGAACCGGCACCTGAAGGTCGCCAAGGACTGGATGCCCCACGAGTACGTGCCCTGGAGCGACGGCCGGAACTTCCCCGGCTTCTTCGAGGACGGCGAGTCCTGGGACAAGGAGCAGTCCAAGGTCACCGAGGTCGGCCGGATCGCCCTGGTCGTCAACCTCCTGACGGAGGACAACCTCCCCAGCTACCACCACGAGATCGCCTCGCTGTTCGGCCGGGACGGCGCCTGGGGCACCTGGGTGCACCGCTGGACGGCCGAAGAGGGGCGCCACGGCATCGTGATGCGGGACTACCTGCTCACCTCGCGCGCCGTCGACCCGGACAAGCTGGAGCGGTTCCGCATGGCCCACATGAGCGAGGGCTTCGAGTCGGACAACCGGCACTCGATGCTGCACTCGGTGGCCTACGTCGCCTTCCAGGAGCTGGCCACCCGCATCTCGCACCGCAACACCGGCCACCAGTCCGGCGACCCGGTCTGCGACCGCATGCTGGCCCGCATCGCGACCGACGAGAACCTGCACATGGTCTTCTACCGGAACCTGCTCAAGGCGGCCTTCGAGCTGGCGCCCGATCTGACGATGCAGGCCGTGCGCGACGTGGTCGTCAACTTCCGGATGCCCGGGCACGGCATCCCCGGCTTCGAGCGGGCCGCCGCCCAGATGGCGATCGGCGAGGTGTACAACCTGCGCATCCACCACGACGACGTGCTCCAGCCCGTGCTGCGCCACCTGAAGGTCATGGAGATCGACGGTCTGGGCCCCGACGGGCTGCGGGCCCAGGAGGAGCTGGGGCTGTTCCTGGGCGGGCTCGACGCGCAGGCCGCCAAGTTCGACGAGAAGCTGGCGGCGCGCAAGGCGCGGCTGGCCGCCCGCGCGGGCGGCTGAGACCCCCGGCCGGTACGCGGCTGCGGCCCGCGCCGGTACGCCGCCTCCCGGCGCCGTCGCCGGCTCCGCAGCCGCGTCCCGTACGCCGTCGAGCGGGTGGCGGCGCGGCGCGCCGTGGCCGGTGGAGCGGGCGGGCCTCCGCCCGGTCACCGGTGGGGGGCCGCCGGTGCGGGCCGGGCCCGCCGCCGGGGTCCGGGGTCGCCCGGTCAGCGGGCGGTGCGCCGCAGTTCCAGCCGTTCCTTCTCGGACAGGCCGCCCCACACGCCGAAGCGCTCGTCGTTGCTGAGCGCGTACTCCAGGCAGGCCGAGCGGATCGGGCACAGACCGCAGATGCGCTTCGCCTCCCGCACGGAGCTGCCGGGCTCGGGGAAGAAGAAGTCTCCCCCGGTCTGCGCGCACAACGCCTCCTGCTGCCAGTCGAACTCGGGCGGCGACGTGATCGTTTCCAGGTGCATGGACAGGATCGTGCCCGGCGGTGAAAAACATCCGATCAACGCGGGATCAACGGGCGGGCCTGGGCTGTCCCCGCCTCGATCGTCCCCGGTGCGGCGCCGGTGCGCACGGCGGCGCGCGGACGCGGGGCGCCGGTCCGCTCCGGCGGCGCGTGACGGTGAGCGGTGCCAGACTCGGCAGAGCAGGCAGCGCGACCCTTCGAGGAGGGCGATGATGCTCACCACCCGTTTCGTCGACGGCGCCCCGAACTGGATCGACGTCGGCACGTCCGACATCGACGGCGCCGCCTCGTTCTACGGCTCCCTCTTCGGCTGGCGCTTCCGGTCGGCGGGGCCGGAGGCGGGCGGCTACGGCTTCTTCCAGCTCGACGGCAGGACGGCGGCCGGCGGCATGCAGCTTCCCCCGGAGCAGGGTCCGCCGTCGTGGACGGTGTACTTCCGGTCCCCGGACGCGGAGGCCACCCTCCGGGCCTGCGAGCAGGCGCACGGCAGGGTGCTCATGCGGCCGATGGACGTGATGGAGCAGGGCCGCATGGCGATCCTGGCCGACCAGGCGGGCGTGCGGTTCGGCATCTGGCAGCCCGGGCGGCTGGCGGGCCTGGACGTGGCCGGGGAGGACGGCTCGCTGTGCTGGGTCGAGCTGTACACGCCGGATGTGGCGGCCGCGGCCGCGTACTACCAGGCCGTGCTCGGCCTGGAGACCTCGGCCGTGTCGTTCCCCGGCGGCACGTACACCTGCGTCAACCCCGCCGGGCAGGGCGAGGACGCCATGTTCGGCGGTCTGGTCCCGCTGGCCGACGACCCGTCCGAGACCGAGCCGTACTGGCTGCCGTACCTCGCGGTGGCCGACGCGGACGCCACGGTCGCCCGGGCTCGGGAACTGGGCGGCACGGTGCGCCTGCCGGCCACGGACATCCCGGGCGTCGGCCGTGTCGCCCGCCTCGCCGATCCCTACGGCGCCCGGTTCGCGGTGATCCGGCCCCTGCCGCAGCAGGAGTAGGCCCTCAGCAGGAACAACACCTGCGAGAAGAAGAACAGGACCTGTGCCCCCTCCTCGGTGACGTGCCCGGCGAGCGCCGGTCGTCACCGGGAGCCCGCCCCGTCCGTCAGTGCTCGTGGCGGGCTTCCGCCTCGGGGCTCGGCGAGGGGTGCGCGGCGTGCGCGTGGTCGTGCGGGTCGTACCCGGGAATGGTCCCGTCCGCCTTCTTCACCAAAAACAGCCCCACCATCCCCATGTCCGAGTGGCTCTGGACGTGGCAGTGGTACATCCACGCCCCCGCGCCCACCCCCTCGCCCGCGATCACCTGGAAGCCGAAGGAGTCCGCGGGGCCGGTGATCTTGTTGTCGATGACCTGGCTCGGGTCCTCGGGCCCGGTGAGCAGGCCCGTGCGGTTGTCCGCCCAGCGGTGACCGTGCAGGTGGAAGGTGTGGTAGTACTCGCCGTGCGTGATCACCACGAACTCCACCCGGTCGCCCACGGTCGCCTCGAAGTCCGGACCCGTGTGCGGGGGCCGGTTGTTGATGAGCATGTCGTTGAAGACGACGGTGTGCGTCCGGTCCGGCAGGACGTCGCCGTGGCGGCGGACGATCACCGCGCCGTACAGGCCCTTGCGGATGCCGCCGGTGCCGTGCTCGGTGCCGACCACATGGTCGTGGTAGTGCCAGTAGCCCGCGCTGCCCGCCCGCCAGGTGCCGTCCTTGCGGCGGCCGGGCGCGTGGGTGCGCCAGGTGTAGGTACGGCTGCCGCCCGGCTCCACGTGGCTCTTGTTCTGTTTCGTGCCGTCGCTGGAGATCTCGTAGTCCAGGCCGTGGACGTGCAGGCTCGCCGCCACGTCCATCGTGTTCTCCAGCTCGATGTGCAGGGTGTCGCCCTCGTTGAGTTCGATCAGCGGGCCGGGGATGGTCGCCTTGCCCCTCTCCAGGCCGTAGCCCATCTGCCCGTCGGGCAGCTTCTCGGCGTACAGCTTGAGGTGTCTCACCTCTCCCCCGGCCGGGGCCGTCCGCAGCCCCGCGGCGGTGGCGGCACCGGCGGACCCGGACGCCAGCGGCAGCGATGTCGCCGCGGCCGCGCCGCCCAGCACCATCCGCCGGTTGAAGCTGCGTCTGTCCATGCCGAACTCCCCACGCTGGTAAGGAACGTGCCGGGACGTGGCTGCGATGAGCCGGTGCGACCGTACCGGGCACCGATCCGTTTATCCACACTCAGGACAAAGTTTGTGGCATCCCGGTCATACCTATTGGCGAACGGCGCAAAGAGGTCTAGCTTCCATGGCGCTGTTGCTGTCGCCGCGACCGAGGAGGGGTGGGTGACCGCATGCGCTTCACATCGCATCACGGACCCATGCACTTACGAGGATTGAGCGCACGAAGCACCACGAGCGCCGAGGGCCCCCGAGACACCGGTGGCACCCGAGGCGCCGCCGGCCGCAGGAGACGGGTCTGGGCGGCCTCCCTGACCGCGGGGGTGGTGGCCGCCGGGCTCCTGTCGGGGCCGGCCGCCGGCGCGCGCCCCGCCGATCCGGCCCTGACAACGATGTCGATCACCTCCCCGCCGGGCGGCTCGAACGTCCGCGTCCTGATCTTCTACGGGTCGGCGGCGCCCGGCGGTGAGTCGCCGCTGGTCAACGCCGGGATCGAGGCCATCGAGCAGATCGGGCTGTCCGGACCGGCGGGGCAGCGGTTCCGGGTGGAGGCCACGGACGACGCCTCCGTCTTCACCGACGACCGCAGGCTCAGCCGTTACAACGCCGTGGTCTTCCCGACCGGCGGCGGCGACGTCCTCGACCCGGACCAGGAGGCGGGCCTGGAGGCGTACATGGAGGCCGGCGGCGGTTTCGTCGGCATCCATGACGCGGCGCGCGCCGAACCGTACTCCGACTGGTTCACGGGACTCGTCGGCGCCCGCCCGGCCACCTCCGGCCCGGCGGAGGTCCAGCGGGCCACCGTCGAGGTCGGCGACCGGCTCCACCCGGCCACCAAGGACCTGCCGGTGCAGTGGAAGCGGCCGGACAAGTGGCTGAACTGGGTGAAGAACCCCTCCGGCGAGGTGCACACCGTGGCCCGGGTGCGCGAGTCGACGTACCGTCCCGGCGCGGGCGCCAACGGCTGGGACCACCCGGTCAGCTGGTGCCGGGACTACGACGGCGGGCGCTCCTTCTACACCGGCATGGGCGGCACCGTCTCGTCGTACGACGAGACCGACTTCCGCGAGCACCTGCGCGGGGCGCTGCTGTGGACCACCCGGCTGGTGCGGGCCGACTGCACGGCGACGATCAGCGGCAACTACAAGGCGGAGCGGCTGACCCGGCCCAACCAGCCGGGGCTGAGCGACCAGATCGGCGAGCCGCACGGCCTGGTCACCGCCCCCGACGGCCGGGTGTTCTACATCGGCCGCGGCGGCGGCGACGCCTCCCAGCCGGTGGTCACCGACTGGAACGACCCCGACATCGGCAAGGGCCGGGGCCAGATCCACGTCTACGACCCGCGGACGAAGGAGGTCACGCTCGCGGGCGAGCTGACGGTCTTCGGCAACAAGGGCGGCGGCGAGGAACTGGTGAAGGTGGAGGAGGGGCTGCTCGGCATCGAGCTGGATCCGCGGTTCGAGGAGAACGGGTGGGTGTATCTGCACTACACACCGCACTCCCGGATCAACCGCGACACCCACATGGCCGAGCGGCGCGTCTCCCGTTTCACCTTCGACGAGGCCACCGGCAGGCTGGACCTGGACAGCGAGAAGGTGCTGCTGCACTGGCCGGTGCAGATCCACAGTTGCTGCCACGCCGGCGGCGGCATGGCCTGGGACTCCCGGGGCAACCTGTACATCGCCACCGGCGACAACAACTCCAGTGGCTTCAGCGGCGGCTACTCGGGCAACAACCCGCAGCCGAACTTCAAGGGCGTCTCCTTCGCCGACGCCCGCCGCACCGCCGGCAACACCAACAACCTCAACGGCAAGATCCTGCGCATCCACCCGGAGCCGGACGGGACGTACACGATCCCCGAGGGCAACCTCTTCACCGGCAAGGAGACCGACGAGGGCGGCGGCAAGACCCGCGGTGAGATCTACGTGATGGGCGTGCGCAACCCGGCGCGCATCTTCGTCGACAAGTCGACCGACATCCTCTACGCGGGCTGGGTCGGTCCGGACGCGGGCAGCCCGTCGCCGACCTGGGGGCCGGCCAAGTACGACCAGTTCGCCGTGATCACCAAGGCGAGCAACCGGGGCTGGCCGTACTGCATGGGCAACAAGCAGCCCTACCGGGACCGCAACCTGCCCGACCCGTCCCAGCCGCTGGGGTGGTACGACTGCGACCGGCCGCGGAACGAGTCGCCCAACAACGACGGCCTGGTCAACCTGCCCCCGGTGACCGGCAACAACATCTGGTACGCGCCCGACGGCGGCGGACCGGACTTCCCGCGCGACGCCGACGGCGTCCCGTCCTACCGGCAGGCGGAGGCGACCTACCGGCTGCCGTGGCTCAAGGGCGGCGGCCAGGCGGCGATGAACGGTCCCGTCTACCGGTACGACGCCGCGGGCGACAGCGCGGCCAGGTGGCCGCGGTACTGGGACGGCAAGTGGTTCGTCGGCGACTTCTACGACGCCGACCAGCCGCGCAACGCGGTGCTGATGGACCCGAAGACGCAAGGTGACGGCGGGGTGCCGGTGCACTCGGAGTCGCTGAAGAAGATCGTGCCGGTCGGCAACGACGGCATCCGGAACCTGATGGACTGGAAGTTCGGTCCGGACGGCGCGCTGTACGTCCTCGACTACGGGCGCGGATTCTTCACCTCGGACTCCAAGTCGGCCCTGTGGCGGGTCACCTACACGGGCGGCGGGCCCACCCCGCCGGCCGACCGGCTGGCGAGGGGGACGCGGTGACACGGCAGCGAAGAGTGTGGGCCGCCCTGCTGGCGGGCCTGCTGATGGTGCTGGGCCTCCAGGCGGTGCCCGCGGCCGGACGGCCCGGGGACGCCGGTGCGGCCGCCGCCCAGGTCCTCACCTGGACCGCGGGCGACGACATCACCCGGTACACGTCGGCACCGGAGACCGCGGTGGCCGGACCGGCCACCATCGTCTTCGAGAACAGCGAGGCGACCGGCAACACCACCGCCATGCCGCACACGCTGACGTTCGTGACCAGCGACCCGGAGTACAACAGCGACGTCCAGCTCAACATCCTGGCCAGTCCCCTGGACGACCGGGGCGGCCGGCACACCGCCGAGGTCACCCTCTCCCCCGGCCGCTACCTCTACCACTGCACGATCCCCGGACACGGGGAGATGAAGGGCGTGCTGGTGGTGACCGAGGGCGGCGGCACGGACACGACCGCGCCGGAGACGACGGCGGAGGTGGCCGGCGCGCGGAACGCCGACGGGGCCTACGTCGGTGTGGCGAGCGTCACGATCGGCGCCACCGACGCGGGCGGATCGGGCGTCGAACGGATCGAGTACGCGCTCGGGGACGGCGCCTGGCAGCCGTACACGACACCCGTCGTCGTCGACCGGGCCGGCACCCACACGATCCGCTACCGGGCCTTCGACAAGGCGGGCAACGCCGCCGCGGAGAAGAGCGTCACCTTCACGGTCGTCCCGCCGTCGTCGGACGACACGGTCCCGCCCGAGACGTCGGCGACGGTGAGCGGGGAACGGAACGCGGACGGGGCGTACGTGGGCATGGCGACCGTGACGGTCTCCGCCTCCGACACCGGGTCGGGCGTCAGCACCGTGGAGTACGCGCTCGGCGACGGCGCCTGGCAGCCGTACACCGCCCCCGTGATGGTGCACCAGACGGGCACCCACACCGTGCGCTACCGCGCCACCGACAAGGCGGGCAACGCGGCGGCGGACAAGAGCGTCGCCTTCACCGTGGTCGCCGCTCCCCCGCAGGACACCACCGCCCCGGTGACCGGCGCGACGGTGGAGGGCACCAAGAACTCCGACGGGGCCTACGTCGGCAGCGCCCGGGTGACCGTGAGCGCCACGGACGAGGGCGGCTTGGGCCTGGACCGCATCGAGTACTCCCTCGACGGCGGGCCCTATCTGACGTACGGCGGGCCCGTGATCGTCGACCGGGCGGGCGCGCACACCGTCGCCTACCGGGCGAGCGACAAGGCGGGCAACACCTCCGCGCCGCGCACCGTGAGCTTCACGGTGGTGGCGGGCGGCGGGGTGCCGGCGCCGCCCTGCCCGGAGTACGACGAGCGGCTGACGGTGATCGTCGGCACGGTCGACTCGGGCGTGCCCAACCGGGTGACGAACAACCGGTGCCGGATCGGCGAGCTGATCGAGGACGAGAAGGAGTGGACGTCCCAGGCGCTGTTCCTCAAGCACGTGAAGACCGTCCTGGACGCGCTGCTGAAGGAAGGGGTCGTCGACCAGCGCGAGTACAACCGCATCCAGCGGGCCGCCCGCCAGTCCGGGATCGGCAAGCCGGGCCAGACCGACGGGTACCGCAAGATCTTCGACGGCAGCGCCGCGTCCCTGGCCAGGTGGGAGCAGGCCGGCGGGGGCTCCTTCGCCCTGAACCCCGACGGGTCGATCACCTCCGGCACCACCAGGGCGGGCATGGGCATGCTCTGGTTCCCCGAGCGCAAGTACGGGGACTTCTCGCTGCGGCTCCAGTGGCGTGACGACGCCCCGGGCACCGGCAACGCCAACTCCGGTGTCCTGGTGCGGTTCCCGTGGGTCCACGACCACCCGGAGGAGTCCCGTCCGGAGTGGGTCGCCATCAAGTACGGGCACGAGGTGCAGGTGTTCGACAGCCCCGGCGGCGACCTGTACAAGACGGGCTCCGTCTACGGCTTCGACCGCGTCGGACTCGCCGGGGCGGGCGTGACGGAGAAGGGCACCTGGAACGACTACGAGATCCGCGTGGTCGGCCAGCACTACTCCGTCTACCGCAACGGCGTACTGATCAACGAGTTCGACAACACCGGCGGCCAGGAGTTCAGCCCGCCGCGCGCGGACGATCCGGGCACGGACGGGCGGCGCTTCGCCTCCGGCTACATCGGGCTCCAGGTCCACGGCACGACGGACGTGGTGTCGTACCGCGACATCCGGATCAGGGAGCTGTAGAGGCGGGGGTCACTCCCCGCGAGGGCCCGGCTTCCTCGCCCGGCTCGGCTGTACCCGCCTGGGTTCCCCCGGCATCTTCGGATACTCGGGCGGGTACGGCAGATCGCCGAGCCCGTGGTCGCGTTCGTCCTGGGCGGCCAGCTCCAGCAGGGCCTCCAGACCGTAGGCGTGGTCGTCCATGTCCGCGTGCACGTCGCCGAGTGCGGCGAAGCGCGCGGGCATGGTCGCGAGATCGAAGTCCCGGGGGTGGGCGGCGCCCACCTCGTCCCAGCGCAGGGGCGCCGAGACCGGGGCGTGCGGGCGGGGCCGGACGGAGTAGGCCGAGGCGATGGTGCGGTCCCGGGCGGTCTGGTTGTAGTCGACGAAGATGCGCTCGCCGCGCTCCTCCTTCCACCACTTGGTGGTGACGCGGTCCGGCATCCGCCGCTCCAGCTCCCGCGCGGCGGCGATGGCCGCGCGCCGGACCTGGGTGAAGGTCCACCGCGGCCGGATCGGCACGAAGACGTGCAGGCCCCGGCCGCCGGAGGTCTTGGGCCAGCCGCGCAGCCCGCCGAACTCCTCCAGCACGGCGCGCAGTTCGTGGGCGGCGCGGACGGCGTCGCCGTAGTCGGTGCCGGGCTGCGGGTCGAGGTCGATGCGCAGTTCGTCGGGGCGGTCCACGTCGTCGCGCCGCACCGGCCAGGGATGGAAGGTGACGGTGCCGTACTGGGCGGCCCACAGCACCGCCGCCTCCTCGGTGGGGCACATCTCGTCCGCGCTGCGCCCGCTGGGGAAGGTGATGTGGGCGGTCGGGATCCAGTCGGGCATGTTCCTGGGCGCCCGCTTCTGGAAGAACCACTCGCCGGTGACGCCGTCCGGGTAGCGCTCCAGGGTGGTGGGCCGGTCGCGCAGGGCGCGCAGGATGCCGGGGGCGACGGCCTGGTAGTAGCGGGCCAGATCCAGCTTGGTGAAGCCCCGCTCCGGGAAGAAGACCTTGTCCGGGTTGGACAGCCGCACGGTCCGGCCGCCCGCTTCCAGTTCCACCGCTTCGCCCATGCGAGCCACGGTAGGCCTACCGCCCCGGCCTCGCACATCAGGCACCGATCGGGATATACGCGCAGAATCGGACCATGGATCTGCCGGTGATGCCGCCCGTGAAGCCGATGCTCGCCAAGTCCGTGGCGAAGATCCCGCCGGGCATGCAGTACGAGGCGAAGTGGGACGGCTTCCGGGCGATCCTCTTCCGCGACGGTCCGGAGGTCGAGCTGGGCAGCCGCACCACCAAGCCGCTGACCAGGTACTTCCCCGAGCTGGTGACGGCCGTCCAGGAGCGGCTGCCCGAGCGCTGCGTGCTGGACGGGGAGATCGTGATCGCGCGGGAGGGCCGGCTGGACTTCGACGCGCTGACCGAGCGCATCCATCCGGCCGACTCCCGGGTGCGGATGCTGGCGGAGAGGACCCCGGCCTCCTTCGTCGCCTTCGACCTGCTGGCGCTGGACGGCGAGTCCCTGCTCGACGTGGCGCTCGCCGACCGGCGGGCGCTGCTGGTCCGGGCGCTCGCCGAGGTCACGGCCCCGGTGCACGTGGCGCCCGCGACGACCGACGTCGAGGTGGCGCGGCAGTGGTTCGAGCAGTACGAGGGCGCCGGGCTGGACGGTGTCGTCGCCAAGCCGTTGAACCTGCGCTACCTCCAGGACGAGCGGGCCATGTTCAAGGTCAAGCACGAGCGGACGGCGGACGTGGTGGTGGCCGGTTACCGGTTCCACAAGAGCGGGCCCGTCGTCGGCTCCCTGCTGCTCGGCCTGTACGACGAGCGGGGCGCCCTCCAGCACGTGGGGGTGTCCGCCGCCTTCTCCATGAAGCGGCGGGCCGAGCTGGTGGCGGAGCTGGAACCGCTGCGCATGGACGACGTCGCGGGGCATCCCTGGGCGGCGTGGGGGGACGAGGCGGCGCACGAGACGGCGCGGCTGCCGGGCGCCCCGAGCCGCTGGTCCGGCAAGAAGGACCTGTCCTGGGTGCCGCTGCGGCCGGAGCGGGTCGCGGAGGTGGCCTACGACCACATGGAGAACGGGGCGCGCTTCCGGCACACGGCCCGCTTCCGCCGCTGGCGCCCCGACCGCGCGCCGGAGAGCTGCACCTACGCCCAGTTGGAGGAGCCGGTGCGCTACGACCTCGCGGAGATCCTCGCCCCGCCCGCCCGGTCGTCGCGGGGGTGAGCCGCCGCGCCGCCGCGGGGAGCCGCGGAGAGGAGGGAACCGGTCCCGGCTCCCGCGGCCCCGGCCAGGTCAGGGCTTCAGCAGCACCTTGACGGCGCCGTCCCGCTTCTTCTGGAACGTCTCGTAGGCGTGCGGCGCGTCGGTGAGCGGCACCCGGTGGGTGGCGAAGTCGTCCACGCCCAGCGGGTCCTCCTCGGTGAGGTACGGCAGGATGTCGTCGCTCCAGCGCCGGACATTGGCCTGCCCCATCCGGAGCTGGATCTGCTTGTCGAAGAGGGTGAGCATCGGCATCGGGTCGGCCATGCCGCCGTACACGCCGGACAGCGAGATGGTGCCGCCGCGCCGCACCAGGTCGATGGCGGTGTAGAGGGCGGCGAGCCGGTCGACGCTGAAGCGTTCGGCGAGCCGGCCGCCGATCGCCCGGGGCAGTACGGCCGCGCCCTGCTGGACCAGCTTGGCCGCGGCGCTGCCGTGGGCCTCGGTGCCGACCGCGTCGATGACGGCGTCGGGGCCCCGGCCGCCGGTCTCGTCCCGGATCGCGGCGACCAGTTCCTTCTCGCTGTCGAAGGACCTCAGGTCGTACGTCTCCACCCCCCGCTCGCGCGCCCGGCGCAGCCGTTCGGGGACGAGGTCCACGCCGAACACCCGCCCGGCGCCCTTGAGCTGGGCGACCCGGCAGGCCATGTCGCCGATGGGGCCGAGCCCGAGCACGGCGATGCTGCCGCCCTGGGGCACGTCGGCGTAGGCGACGGCCTGCCAGGCGGTGGGCAGGACGTCGGAGAGGTAGACGAACCGGTCGTCCGGCGGCCCGTCCGGCACCTTGATCGGCCCGTATTGCGCCTGCGGGACGCGCAGGTACTCGGCCTGGCCGCCGGGCACCGCGCCGTACAGGCGGGTGTAGCCGAACAGGGCGGCGCCCATGCCCTCGCCGGTGACCTGGGTGGTCTCGCACTGGGTCGGCAGCCCGGTGCCGCACATGAAGCAGTGGCCGCACGCGATCTGGAACGGGACGACGACCCGGTCGCCGGGCTTGAGGCCGGGCACCTCGGCACCGACCTCCTCGACGATGCCCATCGGCTCGTGGCCGAGGATGTCGCCCGGGGTCATGAACGGGGTGAGCACCTCGTACAGATGCAGGTCGGAACCGCACAGCCCGGCGGAGGTGACCCGGATGACCGCATCGGTCGGTTCCTGGATCTTCGGGTCGGGGACCTCCTCCACCCGCACGTCCCGCTTGCCCTGCCAGGTCACTGCCTTCATCGCCTCGCGCTCCCTCCGTCGGCGTGCGCCTTGGTCCTGGGGTGGTCGCCGAGTACCCGGGGTCCACTCGGCCGAATCGCGGGCCGTCCGGCTGGGCCGATCAGCCGAAAGGGCGCGCGCGATCAGAAACGGTCGGGTATGGCCACAAAGGCATCGGCAAGCGCACAATCAAGGACACAGGACGGTGGGCGGGTGGTGGGGATGCGGCGAACGGCGCGTACCCGGCGCGGCGCGGTGACGGCACTGCTGGCGGCGGTGGCGCTGACCGCGGGCTGCACGGCCGGGCCGGGGCGGGACGGTGACGGGCGGCCCGATCCCGAGCCGTCGCCGAGCCGGGCCGGCACCGCCGCCCCGGTGCTCGCCGTGAAGATCGACAATGTGCCCGCGGCCCGGCCGCAGACGGGGCTCGGCGCCGCCGACGTCGTCTACGCGGAACCGGTCGAGGGCGGGCTGAGCCGGCTGATGGCGGTGTACGCGACCCGGCTGCCGCGCAGTGTCGGCCCGGTGCGCAGCGCGCGGGAGTCCGACCTGGAGCTGCTGGGCCAGTTCCACCGGCCGACGCTCGCCTTCTCCGGCGCGCAGAGCAAGCTGCTGCCGCTGATCGGCCGGGCGCCGCTGCGGGCGGAGACACCCGGCCGGACACCGGGCGCCTACGTCCGCGACCCCGGGCGCCCCGCCCCGCACAACCTCTACCTGGACCCCGGCCGGCTGCTGGCCGCGGCTCCCGGCGCCGACGCCCTGACGACCGGCTTCCGCTACGGCGCGGCACCGGACGGCGGTGTGGCCGCGCCCTCCCGCACGGTGCGCTACCCGGCGGCCCGCTTCACCTTCACCTGGTCCGCGCGGCACGCCGGATGGCTGGTCGCCCTGGACGGCACGCCCGCCGTCACGGCCGAGGGCGGGCGCCTGGCACCGGCGACGGTGGTCGTGCAGTACGTGACCGTGCGCGCCTCCGCCTACCGCGACTTCCTCGGGAATGCCACGCCGTACGTCGAGACGGTCGGCTCCGGGCGGGCGCAGGTGCTGCGCGACGGGCGGGCGCACGAGGTGCGCTGGGAGCGCGGGTCGGCCGCGGAGGGCACCCGGTTCACCACGGCGGGCGGCGCGCCGGTGCGCTTCGCCCGGGGCCAGGTCTGGGTGGTGTTCGCGCACGGGTCGTGACCGGCGGACGGACGGGCGAGGACCGCCCCGCCGTCCGGAGCGAGGCCCCCGGGCGGTGGCCGGGAGCGCTCCTCAGCGGCGCGCGGCCGCCGGCTCCCCGGGGTTGCGCAGGCCCTCCGCGGCGTCCGCGACCCGGCGGATCAGGTCGAAGAAGACCGTCTGCTCCTCGGCGGTCAGCGGAGCGAGGAAGACCTGGTTCATCCGGGCCGTGCGCACGGTCAGCTTGCGGTGGGTGCGCCGGCCCTCGTCCGTCAGGCGCAGCAGGAAGCGGCGGCCGTCCTGCGGGTCGCGAACCTTGCCGAGCAGTCCGCGGCGGTCGAGCCGGCTGATCACCTCGGCGATCGTGGAGCGGTCCAGGCCCACCCGCTCCCCGACCGTGCGCTGGTCCAGGCCGGGTTCGGCGACGAGCGCGTTGAGGACCGCGAACTGCGGCGAGGTGATCTCCTCGGAGACCATCGTGTTCCACAGCAGGTAGTGCGCCTGCTGCAGCCGCCGGGCCAGGTGCCCGGGGTGGCTGGTGAGGTCCACCGCGGCCATGTGCGCTCCCGTGATCGTATTCGTTGGTGCACTGAACGATACCCGCTGACATCCGGGGCTGTCTGTGCACTCGACCGGCGGTGAGCACGGCATTTGCCGAGGCCTTGACGGTGAGGCCCTCTGGTGGCAGCGTGTGGGCCACCTCGCTGAAATACTCAGTGCCCTGACTATCTGGTCCCGGGTGCTGGCGGAGAGATGGGGCTTCTCGATGGACAAGGTGGTCGCCACGGCCGGGGAGGCGGTGGCCGATGTACCCGACGGCGCGTCGCTGGCGGTGGGCGGTTTCGGGCTGAGCGGTGTGCCGAACGTGCTGATCCAGGCGCTGTACGAGCGCGGGGTCGGCGGGCTGTCGGTGGTGTCGAACAACTGCGGCGCGATGGAGTCGGGGCTGGCGGTGCTGCTGGCGGCCGGGCGGATCGCGCGGGTGACCGGCTCCTACATCGGCGCGAACAAGGAGTTCGCGCGGCAGTACCTGGCCGGGGAGCTGGAGGTGGAGCTGATCCCGCAGGGCACGCTGGCCGAGCGGCTGCGGGCCGGCGGAGCGGGCATCCCCGCGTTCTACACCCCCGCCGGGGTCGGCACCCAGGTCGCCGACGGCGGGCTGCCCTGGCGCTACGACGGCCAGGGCGGCGTCGCGCTGGCCTCGCCCGCCAAGGAGGTGCGCGAGTTCGACGGCACCGAGTACGTGCTGGAGCGGGGCATCCGCACCGACTTCGCGCTGGTGCGCGCGGCCAGGGGCGACCGGCACGGCAACCTCGTCTTCGCCAAGTCCGCCCGGAACTTCAACCCGCTCGCCGCGATGGCCGGCAAGGTCACCGTCGCCGAGGTGGAGGAGCTGGTCGAACCCGGCGAGATCGACCCGGACGCGGTCCACCTGCCGGGGATCTTCGTACAGCGGGTGGTGGCGCTGACGCCGGAGCAGGCGGCGCACAAGCCGATCGAGAAGCGGACGGTGAGTTCCTGATGGCCTGGACACGCGAAGAGATGGCCGCCCGCGCCGCGCGCGAGCTGAAGGACGGCCAGTACGTCAACCTCGGCATCGGCCTGCCGACGCTGATCCCGAACCACCTCCCGCCCGGCGTCGAGGTCACCCTGGAGTCGGAGAACGGCATCCTGGGCACCGGCCCCTACCCCACCGAGGAGCAGGTCGACCCGGACCTGATCAACGCGGGCAAGGAGACCGTCACGGTCCTGCCCGGCGCCTCCTTCTTCGACTCGGCGCTGTCCTTCGGGATGATCCGCGGCGGGCACATCGACGTCGCCGTGCTCGGCGCGATGCAGGTCTCGGCCGGCGGCGACCTCGCCAACTGGGCCGTGCCGGGGAAGATGATCACCGGCATCGGCGGTGCGATGGACCTCGTCCACGGCGCCCGCAGGGTGATCGTCGTGATGACCCACACCGCCAAGGACGGCAGCCCCAAGATCGTCACCGAGTGCTCGCTGCCGCTCACCGGCAAGGCGTGCGTGAACCGGATCATCACCGACCTCGGCGTCCTGGACGTCACCGGCGAGGGTCTCGTCCTGGTCGAGACCGCGCCCGGTGTGGGCGTGGACGAGATCACCGCCAGGACCGGTGCCGAACTGCTCACCCCGGAGGGCGTGAAGTGAAGGACGTCTATCTCGTCGACGCGGTCCGCACCCCGATCGGCAAGTACAACGGCTCGCTGGCCTCCGTCCGCCCGGACGACCTGGCCGCGCACGCGATCCGCGAACTGATGGCCCGCACCCCCGGCCTGGACCCGGCCCGCGTCGAGGACGTGTACTTCGGCAACGCCAACGGCGCCGGCGAGGAGAACCGCAACGTCGGCCGGATGGCCGCCCTGCTCGCCGGGCTGCCCACCAGCGTGCCGGGCGTGACGGTCAACCGGCTGTGCGCCTCCGGTCTGGAGGCGGTGATCCAGGCGGCCCGGGCCATCGCGGTGGGCGATGCCTCCATCGCCGTCGCGGGCGGCGTGGAGTCGATGACCCGCGCCCCCTACGTCCTGCCCAAGAGCGACAGGCCGTTCCCGGCCGGGCACACCGAGCTGTACTCCACCACCCTCGGCTGGCGCATGGTCAACCCGCGGATGGAACCGCAGTGGACCATCCCGCTGGGCGAGTCCGCGGAACTCATCGCCGACAAGCACAAGATCGGCCGGGAGCAGCAGGACGAGTTCGCCCTCGCCTCGCACCGGAAGGCGGCCGCGGCCCAGCGGGCGGGCCTGTTCGACGCCGAGCTGGCGCCCGTCACCATCCCGCGGCGCAAGGGCGACCCGGTCGTCGTCGCCGACGACGAATGCGTCCGCGCGGACGCCTCCCTGGAGGCGATGGCCAAGCTGAAGCCGTCCTTCCGCAAGGACGGGGGCACGGTGACGGCGGGCAACGCCTCCCCGCTCAACGACGGTGCCGCCGCCCTGCTCCTGACCGACGAGGAGGGACTGAAGGCCACCGGCCGCGAACCGCTGGCCCGGGTCGCGGCGACCGGTGTGCACGCCGTCGACCCCCACTACTTCGGCCTCGCCCCCGTCGAAGCGGTCAACCGGGCACTGGCCAGGGCCGGCCGGACCTTCGCCGACCTGGACGTGCTGGAACTCAACGAGGCGTTCGCCGCCCAGGTGCTGGGCTGCGTGGCCGAGTGGCCCGAGTTCGACCCGGCGATCCTCAACCCCCAGGGCGGTGCCATCGCTCTCGGCCACCCGCTCGGCGCCTCCGGTGCCCGCCTGGCCGGCACCCTCGCCCACCAGCTCGCCCGCAAGGGCTCCGGAGTCGGCGTCGCCACCCTCTGCATCGGCGTCGGCCAGGGCCTCGCCCTCGTCCTCGAACGCTAGTGCCCCGAACGCCAGGAAGCCCACAGGAATCCCCATGACTCTCACCCAGCAGGACATCGACGCGGAGATCGCGGCCGAGCACGCCGCGTACCGGAAGCGGGTCGCCGACGGCGGGCCGGTCGAGCACCACCCGCGCCGTGACTACGCCCCGTACCGCTCCTCGGTGCTGCGCCACCCCGGGCAGCCGCCCATCGCCATCGACGTCACCAAGGACCCGGAGCTGGTGGAGCTGTCCTCCCCCGCCTTCGGGGAGCGGGACATCACCGAGATCGACAACGACCTCACCCGGCAGCACGCCGGCGAGCCGATCGGCGAGCGCATCACCGTCTCCGGCCGGCTGCTGGACCGCGACGGCCGCCCCGTGCGCGGCCAGCTCGTGGAGATCTGGCAGGCCAACTCGGCGGGCCGCTACGCCCACCAGCGCGAGCAGCACGACGCCCCGCTGGACCCGAACTTCACCGGCGTGGGCCGCACCCTCACCGACGACGACGGCTGCTACCGCTTCACCACCGTCCAGCCCGGCCCCTACCCGTGGCGCAACCACGTCAACGCCTGGCGCCCGGCCCACATCCACTTCTCGGTCTTCGGCTCGGCGTTCACCCAGCGGCTGGTGACGCAGATGTACTTCCCGAACGACCCGCTGTTCCCCTACGACCCGATCCTGCAGTCGGTGACGGACGACGCCGCCCGGCAGCGGCTGGTGGCGACGTACGACCACAGCCTGTCGGTGCCGGAGTTCTCCCTCGGCTACCACTGGGACATCGTGCTCGACGGCCCGCGGGCCACCTGGATGGAAGAAGGACGCTGACCCGCCATGACGAAGATCGACACGAGCAGCCCGGAGAACGTCCTGCCCACGCCGTCGCACACGGTCGGCCCGTTCTACGGATACGCGCTGCCCTTCCGCGGCGGTGAGCAGATCGCGCCCCTCGGCCACCCCGAGACGATCACCGTGCACGGGTACGTGTACGACGGTGCGGGCAAGCCGCTGCCGGACGCGCTGCTGGAGGTCTGGGGGCCCGATCCGGACGGCAACCTGCCCACGGCGGACGGCTCGATGCGCCGGGACCCGGCCACCGGCGGCTTCCTGGGCCGCAACGGCGTGGAGTTCACCGGATTCGGGCGGATCCAGACCGACGCCGACGGCCACTGGTACGTGCGGACGCTGCGCCCGGGGGCGCGCGGCGCGAACGCCCCCTACCTGAGTCTGTGCGTCTTCGCGCGCGGCCTGCTGGTGCACCTGTTCACCCGGATCTACCTGCCCGGCGACGAGACGGCGCTCGCCGCCGACCCGCTGCTGTCGCGGGTGGCGGACGGGCGGCGCGGCACGCTGATCGCCGCCGACGAGGGCCACGGCACGTACCGTTTCGACATCCGCCTTCAGGGCGAAGGCGAGACGGTCTTCCTGGAGTTCCAGTGACATCAGCAGCATCCGGCGGAAGCCTGCTCGCCCCCGGGTGGGCGGGCTCCCCGGCCGCCGAAGCCACCGGTGACGGCGCCTACCTGCGGGCGCTGCTGGAGGCGGAGGCGGCCCTCACCCGCGCCCAGGCCGCCCTCGGGCTGGCCCCGGACGAGGCGGCGACGGCGGTGACCGAGGCCGCCGACCCGGCCCGCTTCGACACCGCCTCGCTGGCCGAACGCGCCCGCGGCGGCGGCAATCCGGTGATCCCGCTCGTCGCCGACCTGACGAAGGCGGTCGGCGACGAGCACGGCCCGTACGTCCACCGGGGCGCGACCAGCCAGGACATCCTGGACACGGCGACGATGCTGGTCGCCGCCCGCACCCTGGACCTGATCCTGGCCGACCTGGAGCGGACCGGGCGGGCGCTGGCCGGCCTGGCCGCCGAGCACCGCGGCACCGTGCTGCCCGGCCGGACGCTCACCCAGCACGCCGTGCCGACGACGTTCGGGCTGAAGGCCGCCGGGTGGCGGTCGCTCGTGCTCGACGCCCGTGACCGCGTCGCCGCCGTGCGGGGCGCCCTGCCCGTCCAGCTCGGCGGCGCGGCGGGCACCCTGGCGGCCTTCGGGGCGTACGGCGCCCCGGACCCGGCCGCGCTGCCTGCCGCGTACGCCCGCGAACTGGGCCTGGCCGCCCCCCTGCTGCCCTGGCACACCCTGCGCACGCCCGTCGCCGACCTCGCCGGGTGCCTCGCTTTCACCACCGGGGCGCTCGGCAAGATCGCCGCGGATGTGCTGGTGCTGTCCCGCACCGAGACCGGCGAGGTGGCCGAGGGCAGCGGCGGCGGCTCGTCGGCGATGCCGCACAAGGCCAACCCCGTGCGCTCGACGCTGATCGCGGCGGCGGCCCGGCGCGCCCCGCAGCTCGCCGCCACGCTGTACGGCTCGCTGGCCGCCGAGGACGAACGTCCGGCCGGCGCCTGGCACGCCGAGTGGGAGCCCCTGCGGGATCTGCTCCGGCTGGCCGGCGGTGCCGCCCGAGACGCCGCCGAACTGGCCGGGGGGCTGCGCGTGCGGCCCGAGGTCATGCGCGCCCACCTCGGGCTCACCCACGGGCTGGTGGTGTCCGAGCGGCTCTCCGCCGAACTGGCCCCCGTCCTCGGCCGGGCCCGCGCCAAGGCCCTGCTCACCGAGCTCGCCCGGCGGGCCTTCGCCGAGGGCCGGGCCCTGGGCGACCTGCTCGCGGAGGAACCGGAACTGGCGGGCACCGGCCTCGACCTCGACGGGCTCACCGACCCGTCCCGGTACACCGGCTGTGCCGGGGTTCTCACCGACCGCGCTCTGGAGCGACGTTGAACGACACCCTCCTCCATCACCGTGCCGAAGGCCCCGCTTCCGCTCCCCCGCTGCTGCTCGGGCCCTCGCTCGGCACCTCGCTCGCCCTGTGGGACCGGGTGGCGCCCGAGCTGTCCGCCGGCCACCGGGTGATCCGCTGGGACCTCCCGGGCCACGGCGGCTCCCCGGCCCGGCTGCTGCGCGCCGGTGCCACCGTCGGCGACCTCGCCGATCTGGTGCTCGCGCTCGCCGACGCGCTCGGCGTGGAGCGGTTCGCCTACGCGGGGGTGTCGCTGGGCGGCGCGGTCGGGCTCCAGCTGGCCCTGCGCCACCCGGAGCGGCTCTCCTCGCTCGCGGTGATCTGCTCGTCGGCCCACTTCAACGGGGAGCGACCGTGGCGGGACCGGGCGGCGCTGGTCCGGCGAGAGGGCCTGGCCCAGCTCGCCGAGAGCGCGAACGACCGCTGGTTCACGCCCGGCTTCACCGTGGAACGGCTGGTCCGGGACCATCGCGGGGCCGATCCGGAGGCGTACGCCGCCTGCTGCGACGCCCTGGCCGCGTTCGACGTGCGCGACCGGCTCGGCGGCATCTCCGTGCCCACCCTGCTGATCGCCGGGCGCGAGGACCCCGCCACGCCCCCGGCCCATCTGCGGGAGATCGCCGACGCGGTGCCGGGCGCCACCCTGGTGGAGGTCCCGGGCGCCTCGCACCTGGCGCCCGCGGAGCGCCCGGAGGCCGTCCTGGCGGCGCTGCGGAGCCACTTCGACGGGCACGCCCGGCGGGGCATGGCGGTGCGGCGCGCGGTGCTGGGCGACGCGCACGTGGACCGGGCGCAGGCCCGGCAGACCCCCTTCACCGCCCCTTTCCAGGACTTCATCTCGCGCTACGCCTGGGGCGAGATCTGGACCGACGAGACGCTCTCCCGCCGCGAGCGCAGCATGATCACGCTGACGGCGCTGGTGGCGCACGGCCACTACGAGGAGCTGGCCATGCATGTGCGGGCGGCGCGCCGCAACGGGCTGACGCCCCAGGAGATCGGCGCGGTGCTGCTCCAGACCGCCGTGTACTGCGGGGTCCCGGCGGCGAACTCGGCGTTCGCCACGGCCCAGCGGGTGCTGGCGGAGGAGGACGGCGTCGCCGGCTGATCCGCCGGCCGTCCCGGGCGGCGGACTACAGCGCGGCGCCCGCCATCCCCAGGGCCTCCTCGGCCCGTCGCACCAGCCCGTCCGCGCCGCAGGAGCGGGCCAGGTCCAGGCCCCGCTCGAGCTCGGCCGCCGAGCGGGCGGCGATCCCGTACTCGACGCGGGCCGCGGCGTGCTCGTACTGGCAGGGCGACGCCTCCAGGTAGGCGACCGCCTGGGCGGCGAGCCGGACCGCGCGCTGCCCGGTCTCCAGGGCGGCGGCGCAGCGCAGGGCTTCGCCGACGGCGGTGTCGGTGCCGAACCGCTCGGCCTGCCGGCGGGCCTCGGAGGCGAGCCGGGCGGCGCGGGCGGGGTCCGCGACGGCCAGGGCCCGGGCCAGGTCGACCGCCCAGGGGACCACCACCGGGTTGTGGTGGCCGCGGGCGGCCGCCGCCTTCTGGGCGGCCCGCAGTTCGCCGATGCCGTCCTCGGTGCGGCCCACCGCCAGCAGCAGCCGGCCGCGCACCCAACGCGGGTCGGGCAGCACGATGGTGGACGGGTAGGGCGGGGCGAAGCCGTATTGCTCGGCGACCGACCACGCCTCGTCGACATGGCCGCGGGCGAGCAGCGTGTCGACCAGGTTGCAGGTGGCGGACCAGTACAGCGGCAGGCCGCGGCCGACCCGCTCGGCCAGGCGCAGCGACTCGCGCAGGGCCGCTTCCGCCTCCCGCAGACGGCCCCGCCTGCGGTGGCCCAGTCCCAGGTAGGCGTGGGCGAGGGCCAGGTGGCCGCCGCTCCAGCCCGCGGTCTGGTAGGCGCGCAGGGCGTCGGTGAAGAGGGCTTCGGCGCGGTCGAGGCGGTCGGTGTAGGCGTAGGTGCTGGCCAGCATCATCAGCAGTTCCAGGCCCCACTCGGTGTCGGTCCAGCCGAGTCCGGGCGCGAGGCGGCCGTTGACCAGGGCGCGGTCGCACAGGGCGACGACCTCCTCGGCGTTCTCGCCGTGGGTCATCGCGTCGAAGCCGCGCAGGATGAGCAGGGCCCGCTCGGCGTTGTCGCGGCCGGTGCAGGTGGCGGCGAGCTCGGCCAGGCGCGCGGAGCGGTCCGGCGCGGCGCTCTCACCGGCGTGGATGCCCTACCACATGTACTGGACGGCCTGGAGCCGCAGCCGGGCCGGGCCGTCGGGGAGGCGGGCGGCCTCGGTCTCGACCGTGCGCACGGCCTCGTCCGGCTGGTCGTTGTGGAGCAGCGCCTGGGAGAGGCGGAAGACGGCGTCGATGCGCGCCTGCTCGTCCAGGCCCGGCAGGGTCAGGGCGGTACGCAGGTGGGCGATGGTGGTGGCGGGCGCGGTCAGCAGCGTGGCGCAGCCCAGTTCGAAGAGCACGCGCGCGTGGGCGTCGGGCAGCGGCGGTTCCTCCAGGGCGCGTTCGAGGCAGCGGCGGGCCGCGTCGGGTGCGCCGACGGCGAGGTGCTCGCGGGCCGCCTCGCGCAGTTGCTCGACCAGTTCCTGGTCGTCGTCCGGGTGGACCTGGATCAGGTGGCGGGAGGCGGCCGCGGCACCGAGACCCAGGTCGGTGACGATCTGGGCGGCGATGCCGTGCATGGCGCGGCGCAGCGCGTCCGGGATGGAGTTGTAGACGGCGCTGGCGATCAGCGGGTGCACGAACTCCAGCTCGCCGGTGCGGGCGGGCCCGGCGGCGGGGTCGGGTTCGGTGAGGATGCGGGCGTCGCGCAGCAGTTCGGCGCAGCGAAGGGCCTCGTCGCGGCCCATGGTGGCGAGCCGGGCGACCATGTCGACGGTGATGCCGGTGCCGAGGATGGCCGCCGCCCAGGCGAACCGGGTGGCGTCGACGCCGAGGTCCTCCAGGCGGGAGACGAGGCCGCCGCCGCGGGCGGCCCGGTTCAGGGCGCGCAGTTCGCCGGCCCGCGCCTCGACCGGTTCCAGTTCGCCGGCCCGCGCCTCGACCGGTTCCAGTTCGCTGTCCCGCACCTTGGCGAGGAGTTCCACGGTGTCGTAGGGGTTGCCGCCGGTGACGGCCCACACCTCGCGGCAGAACGGGGCGTCGGCGTGCTCGCCCAGGGTGGCGCGGGTGAGCCCGGCGGTCGCCTCCGGGGTGAGGGCGCTGAGCGTGCCCAGCGGGCGGGCCACGGCGGCGACCGCGTCCAGGTGGCGCGCGCTCTCGTCGCTCACCTCGCCGGGCCGGCGGGCCACCACGACCAGGACGGGCACGTCGTCCAGCCGCTCCACGAAGGCGGCGAGCCAGCGCAGGGTCTCCTGGTCGGCCCAGTGGACGTCGTCGAGGAGCAGCACCAGCGGGTACTCCCGGCCGGCGAGCCGGCGCACGGCGCTGACGAGGCCGTCGCAGACGCCCTGCGGGTCGGCCTGCCGCGCGCCGGGGTCCGCTATGCCGAGGGCGGGGCCGACGATGTCGTACCGGTCGCCGAGGTACTCCCGCGCCTGGTCCGGGAGCATCGGCACCAGCGCGGGCTGGAGCAGTTGCCGGACCACGTTGAAGGGGACGGAGCGCAGGGTCTCGCCGCCGCGTGCCGCCCACACCGTGCAGCCCGCGCGTTCGGCGATCCGCCGGGCCTCGGCCAGCAGGGCGGTCTTGCCGAGGCCCGCCTCGCCGCGGAGCACCAGCACGGTGCCGGGCGACGAGCGGTCCGCGCACAGGGCGTCGACCGCCTGCGTGAGAGCGGCGATCTCCGCATCGCGCTCCCACAGGGAAGCCGAGGTGGCGGCCGTGGGCCGTACCTCCGTCATCCCGTTACCTCCCCAAGTCGCCCGAACGACGTACGGATGTCGAGCGTAGCCGCCCGGCGGAGTGAGTGGTGAGTGGTCCGGGCAGGAGTTGCCGAGACGGACGGCACAGGGTATAGGCGGGCTGCGCGGCGGCCCGCTGACCAGCCACGCGCCGGCCGACGCATGGTCAACTCGGGTCGGGGAGGCGGGCGTTGGAACCGGTAGGAGCGGGGAACGGCAGCCGACGGGACCGGCCGGGCGTGCGGAAGGGGCGGGACCCCGGTGGCCGGGGCGGACCGGACGGGACGCGCCGCCGCCGGGCGCTGGTCGCGGGCTCGGTGGGCAATCTCATCGAATGGCACGAATTCGGTGTCTACGGATACTTCGCGACGATCATCGCGGAGCGGTTCTTCACGCCCGAGGGAGGCAGCGAGGCCGAGGCCCTGGTGAAGACGTACGCCTCGTTCGCGCTGGCGTTCTTCTTCCGGCCCGTCGGCGCGGCGCTCTTCGGCCGCCTGGGCGACCGGATCGGGCGCCGTCCGGTGCTGGTCCTGGTGATCTCCCTGATGACGGGGGCGACGACGCTGATCGGCGCGCTGCCGACGTACGCGCAGGCCGGGGCCGCCGCGCCCTGGCTGCTGACCTTCCTGCGCATCCTGCAAGGGCTGTCGGCGGGCGGGGAGTTCGGGGGCGCGGTGTCGGTGATGACGGAGTTCGCCCCGCCGGGCCGCCGCGGGCTGTACGGGTCGTGGCAGTCCTTCACGGTGGCGCTCGGGCTGCTCGGCGGGGCGGGCGCGGCGGCGGTCCTGGCGACCGTGCTGACGGAACAGCAGCTCGGCGCGTGGGGCTGGCGGCTGCCGTTCCTGCTGACGCTGCCGCTGGGACTGGGGGCGCTGTGGCTGCGGCTGCGGCTGGACGAGACGCCGGCCTTCCGCGACGAGACGGCGCGGGTGACTCCGCCCGCGCGCGAGGTGGCGGGGGCGATCGCGCTGGGCGCCGGGCGGATCATGGGATGGGCGGCGGCCGGCTACACCTTCCTGGTCGTCCTGCCGTCGTACCTCCAGAGCAGTCTGGACGCGGGTTTCCGGCAGGCCCTGGTCGCCACCGTGCTGGCCAACGCGGGGTTCGCGGTGACGATCGTCCCGGCGGGGCTGCTCAGCGACCGGGTGGGGCGGCGGCCGGTGATGATGGCGGGGGCGCTGCTGGTGGCGGTGTCCTCCCTGCCGCTGCTGAACCTGCTCCAGGACCCCGGCGCCCCGGAGGCGGTGAAGGGCGCGGCGGTCCTCGCCGCGGGTGCCTTGGTGGGGCTGATGGCGGGGCCGGGGCCCGCGCTGCTGTCGGAGATGTTCCCGACGCGGGTGCGCTACACGGGGCTGGGGCTGGCCTACGCGCTGTCCAACGCGGTGTTCTCCGGATGCGCGGGGCTGGTCATCACCGAGACCGTGGAGCGGACCGGGAACGTGGACGTCCCCGCGTACTACGCGGCGGTGACCTGCGCGGTGAGCGCGCTGGCCCTGGCCGCCGCACCCGGGCGGACGGGACGCCGGGCCCGTGCCGCCACCGAGGAGGGGAGGTGAGCCCGATGAGCGCGACCAGGACGGCGAGTGCGATGAGGGTGATCGGGCTGATGTCCGGTACGTCGTACGACGCCGTCGACGCGGCGGCGGCCGATCTGCGCCTGGCCGGGGACCGCCTGGTGCTGGAGCCGCTCGGGGCGGTCAGCGTGCCCTACGACGACGAGGTGCGCGGGGCGCTGGCCGCCGCGCTGCCCCCGGCCGCCGTGACGCTCGCCGGCGTGTGCCGGCTGGACACCCGGATCGGGCAGGCGTTCGCCGCGGCGGCCGTCCGGGCCGACCGGGAACTGTGCGGCGGCACGGCGGAGCTGGTGGCCTCGCACGGGCAGACGGTCTACCACTGGGCGGAAGGGGGGCGGGTGCACGGCACCCTCCAGCTCGGGCAGCCGGCCTGGATCGCGGAGGCGACCGGGCTCCCCGTGGTGGCGGACTTCCGGCCGCGGGACGTCGCCGCCGGGGGGCAGGGCGCCCCGCTGGTCGGTCTGGTGGACTCCCTGTGGCTGCGCGGCCGGCCGGGCACGCCGGTCGCGCTGAACATCGGCGGGATCGCCAACGTCACCGCGCCGGACGGGACCGCCTTCGACACCGGGCCGGGCTGCGCCCTGATCGACGCCGCCGTCCGGGAGTTCAGCGGCGGCCGCCTGGCCTGCGACAGGGACGGCGCGCTGGCCGCCCGCGGCCGGGTGCACGGACCGCTGCTGGACCGGCTGCTCGCCGAGTCGTACTACGCGCTCGCCCCGCCGAAGACGACGGGCAAGGAGCTCTTCCACGCCGGTTATCTGCGCGAGGCGCTGGCCGGGCTGGGGGCGCCGCCCGCCGAGGACGTCCTCGCCACGCTGACCCGGCTCACCGCCCGCACGATCGCGGACGCCGTGCGGGCGGCCGGCGCGACGGAGGTGATCGCCTCCGGCGGCGGCACCCGCAATCCGGTGCTGATGGACCTGCTCGGGAGATCGCTGCCGGGGGTGGCGCTGCGCACCTCCGGCGAACTGGGGCTGCCGGAGCAGGCGAAGGAGGCGTACGCCTTCGCCGTCCTGGGGTTCCTGACGGCGCACGGCCTGCCGGGCACCGATCCGGTGAGCACCGGGGCGCGGCACCCGAGCGTGCTGGGCTCGCTGACGCCGGGCCGGCGGGGACTGCGGCTGCCGCCGCCGGTACGGGTGGCGCCGGCGCGGCTGGTGGTGGTCCCGCCCGGCACGGACGGCCGCGACGCGGGCCCCGGTGCCGGATAGGGGGCCTCCTCTCATCGCGCTTTCACCGACGCCTCATACGGTGTGCCCATGACGCAGGTGACTCCTCCCGGGTGGTATCCGGACCCCGGGCAGACAAGTGACGGTCCCCCGGCCGAACGCTGGTGGGACGGCAAGGCGTGGACGGACCGGATCCGCCCCGTGGGGCCCGCCGCCGCGGGGGACACCCCGCCGCCGGGGGGCGGGGCGCCGTCCGGGCAGGCGGCACAGCCGCCCGTGGACGAAGGCGGCGCCGCGAGCCCGGCGGCCGCGGCCCAGCCCGGACAGCGGGCCCAGCCCCCGGTGGACGGGACCGGGTCCGCGGACGCGGCGGACGGCACCGGGTCCGGGACCCCGGCGACCGCCGCCCGGCCCGGAGAACCGGCCCACAGCGCAGCGGACGGGACCGGGTCCGGGGACGCGGCGGACGGGACCGGGTCCGGGACCCCGGCGACCGCCGCCCGGCCCGGAGAACCGGCCCACAGCGCGGCGGACGGGACCCAGCCCGCGGACGCGGTGGTCGCGGAACAGCCCGGACCCCCCGGACCATCGGGCCGGCCCCCGGCCGAGGGCACGGGGCCGGCGCCCGCGGCGTACCCGGGACAGCCGGTCCAGCCCCCGGCCGAGGACACCCGGTCCGCGCCTGCGGCGTACCCGGCACCGCCGGGCGGGCCCGGGTACCCGGCGTTTCCCGGACAGACCGCGCACCCCGGCCACCCCGGCCACCCGGGCTTTCCCGGGCAGCCGGTGTACCCGGGCTACCCGGCGTATCCCGCGCAGCCCGTCGCTGCCCGGCGGCGCGGGCTGCGCACCGGCATCGCCGTGGCGCTGGCCGCGGCGGTCCTCGCCAGCATCGGCGTCGGCGTCTACGCCCTGGCCGGTGACGGCGGCCGCGGCGACGACCGGGCCGGATCGCAGCAGCAGGACCCGCGCCCGGGCGGTCCGGACGGCCAGGACGGTCCCTTCGGGGACGGGGAGGGCGGGCCGTCCCCGTCCGATCCGCCGAAGGTGGACAGCGGGTCGGTGACCGACCCGCTCAGCGGCATCAGCCTGCCCGTCCCGGACGGCTGGTACGGCCAGGAACTCCCCTACGGCGCGCAGGTGACGTCGGACGACTCCTACCCGTGCCCCGGCGACACCTCCGAGACCTGCACCAAGGGCGGGGCCTACTCGGCGCCGGCGATGCTGCTGAAGACGGAGGGCGACACCGCCGAGGAGGTCGCCAAGGCGGACATCGAGGCGAACGCGCGGGAGTCGTACGGGGGCAGGACCTACGGCTCGATCACCTCCCACGAGGTGCTCGCGTCCAGGGCGGTGACCGTGGCCGGGCAGAAGGGCTATCTGGTCCGCTGGAAGGCGGTCACGAGCAAGGGCGCCGACGGCTACGTCGAGTCGCTCGCCTTCCCCTCCCCGGGGAATCCCCGGCAGATCGTCGTCGTGCGCTTCGGTGTCGACGTCGGCGAGGGACAGGGCGTGATCGACGAGATCACGAAGGGCATCGAGAAGGCGTCCGGCGGCGGGAACGGGCAGGACGTCTGAGCCGTCCCCCGGCCCCCGCACGGCGGCCGGGTGGGTCGCCCCTCCGCTCAAGAGGCGTCCCACCCGGCCGGGGGTGCGCGCCGCCCCCGTCCCCACGGGTCGGCGCGAGCAGGTCACCGTCCAGTCATCCCATGGACGGCGGCCTGGGTCTTCAGGTGAGGCCGAGCGCCGGCAGCACGGCGGCCTCCACGAAACGGACCAGGTAGTCCGCGTCGGCGTACTCGCCCTCCACGACGGGCCGCACCCGCAGCACGCCGAACATCTGCGCGGGCACGTACTCCAGGGCCGGATGGTCCGCGGCGACCTCGCCACGCGCCACGCCGCGCTCCAGGATCTGCCGCAGCGCGGCGATCTCGGGTTCGACGAGCGCCTCCCGCAGTGCCTGCTGGAGCTCGGCGTCCTGCATCACGGCGTGGCCGAGCGCCTGGAGCAGCCGGGTGTCCTTGCCCGACCACTCGCCCGCCGCCCGGGCCGCCTGGCGCAGGTCCTCGGCGAGCGATCCGGTGTCGATGCCCGCGAAGCGCACCCGGCGGTGGGAGCGCAGGGCCGCCGCGACGAACTGGGGCTTGGTCTTCCACTGCCGGTAGAGCGTGGACTTGCTGCACCGGGTGCTGGCGGCCACGCCCTCCATGGTGACGGCGTCGTAACCGCACTCCCGGATCTGCTCGAGGACGGCGTCGAAGAACTCCTGCTCACGCTCGGGCGTGATCTTGGAGCGGCGCGAGGCGACGACCGTGTCCGGTCGGTCCGCGGCCTGCGGCGTCATCGGCTGCACTCCTCGCTCGGATCCGGTGGGCCCAGGGCCCGGCTGTGCCCGTACTCCAGTGTGTCGTACGGCCATCGATACGTCAGTGTACCGGTACACGAGCGTATCGGTACACTGACGTATCGGAACGGGAACGTATCGATGACTGCCGTCGCCCTCCCGTACCCGTCCGGGCTCACCACCGACGAACCCGGCGCCACCCGGCGAGTCACCAGCTCCGCCGCACCACCACACGCACCACCGTCAGCGAAGGGGCCGGGGGATGAATGCCCGCACCGAGCCTGCAGAAGCGGAGCCCGACGCGTCAGCGCGGCCGCCGCTCGTCCGTGAGCTCCTGCTCGTGGCAGGGCTTTTCCTCGTCTACAAGGCCGGCCGGGCGCTGGCGACCGGCCACACCGGTGAGGCGTTCGGCAACGCGCACCACGTGTGGGACCTGGAACGCGCCCTGCGCCTGCCCGGCGAGGGCGCGGTGCAGTCCCTGCTGCTGCACGGCCACGCCCTGGTGCGGACGGCGAACACCTACTACGCCACCGTCCACTTCCCGGCCACCGCGGCCTTCCTGATCTGGCTCTACCTGCGCCGGCCCGCGCACTACGTCTGGGCCCGCCGGGTGCTGGCCGCGGTGACCGCCGCCGCGCTGGCGCTGCATCTGGCCTTCCCCCTGGCGCCGCCGCGGATGCTGGCCGCGGCCGGCCTGATCGACACCGGGCGGGTGTACGGGCCCTCGGTCTACGGGCCGCCGCAGAGCGACCACCTGTCGAACCAGTTCGCGGCGATGCCGTCCCTGCACTTCGGCTGGGCGCTGATGCTGGCGATCGGCCTGATCGCCGCCACCCGGTCGCGCCTGCGGTGGCTGTGGCTGCTGCATCCGCTGCTGACCCTGCTGGTGATCGTGGGGACGGCGAACCACTACTGGCTGGACGCGATCGCGGCGACGGCCCTGCTCGGCCTCGCCCTGGCGCTGGTCCGCCCGCCGCACCGCGCGGCCGCCCCGGCGGGCCCCGGCGCGGGCGAGCCGCCGGCCGGCGCGCGGGGGCACCTCGCACCGGCCGCGCAGCCGGGGCCGGTGCGAGGTGCCCCGCCGGAA